>CAYVLJ010000009.1:0-18114 GCA_964452375.1 uncultured bacterium | reverse complement strand
AAAGGTTGCGCCGCCTGCTGCATCGTCATCTCTATCTCATCGCCGCTTCCGGGAATGCCGAATGGGAAGCCCGCCGGAGTTCCTTGCGTAAATCTGCTTGAAAATAATCTCTGCTCTTTGTACAATACGCCGGAATATCCTCAGGTCTGCCGCAATTTTAAATTCGATCCGGAATTTTGTGGAAAAACAAATAAAGAGGCATATAGTAATTTAAAACAATTGGAAATCTTGACAGGGAATTTTAACAGTAAATAAAGGATTAATATGCTGCAAAACGATATTGCAATTCAAACCAAAGGACTCACCAAGAATTTTGGTTCATTGCGTGCCGTAAACGGATTGAATATCAGTATCCGAAAAGGTGAGATATTCTCGCTCTTGGGCACGAACGGAGCAGGAAAAACTACGACCATCAAGATGTTGTCCTGCCTGATCGATCCAAGTGAAGGCAGCGCCGAGCTCTTAGGCCATAATATTAAAACAGCCCCAATGTCAGTTAAAAAGATCATCGGCGTATCACCACAGGAAACTGCAATTACCGGCCATTTGACCGTGAAAGAAAATCTGCTTTTGATGGGTGGTGTTTTCGGACTGCCGAAAGACGTATCGCATCAACGTGCACAGGAACTCATGGAATTGATGGGACTTGAATCACGAAAAGAACAAACACGTAAATTCTCCGGCGGCCTCCAACGCCGTCTGAGTATCGCCATGGCCATGATGTCAGATCCCCTGATCCTCTTTTTGGATGAACCCACCCTGGGATTGGATCCTGCAGCACGTAAATCGGTCTGGAATTATATTGAAAAACTCAAAGGTGAAAAAACCATTTTGCTGACCACCCATTATCTGGAAGAAGCAGATGCTTTGGCAGATCGCATTGCCATCATCCAAAATGGAATGATCATAGCTCAGGGAACTCCTTCGGAGCTCAAGAATAATCATTCATCCCAGAAGACCATTATGATCAAGGTAAATATGGCTTCGGATGCCTGTATAAAGGAATTGATGTCTAAAGGCATGGATGTCCTTATGAACAAAGAGCTCATTATAAAAACCTCCGATCCGGATATCTACTTGATTACGGATATCTTAAAAAAACATAAAATTGAGATCAATGGCATCAATTGGGAGGAACCTACATTGGACGAAGTCTTTCTTAAACTGACAGGAGAGGAGGTAACAGCATGAGATTCTTAAGATTGGCAGATCGCAATATGAAAGAAGTATATAGAGATCCTGTTTCGATGCTATTAGGATTGGTTATGCCTCTTGTCATGCTTATGCTTTTTACTTCGATATATAAGCGCCAACCCATGGAAATGTTCTCTCCTCAGCAACTGGTGCCGGGTGTTGTGATCTTTGGAATGGCGTTTACGATCATGTTTTCCGCCATGCTGCTTTCAAAAGACAAAAAGAACGCTTTCCTGATCCGTTTGTTCACTACGCCCCTGAAAGCCAGTGATTATATCATTTCCTATATGGCACCCTTTCTTCCTTTTGCCCTGATGCAAACCATTGTTGTCTTTGTGATCGGTGGATTTTTGGGAGCCGTTTATCATAATTTACTGTTTGTCATTTTTGTGATCCTGCTCACAGAATTGATCTGTGTGAGCTTGGGAATGATCCTGGGCTCTCTTCTAACAGAGAATCAAGTTGCCGGAGCGGGATCATTACTGGTTACGATGATCGGACTGTTCTGCGGTGCGTGGATGGATTTGAATATGGTTGGAGGTATTTTCCAGAAGATCGGCTATGCTATTCCCTTTGCGCATGCTGTGGATGTTTCACGCGCTGCCTTGAAGGACCTGCCTTTTTCGGAATATGCATCTTCTTTTTGGGTCGTCTGTATCTATGCTGCGGTGCTGTTCGTTATGGCCATTCTGGCTTTTCGCCATGCCATGAAACGACCTTAAATTTTAAAAAATGTAAAGACGCGATTCATCGCGTCTCATTATTATGGAAAATATGATAAATTTCAAAGAACAACTCCAGGGTCCCCGCCTCATTTTAAGGCAAACCCATCCCAACCCCGAGATGGCAGAGACTATTTTCAGGGCGGTGGATGCCAGTCGTGACCATTTACGCCCCTTTTGTCCCTGGGAAAAGAACGACGATTCCATTGAAAGTGTTTTGAACTACCTGAAAGCCAAGGAACCGCATGTAGAAACCGGTGATCGTGTGGAGTATGGTATTTTTATCTCTGAAAGCGGTCAATATATCGGCAATATCCAGGTCTTTAAGATCTCAAAAGAAAACAAATCAGGGGAATTTGGTTACTGGCTGACCAAGGATGCTACCGGAAAAGGTTATATGAAAGAAGCCGTGCTTATTCTAGAAAAATATTGCTTTGAGGAATTGAATTTACATCGCATCCAGATAACCTGCGATGCCCTGAACGAAGCTTCGGCTAAGGTTATTCGTGCTTGCGGATATACCTACGAAGGCACCTTGCGGGAAGACATGTATGACGAGTATCGCGATACCATGAGAAACACTCTGATGTTCTCCAAACTTAAGCAGGAATATGAAAAAGACGCTTAGAGCTTAAATTTTGAAGATGAGAAGGTAAGAAGGTGAGAGGATAAGAAGGAGAGTCAGATGGAAAAAGAGGCGAGGGGTTGATAATGTCATCAGGATTTATTTCTGTAGCAGGGGTGAAATATCTTTCGCCTGACAAAAGGACAACATTTCAAGCTTCTATTTCATCAACCCATCCAGCCTTCGCTCTTGCTACGGCCGGCAGGCAACTATCAACCATCAACTATCAACCATTAACTATCAACCATCAACTATCAACCCATAAACCCATAAACCCATAAACTTATCAACTATCAAAAAATACTCACGATAAATAAGACTTAAACTGAAATGAGAATGAAATGAACGATTATTACAGAATTGTCCGCATGCACGATCATCCCTGCGGAGTGGATGAAGCCATCGCCTATTACCACAGCAAATGGGGAAGAGAAAGCAATTACAACTTCATCGAAGATGCGATCAAGAATTCTAACTATGATGATCTGCCGCAGTTCTTTGTCCTCTTAAAAGGGAAAAGCATTATAGGCTGTTGCGGACTTATCATTAATGACCTTATATCCCGCCACGACCTTTACCCCTGGATCTGCGGCGTGTTCGTGGAAGAAAGCGAACGGACGCAAGGTCTTGCCGGCAAGCTCCTGGATTTCGCCCTGCAAGAAGCAAAACGTGTCGGCTACAAAACCGTTTATCTTTCGACTGATCACACAACCTTTTACGAACGCTACGATTGGGAGTACATCGGCAATGGCTATCAACCCGATGGGGATGCGGCGAGGATTTATAAAAAGAGCACTGAGCGCTGAGAAAACCAAAATGATGTCATCCCGGAAAAATCGTTACTTCGATTTTATCCGGGATCTAAACGAATTAACGATCGAATTTATGTTTGCTGTAAGCATTAAAACAGATCCCGGATAAGCTCCACTTTGTTTCGCTTTCCGGGATGACATATTTTGTTTGCTTTATGGATATGTGATTTACAACTTTGTTTATCGTTCACCTTCGCCAAGGCTACGGTGAATCTTCGATTTATCGTTTATTCAACCTTCGTATAAAGCTTCGGTGGACAGGCGTTTATCGTTTTCCACACCCCAGACCCCTGATTTTCATCGCTTCAACGCTTTTTAATCTCCGAAGCCCTTCGAATCGGCCGATAGCGGAGAAGTAGGGCGTAGTAGATTAACCTTCTTTTTCTTTGAAATGTCTATTTAATAAAATTCATAAAGTCATACATCTTACATAATAATCGCTTGACACTTTCAAAATGATTTGATAAGTTGACATATCAAATAAATATCTTAAAAGTGAGCGGGTTATGAAACGGTTAATAGTATTATTCATTATTTTGTTTTCATTGCTTTGTGCTAATCCAATAGATCCCAGAGCATATATTTCTGAGATACAAATTATGACCCCGAAGAACTGGATTATGGAAATTGGTGATGAATATTCTATGTTCAGTTATTGGGATAGTGTTTGTATTGAAGGAAGATTCGGATCTGAAAAATTAATTAATATCAATAGAGATGATTCAACGGGATATATATTGATTACACCAGATGATTTATCCGATAGTCTTGAATTCGATAGAAACAATGATCGAATTCAAGTGACTTTTTTTTCATCTGAAGATCAGGATTATACCTATTATGTAAAAATTGGAGATTATCCCGGATCTTATCTACATAACATTGATGCGACTCAGTCCTTAGCGGTTTCCGGAAAATATCCTCCATTTTTTAAAGATGATACTCCTACGCTTGGATCAATAAATACTTATGAGGGAGGGTTGGGTAAAATCTATGGATACTTTTATTGCAGTAATGATAACCCGATAAATAATAAAAGTCTTTATCTTGAAACGGCGGCCTTCACTGGACATGTAGATACGAATGGATATTATGAATATAAAATGCCTTCAAGATATTATTATGCTGATTCAATTCGTATTTATCCTATTGAGGGACAATGGCAATATATCAATATCCAGAATTTGGTATTTGATCTTGAACCGGGTGATAGTATTGAAATGGACATTCATCAGCTCATATCCTCAATAACACCCGTCATCCAGAACACTATCAAATTCAACAACTACCCGCATCCCGCATCTTCTTACACTCGGTTCTTTATTGATAATACTGATGTCGAGGCTTCTGCAATGAGAGTGAATATATACGCCCTGAACGGCCGCAAGGTGGACTCATTTATACCAAGCGCTAAACAATTCCGCTACGACTGCGCGCATCTGCCCCAAGGTTCTTATGTAATGTCCTTGCAAAAGGGAAGTGACGTGTTGGCGACAAAAAAGCTGCAGATCTTGAAATGACGAGAAGATGTAAATTTATTATCTTTGTTGTGGCTATTTCCGGACTTTGCTTTGCAAGGTCCGGCTTGCATTTCACGGAAGAAGATCTGAGCTTCGGGATCGCCGATTCCGTTTTCACGGTCAGCGGCATCTATTATTTCAGCACGGAGGATCCGGGCAAATACTCAATTCTTTATCCTTTTCCTGAAGAAGAGTTAATGGGTGATCCCTATGATATCAGGGTGCTGGATATGCAAACAGAAGAGGAGATCGAATTCAAATCCCTGAAGAATACCCGATCCATCCGTTTTGTTGTGAAAGCCGATGACGATACACCGGTGCTGATCTCCTACAAACAACACCTTTACTCTAATATTGCGCGTTATATCCTCATGTCCACGCACAGCTGGCAGGAATCCCTGGGAAGGGTGGAGTATAAACTGGAAGTACCGGAAAATATATCGATGAACTTCTTCTCCATTGAACCGGATTCTGAGATCAAATTGGAGAACTCTCTGCTTTATCTATGGCAACGAGAGGATTTTCTGCCCGATCGCGATTTGCTCTTTGAATTTGAAGTAAAATAATTTTATATTTCCGCATGAGTAAAAAACGAAGAAGACCCAGCCCGAACAGACTTATCAGGATCATTCTGCTGGTTGCAATTGTATATGCGGTTATTTCCAATCCAACCAAGAACGATTTTTATGATTGGGTCAGCAATCAATCCATTAAAAATTCAGAAACAATTGTTGAAGGCGCTTTTAAGAACCTTATAGTATCACCCCTGCTAAAATCTGTTACAATTAGAAAAAATTATGTGCTTTTCTCTATCTTTACTATTGAAATCGATGAAACCAAGATAATGTATGTGGGTGTTTATGACAGATTTATTGAATTGAAGGATAAAGATTAAGATTTAGATGAAGGTAAAGATCAAGCTGGGATTATTTTTTAAATATTTAAGTATTGGCTCAAGTGATTGGGCTTTTACATTTATTGTCAATAAGTAGGATCATATGGAGGGTACTATGCCTCAAGCTAAAATGCTTTCAGTCCTTGTTATTCTGATCATCGTCTTATCTGCCATTGCCGCTTCTTTTGGTGTTTTCACTGACGATGGGGAAGGAAATTATAACTACGAAACCATTCGCGGCAAAACGATTACGATCTATGGTCAAGGTATCTATAAACATATGTCCAATGATGTGGCCATTCAGGGCATTGCCCAGGATTATATCACGCTGTTCGCCGGGATCCCGCTGCTCATTATCGGATTGATCGGGACTCTTAAGGGTTCTTTACGTTGGCGTTTGGTTTTATCCGGAACACTGGGTTACTTTTTTGTGACATATCTGTTCTATCTTGTGATGGCGATGTACAATTATTTATTTCTGGCCTATGCAGCATTGCTTTCGCTGAGCTTTTTTGCTCTGGCGACCACTTTGCTCTCTTTTGATGTTGAGAAACTGAAATCCTCTTATTCCACGGAGAAACCGCTGCGTTTTTCTGTGGGTTTCCTGATCTTCAATGTGGTTATGATCGCCCTGCTTTGGTTAAGCGTGATCCTGCCGCCGCTTCTGGACGGCAGTTTGTATCCCGAGGGGCTCAATCATTATACAACCCTGATCGTTCAGGGTATGGACCTGGGACTTCTGCTGCCGATCTGTCTGGTTTCTGCTATCCTGCTGAGAAAGAAAAAAGCCTTGGGTTATTTGCTGGTTCCGGTCTATACGGTTTTTCTTTCCTTGATGATGACGGCCCTGACAGCCAAGCTCATTGCGATGGGACTGCAGGGACAAAATATCATCCCGCCCATATTCATTATTCCGGCCTTTGCCCTGTTAGCGATCGTTTCGAGCGTCGTATCGATCAGAAAGATAAGAGAGAGTTGATCTACTACGACCTGCTTCTCCGCTATTCGGCGGATTCGAAGGGCTTCGAAGATTAAGGTTACTTGCCCTTCTTAGCTCGCAAGGCGAAGTAGGGAAGATTGAATAGTGTTAAAAAGGTGAGTGGTGAATAAATTATTATCACGGATAAGGCATGCCTTGTCCCTACACTTTTAACGATAATACTTTTTAGGATGTATTAACCTACTGAGAATTATTATCCTAATGACCTTCTTAACTTCTAACCCTCTTAACCCCAAACCCATAACCTTTTTGCCATCGTGGAAATTGGTTTGGACAGCAGTAATTCATAATTCATAATTCATAATTTCCTTTAGATGTTGTATATTCAAAATAATATTATGAAAGGTCGCGATGGAGCTTTCACATAATGATTCCAAAGTAAATGTCCGGAGCTTTCTTTGGCATGCGGTTTTTCTTGCATTGGCAAGCAATTTTATGGATGTGGATACCATCATTCCCTCCATGCTCATTAAAGCCGGTGGAACAGCATTTCATCTGGGCCTGTTAACAGCCATTATGCTTGGTGGAACTAAGATATTCCAGTTGATCTTTGCATCCAGATTGGCAGCAAAAGAAAGTAAAAAACCTTTTCTTCTGGGGGCTATAAACGTAAGGGTTCTCTCCTTACTTTCTTTGGCCGCATTGTTCTATTATTCCTCCCGGTTTTCGGGTGAACTTATCATTATCATGTTCTTCATACTGATCACGCTTTTTGCTTTAAGCGGTTCATACGCGGGGATCTCCTACAACGATATTTTTGGAAAATCGGTCCTTCAAAGCAGTCGTAAGAAATTCTTTTCGATCAAACAAACCATTAACAGCATCGGCATATTTGCGTCTGCACTTATTGTCAGAGAGCTGATCAAACGTGTGGATTATCCTCAAAATTACTCTCTGCTCTTTCTGTTTGCAGGTATCCTCTTACTGGTTGCAAGTCTTGGTTTTTGGAATCTTAAGGAATTTAGGACAGGTTCCGTGCACAAGGACGGCCTTTTATCCTTTATTAAAATGATTCCCGGTGAGATCAAGAAGAACTCAAATTTGAGAAATTATCTTTTAATTATAAATAGTATGGGACTGGGTATAAGCATTTTACCTTTTTTGATCTTATATGCTAAAGATAATTTTGAATTTTCTTTTACGTTGATAGGTAATTTATTGTTGTTCAGAACGATCGGTATGTTAACCGCCAGCCTTATTTTTTATAAAATATCCAGCAAAATTAATTACCGTAAATTACTTTCCTATAATCTTTTCCTTGGAGCAGCGTTGCCGATAATAGCTTTGTTATTACAAGATCATCCGACGTTTTATCAATATCTTTTTATCTTGTCCGGAATGTTCGTCGCGATGTATCGCATCGGGGATGCCGGTGTGCTGATGGAGATCTCAACAAACGAAAATCGCGTATTATATACGGGTATATCGGGTGCGGGGACCATTCTGACCACCATTTTCCCGCTGATCGCCGGATCGCTGATCACAACATTAGGTTATCACGCTGTTTTCATAGGTATTTCTGTAATGGTGCTTGTCAGTTTTTTCTTTGTAAGAAAATTGGATTGCGGACCGCTCCGGAAATAATATTTGAAAATTCGGTTGGCTTTTTTTATGTTTCAATATTGAAATAATAAAACTCACTCAAAATAATAAATGTAATAGCCATGAAAAATTATTTTGTCCCTGCAATTGGAATTATAATTGTTACAATCATTTTAGTTATAATAAATGAATTTACGAAAATGACTTTTATTAAAGATTATGCCTTGATATTGATAATAGCCGCAATGCTATTTGGCGTTGTATTAACAAAGTTATCAGGCAAGAAAGATGATAAAAAATGAAGAACATCAACCTTAAAAGATCAATATAAGAAAGAGAGGTAAGTCATGGGTAAACATGGAGTTAAAATCTTAGATCTTGATGTAAAGAAACTGATCAAGATGCTGAACGAGGCATTATGTGAAGAGTGGCTGGCTTATTACCAGTATTGGATCGGTGCCCGCGTGATGGAAGGACCCATGCGGAGTGAGGTCGAACCCGAATTGTTGATCCATGCGGATCAGGAATTGAATCACGCCGTTCTTGTTGCAGATCGTATTGTTCAGTTGGATGGTGAGCCTGTTTTGTCTCCCACCGATTGGACTAAATTTGCCCGTTGTGATTATGAGGCGCCTATAGATCCATATGTAGAAGCCATTCTTAAACAGAATCTCAACGGAGAAAGATGTGCCATCCAGCGATATAAGGAAATCGCCGATTTTACCAATGGTAAAGACCACGTTACGCATCAGATCGCAACACAGATCCTTAATGAAGAGCTGGAACACGAGCAGGAGATAGAGGATTGGTTATTGGATATAGATCGCATGAAAGAAGATCTGAGGAAGCTAAAACTCTAATCTCAATTCAACAATGCTGATTTATACGGGATAACATAGTTTATCCCGTTTTTTTATTATATCAAATTCCACTTTTATGGAACATGAGATGAAAAAAACGATTGAATTTTGATAATTGAAAATGAATCAGTTATATTTAGACGAAAAACCAAAAGGATAACATATGTCAAAACTCGTATTGCTCCGTCACGGAGAATCAGTCTGGAATAAAAAGAATGTATTTACCGGTTGGGTGGATGTTCCCTTATCGCCTAATGGTATTGATGAGGCGATCAATGCCGGAAAAGAATTATCTGAAGTAAATTTTGATCTTGTTTTTACATCTGTTCAGGTCAGGGCTATTGAAACAGCCATGATCGCACTCGCACAAAATGCTTCTGACAAAACTCCCGTTGTGATCCATGATGATGGGAAAATGAACAAATGGGCGGTTATATACAGTGAGGAAATGAAAAAGAATATTATTCCCGTCTATCGCGACTGGCATCTCAATGAACGCTATTACGGTGAATTGCAGGGATTGAACAAAGCTGAAACTGCCGAAGTTTATGGTAAAGAGCAGGTGCATCAATGGCGGCGCAGCTACGATGTACCGCCCCCAAACGGCGAATGCTTGAAAGATACGGCTGGACGTACAATTCCGTTCTTCAAAGAACGAATCATGTCCGAATTGGCTGAAGGTAAATGTGTGCTCGTGTCGGCTCACGGAAACAGTCTGCGCTCTATCGTCATGTATATCGATGGCCTCAGTGAGGAAGAAGTTCTCAAACTTGAGATCCCCACCGGCAAACCGATCATTTATGATCATGAAGACGGAAAGTTGACACGGGAATAGTTACTGTCGAAACCAATGACAGAAAACTCCTCTGCTCACTGGCTCAATAAGTTTTATTAGTGTAACTAAAAGGAATATATGAAAATAAGTGATTTCAAAGGATTGTTCAGGAAGCAGGATATCGAGTTGGTCAAAATGACTAAATTTGAGGAAGATGTTGTCGAATTTGACTTTTCTACAAAAAACATGGAAATTTGGCGTCCGGGCGAGCACGGTGCTTTTACTTTACCCGGAAAAGGAGTAAAAGGAAAGCGTTTTCGCGGTTTCTCAATTGCATCCATTCCGGAAGAAGGTGTTCTAAAGATAGCTACCCGTATTGCTGAGGAACCGTCTTCTTTTAAACATATCATGCGCAATTTAAGTCCGGGTGATACCATTCGCCTTCGGGGCCCTTTCGGTTGGTTCACACTGCAGGATGAGACGTCTCCCATTGTCCTGATAGCAGCCGGGATCGGGATCACTCCCATACGAGCCTTATTGAAAGAACTTGAAAAAGGCAATGAGCGTTCTGTGACACTGATCTATAGCGCAAGGAATAATTTCCTCTACAAAAATACAATTGAAAAAATTGCGGACAAAGACCAGCGCATCAAAACACATTTTGTGCAGTCAAAAGAAGAAAGTTCGCGCATTTTAAAAAATGCTGCGACTGAATTTGGAAATAAAGCTTATTACTATATCTCCGGAACTCCAAAAATGCTTTCGGATACACGCAAAAAGCTTAAAGCAGTTTCAATAAAGACTTCAAAGATCATTACCGATCCGTTTTTTGGATATTAGCTAAAACTTTCAATTTCCACTTTTCCGATAAGCCATCTTGGTTTTTTTGCATATCATATTTTTGTGATACATATCACACATAATTGAGATAAGCATAAATCACAATCTATATCTTGCTAAAAAGTAAATAATAATTTACCTTATTGTAAAAGTGGGACGAAAAATGAAATATTCTGAAATGCTCAGATTCTTATTGAAAAATGGTTGGTTTAAAGTAAGTCAAAAGGGTTCGCATATTAAGTTGAGGCATCATGCTAATCCTAATACCATAATTTTTGCTGACCATGGCAGTAGGGAAATGGGAAAAGGAATGGAAATGAAGATCAAAAAGCAAGCCGGATTAATTTGAGGTATCCAATATGAAAAAAATTAAAATGATACTAGAAAAAACAAATACGGGTTTTTCTGCATATGCTGAAGATTATCCGATTTTTACATCTGGAGAATCAATGGCGGAATTACAAGACAATGCACAGGAAGCTATTGATCTGTACTATGAAGATAAGCCCTTGGATTCTTATCATGTAGTATTTGAGATCGACTTTGTCCAATTCTTTAAATACTACAAAGTATTGAACGCAAAATTTTTAGCAGAAAAGATAAAAATGAATCCCACTTTATTATCCCAATATATTCGCGGACATAAAAAACCCTCAAAAAAACAAACGGAAAAGATACTGAACGGCATTCAACAGATAGGTCGTGAACTGGCAGAACTAAGGTTCATTACAAACAATCCACCGGAATAAAAAAAGCAACCGTCCGGTTACTCCTTATCCAACTTCGCTCCTTTGGAGCTTCGGGGGATAAAAATCGAACCAATATGCTAAAGTTTGCCATCTTCTGAGTACTGTCTTCTGCATTCTGCCTACTGAATTGTACCCCGAACAGGTCCTCCTACGCTCATACTGAGCTTCGGAGGATAAAAATCGAACCAATATGCTAAAGTTTGCCATCTTCTGAGCATTGTCTTCCGCATTCTGTCTACTGAATTGTACCCCGAACAGGAATCGAACCTGTAGCCTACGGTTTAGAAGACCGTTGCTCTATCCAATTGAGCTATCGGGGCTCAATATGTTCTTGTCGGGGCGAGAAGATTTTCCCACAGGGACCCCTTTGGGGGAACTTCCGACTTCCTGCAAGGAATTTCATCTTGCCCTTAATTGTCGGGGCGAGAAGATTTGAACTTCCGACTTCCTGCTCCCAAAGCAGGCGCGCTAACCGGACTGCGCCACGCCCCGAATGTACAATTATATGTCAAGTGAAAGCGGGGCACTGGGCCCCGGGAGGGTGAATGATGGGACTTGAACCCACGACCACTTGGGCCACAACCAAGCGCTCTACCTGCTGAGCTACATCCACCATATAAAGCCCGTTAATATAAGCTAAAAGCAATTGAAACTGCAATAGTTTTTTTATCAAGGTTGAATAAGGTTGATATGGTTGAAGTAGTTGAAATATATTTGATAAGAGAGAAATATTAAAGCACTATTGTGTGGGTCGGACCCATGCCTGCCCTTCCGTAGTTCGCAGAACGTAGGAGGGTGTCCGTCCAAATAGAAAAACGCTCAAAACAACATGTCAGGGACTACCGCAACCACTCCATGATGTTTACAAATTGAAGCCGCAGCTTGATTGGCATATTGAACACAGGTTTCGATAGGCATACCTGTGGCATACAGCCCTGCGACCACAGAGATGACCGTGTCGCCTGCACCTGTTATATCGGCCGTTTCAATGGGTTTTGCCGGAATGTGCAATAATTGGGAGTTATTTTGAAGGATCATACCTTCGGATCCAAGCGTCAATAGCAGATTGGTACAAGAGAAGCGTTCATGTAATGTTTTAGCCGCAGATTTTGCGGTTTCCAGATCTTTGATCTCATATCCCAATTGTTTTTCAGCTTCATGTCTGTTAGGTTTTAACAGAAAAGCTTTATCAAACAATTCAATATTATCGATTTTTGGATCGACGAACACAGGAACCTTTTTCTTTTTGGCAAGATCCATAACCTCGGCGATCAGCCTTGGTGTCAAAACACCTTTATTGTAATCCTGAAGGATGCATGCATCCGCGACATCCATTGAACGTCTAATCTCTTTTAGGAGAATATCTTCCATGTCCATACTGATGGGTGTTCTTAATTCCCTGTCAACCCGAAGCAGTGGTATTTCCTGATTAAAATAACGGGTTTTGGTAGTTGTCAGTCTGCCTTTTTCTCTGAAAAGCGCTGTTCTAGTAATGTTATTTTTATCGCAAAGATACTCAAGACGAAACCCTTCGAAATCATCACCGATCACGCCGAAGATCTCCGTGCTGGCTCCGAGTGAGACAAGGTTAAGGCATACGTTCAAGGCACCGCCGGGTCTTTCGTCAAAATTCTGAAGATCAAGAATATCAATATTTGCTTCGGGAGACGGGCGATCTATTTTCCCGGTTGAGAAAACATCGAGCATAACATCACCGATAACGACAATATTCTTCTTTAAAATTGATTGAAGGTGTTTTTTTATCATGGGAAAATTTATAACAATGTAAAAGTAAATAAAAGTGAAAAACTGTCCGAAAAAACATTTAATTTTGCGGTCATTATTTGTATATTCACTCTTTAATATAAGTTAAAACGACAGGATGCGAGATGATTAGAAGAAAGATCAACCGCTATAATACGGATTGTTTAAAATTTGATGCCCTGGAAGAAGTATTCGGAACCAAAGACGTCATACCTTTATGGGTTGCCGATATGGATATCCCGGCGCCTGCTGAGGTCAGAAAAGCTCTAAAGAAAAGGATCAAACACCCTGTCTACGGTTATCCTATTCACAATGAGTGCTTTTTCAAAACCATCATTTCCTGGATCAAGACAAATTTTGATTGGGAGATCGATAAAGATTGGATTACCTGCTCGCCGGGCATCGTTCCGGCCATCAACATTGCCGTTATGACCTTAACGGAAAAAGGTGATGAGGTCATTATCCAAACACCGGTATATCCGCCCTTTTTCGATGCGGTCAAAAACCATGAACGCACTCTGGTGGAAAATCCGCTTAAATATGATAACGGCCGCTATACAATGGACCTGGATGATCTAAAAAAGAAGGTTACTTCAAAAACCAAGATGCTCATTTTGTGCAATCCTCACAATCCCAGCGGACGCGTATTTACCGAAGAAGAATTAACCGCACTGGGCAAGATCTGTCTGGAGAACGATATCCTGATCGTGTCGGACGAAATCCATGCCGATATCGTGTACCAACCGTACCGTCACATTCCCATTGCCAGTCTATCGGAAGAATTATCAAATATAACGATCACCTGCATGGCACCCAGCAAGACATTCAATATTGCAGGATTTGCTACATCAGAGATCATTATTAAAAATGAAGAATTAAGAGAACGGTATCGCTATATCCCAAGATCATTACATATTTGTTCCGGAAATATTATCGGTGATGCCGCTTTGATAGCAGCTTATAAAAAGGGAAGACCCTGGTTGAAACGAACATTGGCTTTTTTGGAAGAGAATATTGATTTTGTTGTCAGTTATATCAAAAAGAACATACCTTCGATCAAAATTGGAAAACCCGAGAGCACTTTTTTACTTTGGCTGGACTGTAGCGCATGGGGAATGAGCCAGGAGGAACTCGTTGATTTCTTTGTCAATGAAGCACATCTCGGACTCAACGACGGCGCTATGTTCGGCGATGACGGAAAAGGTTTTATGCGCATGAATATCGGAACGTGCCGGAGGACGCTGAAGAAGGCGCTTATACAGTTGAAAGAAGCTGTAGATCGTAAGGGATTATAATTAAAGAACTTCGGAAAGACGGAGCACTGCTCCGTCTCTTCACCATTTCATTCATAAGTCAGAGTAATAAACTTTCTTTAATGAAGAAATAACTCTAAATTATTTCCATGAAAAACACACCCGAACTCCTCGCTCCCGCCGGTAACCTTGATGCCGCTATCACGGCGTTTGAAAACGGTGCTGATGCCGTATATGCCGGACTGGGAAAATTCAATGCCCGCGAACGAACAGAAAATTTCACATATGAAGATTACGGTAAACTGATGGCTTATGCCAATAAAGATGGCAAAAAGGTCTATTTGACATTCAATACTCTTGTAAAAGAAAATGAGATCGAAGAGGCCGTCAATACGCTCTATCGCATTACCCGTTTGCAACCCGATGCTGTGATCGCTCAGGATATCGGTGTCGTTCGTTTGATGAGGAAATATTTTCCCCATATTCCCGTTCATGCATCAACCCAAATGGCCATTCATAATTCCGCAGGCATTGCCATAGCGGAAAAAATGGGTATTGATCGCGTGATCCTGGAACGCCAGGTTACCATGGAAGAGCTGCTTGAGATCAAAAATAACTCAAAACTTGAACTCGAGGTTTTTATTCACGGAGCGCTATGCTGTTCATTGTCCGGTGTATGCCTTTTTTCCTCATGGATGGGGGGACACAGCGGCAACCGCGGCAAGTGCAAACAGCCTTGTCGCAGACGGTATTTTTCCAAAGAAGGGAACGGCTTCTTTTTCTCCACACAGGATCTGTATATGCTGGAAGATATCCCTCGACTGAAAGAAGCTGGAGTCGAATCCCTGAAGATAGAAGGACGTTTGCGAAAATCGGATTATGTTGCCGCAACTGTCAAAGCCTACCGTATGATGCTGGACGCTGATGATCATGAAGCTAAAAACAAATTATCTGAGGCAAAAGCCCTGTTGTCCGAGGCCTACGGGCGCAAATGGTCCACAGGTTTTTATGATAAGGAAAAATACGGCGATCTCATCGAGTCAGAACGCCTGGGTGTATCCGGGAAACAGGTAGGCCATGTGCTGAGCGCTAAAAAGAGCGGATTTGAGATGCTGGCGACCCAGCCGGTCAGACTTGGAGATAAGATCCGCATCCAGCCCAAAAGCGGCATGGAAGGTCCTGCTGTTACCGTAACCAAGATCTCAAAAAACGATCAGCCGGCAACCCGTTTGGGCAATAAAGAAAAAGGTTTTATCCATTGCAATAAACAGGTACCAGAGGACGGTATGGTCTATAAGACCGGCGTTTCCGTCAAGGAGTACACCCGCTTGATCGATCAGTTGCCGGCCTTAAAACATAATCTGGACCTTGATATCGAAATTAATGATAAATTTATGCGTGCAAGCGTCAAACATCACCCCAATCTGCCGTTCTGGGAGACTGCTACGGATTTTCCTGAAGCTAAAAAACATGCCGTTGAAGCGAATACGTTTGAAAAAGAATTTCTTAAGGCAGGGACCGACATCTTGGGTATCAAGCGTGTGTCGGTCAAGCTAGACGGCGAGTATTTCGTGTCACAACGGGATGTTCGGAAATTCAGACAAGCTTTTGATGACTGGCTGGTGGAAACCTATATACCTGATCCTATTCCTGTTATTGAAATCCCAATGCCCCGTGAAGCAAAGAAAAAGATCCTTAATACAGTGGCTGTAAAAGGCAAGATCAACATAAATTCGGATCGTACTGCTCGCTATGGAGAGGCTAACGCCGGAGAAGAATTTATTTTACCTCTTTTTTGTCCCGAAACAGGTTTGAATGACCTGAAAAATAAGATATTACAAGCTTATGCCTCAGGAGTTCGGAATTTTAGAGTGACCTCGCTTTACCAATTTGAACTGCTTAAAGATCTGAAAAATATCGAGATCAATACGGGGCTTCCCTTACCGCTCACAAACCGCTTGAGCATTGAAACCTTGAAAGAATGGGGTGTGAACAGAGCACAGCTATGGGTTGAGTTAGAAAAAGAGATACTGATACGTTTGATCGAGCAAAAACCTGATGATGTAGAGCTCTATGTTTACGGCAGACTGCCAATTCTTGAAACGCGTGCCAAATTATCGGTTGAAGGAAAGATCACCGATGCGCGTGGAGCCGGTTTTACGATTGAAAAAGGTCATGTTTTAACCACGCTTTATCCTGAAAAGGTCTTTGCTCTGCCTGTTGATGAACTGCCGCCCGTTTCCACTTTCACGGATCTGACCCATGCCCGTCAGGGTGAAGAGGCGGTGTCGACATTTAATTATGAACGGGAATTGGCCTGAGAAGAAATTATAAATGATGAATTATGGATTATAAATGGAATATTTTCCCTTTAGGTCATAGTAAAAAAAAGAGCCCAGATCCTGAGCTCAAATTTTCAATATTTCAACTCTTCAGTAATTCTACGTTTAGATATTTTAATTTTTAAACGCTTAAACGACTAAACGCTTAAACCTCTTTCGATATCATCCTCAAAAACTCTTCCCGCGTTTCTGCATCATCATGGAATTCGCCGAGAACAGCCGAGGTTGTGGTCAGGGATTGAGATTTTTCAACGCCGCGCATCTGCATGCACATGTGACGGGCTTCCATTACTACGCCCAATCCCTTGGGTTCCAGTATCTCGAACAGGGTGTCTGCGATCTGCTGGGTCAGGCGTTCCTGCAGCTGCAGGCGCCGGGCGAACATATCTACAATGCGTGGGATCTTGGAGATGCCCAGCAATTTCTTGTCGGGAATATAGCCGACATGCGCCACGCCGAAAAAGGGGAGAAGGTGATGCTCGCACATGCTGTAAAACTCAATATCCCGTACGATGACCATGCCTCGTGCATTGTCATGAAAAAGCGCTCCGTTAATAACCTTATTAATATCTTTTCCATAACCCTGTGTCATATATTCCCATGCGCGAGCTACACGTTTGGGTGTTTTGATCAATCCCTCACGACCCGGATCTTCGCCCAGTTCCGTCAGCAATTCATGTATGAGTTTTTCGACTTTATCTTGGTTCATGCTGTTCCTTTCAATTCGACCATAAATTTACATTTACTCCTTGATATTCCAAAGAATAAATGCGAAGAAGACTTTCCGCAGATTTCGCAGATTTCCGCAGATTATTAATAATTAATTACTTGAAATTGGTTTGTTTTTTTTTATCTTGTATTGTTTAAAAATTTATAAGAATAAACATGGGTGATAAAATGAAGAAGGTATTAATTCTATTATCTGCTATTCTCCTTTGCGTATCTTGTCTGATCAATTTTCCTGCCGGTACGATCAATCAAGTAGATACTTTATTGGACGGTCAATTTATTGTTTCTTTGGCAATAGAAGATGACGGCACAGCCTGGGCAGGCATCATACGCGATCAGTATGGATTGGTAAAAATTAATCCCGATGGGAGTACTGAAGTATTTGATCATACGAACTCATGTTTGGTGGATTCAGCGAATATTTGGGATATGGAGGTTGACAGTGAAGGAAATTTGTGGATATTAAATGAAGGTTTGGTTCGATATGATGGA
>CAYVLJ010000008.1:0-30644 GCA_964452375.1 uncultured bacterium | reverse complement strand
TTCAGGTCTTCCCTTTTGTTTGGTTTTACGAGCAGGTTCAAGCCAATCGCATTGCAGCCTGAGCCTTGAACCGTCTACGTCTACCCAAATCTTTTTTGTTTTTTGGTTGATCTCAACTATTTTTCCATTTTGGCCCATTGTCGGCACATAAACGTCCATACCGACATTCAGATCTCTGATCTTTAAAGTTTTGGTGGTTTTTTCAATAATCGGTGCTTCGCGTTTTTCAACCAAGGTTTCTTTTGCCTCACGGAATACGCTCTGCGCCTGGCGGATCGCATTCTTGCTTGCCTGTTGCTCCCGGATCTGCTTAATACTGGCCTCAAGTTCTTTCCGCATATCTGCGATCATGCTTTCGGCCCGCTTAACGGCCTCTTTTTCGGCTTTTTTAAATTTATGATCGATATCGTTTTTTTTATCGTTGATATATGAAAGTTTTTCTTTGTAATCTTTTTCTCGCTGTTTGCTTTCTTTTAACTGAGTATCGTATCTTGATATCTTACGTTGAAGATCAACGATCAGCCGCTCAAGTTTTTCACGTTGTTTACCGACACGTTCTTTTGCATGGGAGATCACACGTTCGTCCAATTGATATCTTTGAGCGATATCAATGGCATAAGATGAACCGGGGATGCCCATAATGAATTTATAGTTTGGCTCGAGGTTTTTATCGTTAAAACTCATACTGCCGTTTTCAAAATGTGGGGATTCAAAGGCGAGGGTTTTTAAAGAGCCATGATGCGTGGTGGCTATAACCGTAGCGCCCCGTTCGCTAAGCACTTTTAACAACCCCTCGGCGATCGCGGCTCCCTCATCCGGATCCGTACCTGTGCCAAGCTCATCAACCAGAACAAGGCTTTTCTCAGTTGCGTTCTCTACAATGTTTTTCAAAGATAAAATATGAGATGAAAACGTCGAAAGCCCCCCGTCAATGGATTGCCCGTCACCGATATCAACAAAGACCATGTCGTATTCCGGAAGAGTGGAGGATGCTTCAAAAGGCAGAAGAAATCCTGCCTGATTCATGACAGCAAGAAGGCCGATCGTTTTAAGCGTTACTGTTTTTCCCCCGGCGTTTGGACCCGTGATAATAACTCCGCACTTGCCTTCGGGCAATTCCAGATCAAGAGGCACAGGTTTTGTAGAAAAATTCAACTCAAGGTTCCGTCCATTGACGATCTTTAATCTGCCGTTGTCTTCCTGGGGTTTGTCCATTTCATAAGCAAGAGCAAATTTTGCGTGTGCTTGAATAAGATCGAATGATTCAAGCGTTTCAACGCATAATCTGATCGACGGAAGGTGCTCGCGGATCTTATCGCTTGCTTCAAGCAGGATCCTCCTGAGTTCCATTCGCTCTTCTTGTTTTGCCTGGTAAAGATCATTGTTCATTTCCACAATAACCATCGGCTCAACATAAACGGTTTGTCCGGTCTGCGATTGATCGTGAATAATGCCGGGCGCCTTGGATTTTCTTGAAGCTCTGATCGGAATGACCTGTCGTCCGTTTCGGAAAGCAACGGCATCCTCGGCAGCAATGGATTCCTCCATCCATTTGGAGGCGATATGGCTGACCTTTATCCTGATATTGTGATCGATCTTTTCTATCTTCTTTCTTAAACGCAGTAATTCTGAAGAAGCGTTATCCGCGATCCGGCGTTCGTTGTTGAATAACTTGAAAATATCTTGTTCAAGTGCCTGAAGATCCGGATTATAGATGGCTATCAATTTTTTCAATTCCGGATACTTGTTTTCTCTTTGATGAAAATAAGCCGAAATTCTTCGGGTGTGCAGGATAATATCAGCAAGATTCCACAGCTCTTCTTCGGAAAGGATCGTCCCCTTTACTGCCGTCTTGGATAAAATCTCGTCCTGCCTGTCAAATCCGATCAAAGGAAGAGGTGTGTCCAGCGCAAGAAGGTCCCGCATTTCAAGATGCAGGCGTTGTTTATGAAGATAAGTATCACGCGGCAAAAAGGACTCCAAATTTAGAGCACCTGCATGAGCCGTTTCTCCCAAAGTGTATTCGGCCAGTTTCTCTCTGACAAGATGAAAACCCAGCTGTTTATAAATATTTTCCATATCTGTCACATCAATGAAATAGGATCACGGTTTACCGTTACCCGCACACCTTTTTCGGTTTGTTTAAAGTTTTTTAATGCGCTCATGATAATTGCAGCAGTTCTATTCCCATTGGGATCATTTTTTCTTCCTGCCTTGATCATGATCTGCCAACGCGTTTTGTCTTTGACCCTTTCTATAGGGGAAGGTGCAGGCCCCAGGCAATTGGAAGAGGCTATTTTAGATGAAAGCGATCGATATAATCTGAATGCTGCCGCTTCAACTTCGCGCGGTTTTGTACCAATGATCCTGATCAGGAATAATCGACTGAACGGTGGATAATTCAAGGTTTTTCGTTGAAAAAGCTCAAGATTATAAAATGCACGCAGTTCGAGCTTTGAAGCCATTTGAATAACGGGTTCTTCGGGAGAAAATGTCTGGATCAAAACTTTTCCGGGATGTTTTCCGCGTCCGCTGCGTCCGCTTACCTGATAGATCAAGTGAAATAATCGCTCGTTGGCACGATGATCGGGAATACCGATACCCGTATCGGCATTGATGATGGCAACCAGAGTAACATCGGGAAAATCGAGGCCCTTTGCGATCATCTGGGTGCCGAGCAAAATATCATGCCGGTGCTGCTCGAATTCGTTCAATATCCTTGCATGGGCATGTTTTGTGCGGGTCGTATCCATATCCATGCGGGCGATCCGCGCTTCGGGAAATAAGGCTTGCAATTCCTCTTCGATCTTTTGAGTGCCATGACCCATGGCTTCCAGTGTTTCGGTATTACATTCCGGACAAGTTTTTGTTGGCGCATAGGTAGCATTGCAAACGTGGCACATCAATTTATCAAGACGTTTATGATAGGTGAGGGCCACACTGCAGCTGGGACATTGCAGAACGCGTTTACACTCGCTGCAGACCATGACTGTATTGAATCCTCGCCGGTTCTGCAAAATAATGGACTGTTTTCCCTTGTCCAGCGTTTTTTGGATGGCTTGAATAAGCTGGCGGCTGAAGAGTCCTTGTCTGGGAGCATCCAGCATATTGATAAGCTTTACCGAGGGCAATTTTGCTTTTCCGAAACGTTGATCAATAGTCAGGCGTTTATAACGATGCAAGGCCGAAAGGTAATAAGATTCCAGACTGGGTGTTGCCGATCCGAGAATAACGGGAATATTTAAAATATGAGCATACATGACCGCAACATCCCGGGCATGATATCGCGGCGACTGATCATCCTGTTTAAAAGAAGCTTCCTGTTCTTCGTCAACGACTATCAAACCGATATTTTTAAGGGGAGCGAAGAGCGCGGAACGGGCTCCGACAACGACCCGGATAGCTCCTTTTTGAATTTGGGTCCAGGTCCAAAGCCGTTCGGCATCGGTCATTCTGCTGTGCCAAATGGCAACCTGCTCGCCAAAGGTAGAGCGGAAACGAGCAGCAACCTGGGGCGTGATCGCGATCTCGGGAACGAGTATCAAGATATTCTTTCCCTCAGCCAGTCTTTTCTTGGCAAGTTCAATATAAACTTCCGTCTTACCGCTGCCGGGGACACCATGGAGCAAGACGGGATAGAACGAATCAAAATGTGATTCAATATCGCTGATGATCTCAGATTGATCTTCGGATAGTTTTACATTCCTCTTTCTTTCCATTACAAGATGATCAAATGGATCGGCAGGGACCTCCATTTCACACTTCAGAAGCACACCGTTCTCTATCATTTTATTGATAACGCCGGCAGAGACACCAAGCCTTTTCATGATCGTCCGGATCTCTTCGATGGGCGTATCAAGCGAGGCCAGAAGATCAAGCACCTCCTGCTGGCGTTTTGTTACCGGCAGATTCTTATCAAGAAGTTTAACAGCATTGACCTTTGAGGCTTCCTTTACTTTAGGGAAAATATTATCAATGTATAAACTTCCCGATGATAATCCCTCTTTGATCTTTTTTTGCGTATCAGCCGGAAGAGATACAAAATCCAGCATGGAAAGTCCCCCCAGGGGAACATCCGGCCAATCGCCGGGATTTGCGTCATCCGAGACAAAACAAAATTGCTGTCGTTTAAAACCTGTCTCAGAAGGATGAGCCGCTCTGAAACATAACCCGACAGGAGCAAGGTAATAATCCGATATCCAGCTTATCAGTCTAATAAGCTCCGGAGTAAAAATAGGATGTATATCGACAATATCCGAAATGCTCTTGAGCGAATATGAAGGTTTTGAGGGTAAAACCGATAAGCATTCCGTACAATAACCGATCTGATTTCTTGAACCGAAAGGTGCTTTTACACGCATGCCGGGTTTAAGCTTTTCTGCCAGATCGTCCGGAACCACATAAGTAAATGTCTGATACACTTCCATAGGGAAGGCGATAAAGCAATACATCTTATAAGTTAAAGTATTTGGCGAGTTTTATCAAATGATTATAGAGCGGGATGATAAATGGTGACAGGCGTCACTTTTAGAGTATGGAAGTTTCCTCTTTCGCCCAGGCTTTGCAGGACAGGCGAAGTTCGGTTTGAGAGATAAGGCTTAGGAGGGAATGTATTATCATTATTGTTTTTTATTTGCCGGCAACATTCAAATTTGGCATCGTTTGTACAAAGATATAAAAATCATCATACATACCTCTGTGATCAGCTTTAATCTCAACATCATGCGTATTGAGCATATGATCCTCAATCAAATAGGTTTGTATGCCCAGCTTCGCAGCCACCATATCTTCAAGCACGTCGTTCCCGACCATCATACATTCGTTTGGCAATCTGTTGATCGCCGATAAAACTTCTTGGTAATATTCCAAGTTCGGTTTGCAGTACTTATTGCCTTCAAAAGAAGAGATGTAAGAAAAATCATTTGGAACCAATCCGGCCCATTCAATACGATGATGATTCGCCTTCATAGGAAATAGAGGATTAGTTGCCAAAACAATATTGTAGCCTTTGTCCTTTAACAGCTTAATTGCCTTGATCATAGAGTCGTTTTGATGAGTTGTTTGCCGGACATTAAGAAAGAGGGTGTCATAAAATTCGTCAAATCTTTTTTTATATACATCTATATCTCCATCGATCAGTTCAGAAAATCGCGTCATGAATACATCCTCATTCGTGCGATCCTCTAAGTTTTTCACCATGTGGGCCGTGCTCTCCATAATGTGTTTGGCCAGCAACCGGCCATCGATCATATCTTGGAACATTTTACCCATTTCGCGAAAATACAGTTGCATGAAACCATTAAGATCCATCGGTAAAACCGTACCATCCAAATCAAACAAAATCGTATTGATCATTATAAATTATCCCTTTCAAATTCATGCCATATCATTGCAAATACATTCGTCCATATCAAAAATACAACATAAGGTGTGTTATTTAAGAAGAAAAGATATTGTAAATTTATTGCTAAAAAAAGACAATAATTCCGAGTTTATGCGGCATGAATTGTTTTATGTAAAAAGTAATAAATGACAGTTTGTTACCAGTAAAGATTTAGACGCACTGAACAAGGATATACGATCTTTGAAAATTCCAAATATTAGGGATATGCAATGAACTGCTGACATTTCAAACTGTCCGATCCTTAAGGAGAAGGTCAATGAGATTACACAAATTCATTATTCATTTTTAATTATTATTTGATCTTTTCGACCAGCCGGCATTCTTTTCCCGATATTCATCGGGATCAGGTCGAGCTGGCAGGTCTTTACTAAAACTCTACACCCCCGACGCCCCCGGACATGTTTCTATATAAAAGAACAAAAAACGCTTGCATCACAAAATATAATTTCTTATGTTTCTGTCCATAGTAACATTGGAGTATAAATGCAACGTTATAAGGAATTGGCGAAAGTGTTTGCGCAGATAGAAAATGAAAAAGAAATGGAGCATTTCCTGATCGAAATATTGACGGAAAACGAGTTGAACGCATTGGTCTTTCGATGGCGGTTGATGCAGGACCTTTATCATGGTGAAACTCAGCGGCATATCGCCGAGAAACACCATATCTCCCTGTGTAAGATAACAAGAGGGTCGAAAATCTTAAAAGACCCGAAATCAATCAGCTTAAAATTGCTTAAAAAAATGGAGAAAGAACAATGACAAGATTAGGACAAATGCCGGACGCGAAAGGTAATTTTGGAGAGTATGGAGGACAAGTATTGCCCCCGCCTCTTATCGAAGTGATGAACGGCATAGCTGAAGAATATGAAAAAATTAAAAATACAACGGAATTTCAGGAAGAACTGTACGACCTCTACACTCATTACGTAGGACGTCCTTCTCCCATTTTCCACGCAAAAAACTTATCTAAAAAACTGGGCGGGGCGCAGATCTATTTCAAACGCGAGGATCTGAACCACACGGGTGCCCATAAGATCAATCACTGTCTGGGTGAAGCCCTGCTGGCAAGAGCTATGGGCAAGAAAAAGATCATTGCAGAAACCGGTGCGGGACAGCACGGCGTTGCTCTGGCAACGGCCGCTGCCTTGGTTGGATTGGAATGCGATATTTACATGGGTGTCGTTGATATTAAAAAGGAACACCCGAATGTAACCCGTATGAAGATCCTGGGAGCAAAGGTCATTCCGGTAACCCAAGGAACCCAAACGCTGAAAGATGCCGTTGATGCGGCATTTGTTGCCTACGTTCAAGATCCGGTTACACAATTATATGCCATCGGTTCGGTTGTGGGCCCGCATCCTTTCCCGGCTATGGTCAGGGATTTTCAATCTGTTGTCGGCCGAGAAGCAAAAGAACAATTCCGGCAAATGACGGGCAAACTTCCCGACACACTCATGGCCTGTGTGGGAGGTGGCTCAAATGCGATCGGCCTGTTTACAGAGTTCCTTGATGATGATGTTGAGATCTACGGTGTTGAACCTTCCGGTCTGAGCTTCAAGCCGGGTGAACATGCCGCTACAATGACCCTGGGAAAACCCGGCGTGATCCATGGTTTTAAATGCCATCTGCTTCAAGATGATAAGGGCGAACCGGCTCCAGTCTATTCGGTGGCCTCGGGATTGGATTATCCGGGCGTAGGTCCTCAGCACTCATACCTAAAAGACATTGAACGCGTCAAATATGTAACTGCAAACGACAAAGAGGCGATCGACGCATTCTTTGAAATTTCGCGAGTTGAGGGTATTATTCCCGCTCTTGAATCTGCTCATGCCATTGCCTATGTTATGAAACTTGCACCGACACTTCCCAAAGAGCATACCATTCTGGTCAATCTTTCCGGGCGAGGTGACAAAGACATTGATTTTGTTGCCGAGAAATACGGAAAAGATTACGGTGTAACCGAATAAGATTATTTAAATTAAAAAAGGCAGCTTTGTGCTGCCTTTTTTGTTACGTAAAAATTATTTTTTGCACCACTTATTTATAACTGCTTTTAGATTCTCTTCACTGATTGGCTTGGTTATGTAATCGTTACACCCGGCTTCCATCATTTTTTCCTGATCATCGGTAAAAGCATAAGCCGTTTGGGCAATAATGATCACATCCTGGTTAAATTTTCTGATATTTTTCGTTGCTTTATTCCCATCAAGAACAGGCATTTTTACATCCATCAGGATCAGATCTATATCGGGATTTCTTACGCAAAGATCGACCGCTTCTTTTCCATTATTGGCATGGATAATATCATCACAGTAATTTTTGAGCAATATCTCCAGGAATTGAAAAGAAAACGGATCATCTTCGGCAATAAGGATCTTCAGCTTTTTAACGGATTCTTCATCAGTTTCATAAGCAGGGATATTTACAGGCTTATCCTCAAGCATGATCATTGAAGGTCTGGCTTTGTGAGGAATTGAAAAATGAAAGACGGAACCTTTACGATATTCAGAATCCAAAAGCAACTCTCCACCCAGCATTTCTACAAAAGCGGATGAGATCGACAAACCCAGTCCTGCCCCCTCATAAGGTCTTGAAATACTGTTATCAACCTGAGCGAATCGGTCAAAAACAACTTTCTGTTTTTCACCGGGGATCCCAATTCCCGTATCTTTAACGAAAAATTTGATCTTTTTGTCAATGATCTCAAATCCAAAAGTAATACCGCCTTCATTTGTGAATTTGATCGCATTTTTCAATAAATTTATGAGAACAGCTTCCAGTTTATCTTTATCTGCGTAAAGATCAATAGCTGAATCCGGAACCTCCGTTTTGAGATACAGATCCTTTGCTGAACATTCGGGCTCAAAGAATTGGCGGAGAAATTCGATCAGATCATTCAGCTTAAAATTGCTCCTGTTGATTTCAATCTGCTTAGCTTCAATTTTTGATATATCGATCAGATCATTGATAATATTCATCAAGCGCTGTCCGCTTTTTTCAATAATATCCAAATATTGTTCCGTTTTTTCTTTGGATAGATCTTTTTTCTTAAGGAGATTTGTAAAGCCGATAATTCCGTTCATCGGCGTACGGATCTCATGACTCATATTTGCCAGGAATGCCGATTTCAAATGGTCCGATTCTTCTGCCCGATCAAGAGCATCCTTTAATTTTTTTTCATATTCTTTTTTTTCTGTAATATCCCGAACAATAGCAAAGGTGGCTGTTTCATTGTGATAGTCTATCAATTCATAAGTAACTTCTACATAAATGATCGTTCCGTCTTTCTTCTTAAAAGAAGTTTCGTAATGATTGGAAAGGGGCTCGCCGGCTTCTCTTTTTTTATTTCTTTCATAAAGATCTTTTAAACCTTCTTCGGTATAGATCTCTTTGAATGTGATATCTTCGAATTCTTCGGTATTGTAACCCAACATACTTACGAATTGAGCATTTTTATAAATGAATTTGTCATTTTGGCTTATCAGAATTCCATCTTTGGCATTTTCGACAATAAGACGGTATTGTTCTTCACTCTGTTCAAGGGCCTTTTCGGTATTTTTCCATTCGGTAATGTCCTCAGCGACTTTTACAAAATGATCGATCTCTCCTTTATCATTTTTTATCGGCGAAATCGCAGCATTTTCCCAATAGGACTTTCCTGATTTCTTTTTATTCAGAAATTCTCCTCGCCAGGTTTTTCCCGATAATATCGTATCCCAAAGTTCTCTGTAGGTCTTTTCAGGAAGCACACCGGATTTTAATATACGTGGGGTTTTCCCCTCAATATCTTTTAATTCAAATCCGGTAATATTGGTAAAAATAGGATTAATATATTCAATTTTACCGTCAATATCCGTAATGACGATCATTGAAGGACTTTGTTCAACCGCAGTGGATAATTTTATTAGTTCTCGTTCCATTGCTTTGGATTGACTGATATCCCGTATGATCGCAAAAGTTGCCGGTTTGTTTTTATACTCGATGATCTGATAATTAATCTCGACATCGATCTCGGACCCATCTTTTTTCTTGAACTGACATGAATATTGGTGGTGTAGGATTTCACCTCTTCTTCTTGCTTCTTGCCTTTTATAAAGATCTTTTTTGGCCTTATCGGTAAAGATATTGCTAAAAAACAGATCTTTGATCTCTTCCGGTTCATAGCCGAGCATTTCAGCAAAGCGATTATTGGCATATATCACACGATCATCTTGTGTGATCTCGATCCCGTCATTCGCATTTTCAACGATCAAACGATATTTTTCTTCGCTTTCCTTTAGCGCCAGACTTATCTCTTTTAAGTCGCTTATGTCCCGTGTAATGCTAATTATGTGAGGTTCACCGTTAAGATCAATCAATGTAGCCGACATTAAACCCTGGTGTACTTTTCCGTCTTTAGCAATAAATTTAGCCTCAAGATTCTCAACAACGCCGTCATTCATTAATCCTTTAACCAGTTTTTTGCGGTCATCCGGATCGGCCCATATATTTAGTTCCAAAGATGTTTTACCGACAACATCTTTTTCTTCATATCCCATGATCTTAGTAAAACCATTATTAATGGTAACATAAAGTCCGTCACTCAATCGATTGATATTGATCGAATCGGGATTTGTTAAAAAGGCTTTGCGAAATTTTTCTTCACTGAGTTTTAGTTCTTCTTCTATCTGTTTTTTCTCCGTGATGTCTTGGGCAAGACCTTCAATTATATATTCGTCATCAACTTTTCTGACTGAAAGGGTTCTGTCGTTAAGCCAATGCCAATTACCTTTTGTGTCTTTTACCCGATATTCTATGCTGAAGGTTTTTTGTTTTCCCAGCGAATTAAATAGATTTTTGATTTTCGGCTGATCCTCGGGATGAATTGAATTTACCCACGCAAAAGGGTCTTTTAACAGTGTTTCGGGCTTAATTCCAAGTATATTTTCCACTTGCGGTGACCAAAATTTTGCACCGCTTTTTGTTCCGAATATATATGAGATATCAGGAGCTCCTTCAATGAGACGCTTATAGCGTTCCTGACTTTTTAAGAGATCTTCATACTCTTTTTTGATCTCTTGCAATGACAGATCTTTATCTGCTGTATTTTTAGTTTCGCTCATTTTTGTTTCCTGTTTCGGATATGAATCAACCTCAGATATTACTTAAAGTCAAAAAGTTATTAAAATATAGCATAATAATTTTCATTATCGTAAATAATTGATTATTATGTAAATAATTAACGGTTTATTACCGTCATGTTTACTAAAAATTAACTAAACAAAGGGATTTGAGTAAAATGAAAAGCAAACTGATGGTTATTTTTCTGGCAATAATACTGATCTCATGTGATCGTATAACGGTTATGTCTTATAATATCCATGCAATGAGAGGAATGGATAAGGTGTTGGATGCTAAACGAATAGCCAGCGTTATAAAAAAGCAATCTCCCGATCTTGTTGCCTTACAGGAAGTGGACATGTTTACGGAAAGAAGCGGAAAAATGGATGCGATCGCTATTCTTGAAGATGAAACCGGAATGCACGGTCTTTTTATGAAGACATTCGATTATCAAGGGGGTGAGTTTGGAAACGCTATCCTGTCGAAATATCCCATAATAGAACAAAGGTCCATTCCTTTGCCATCCAGGGATGCATATGAACCCAGAATAATGATGATGGTAAGCGTAGTGGTTGGTCAAAATGATACTGTGCACTTTTATGCAACCCACCTGGATCACCATCGTGATGATTCCGATCGAGCGGTGCAAATGAAAAAGATCATTGACACGATACGAAACGATAAATACAAAGTGATCCTTGCGGGTGATCTTAACTGTGAGCCGGGTTCGGAGCCTTTGAAGATGCTTGACAAGATTCTCAAAAGATGTCCCTCGGAGGAGATGACCTATCCTGCGGATGACCCATACTGGATCATTGATCATATCTATTATTCCGAAGAACGAGGACTGAAAGATCTTGGATTGAAGGTTATACCGGAAACGGTCGCTTCCGACCACAGGCCCATTATGACGAGATTTAGGATTAAATAACTTTCGACCCCGTTTTCGCCTCATCCTACGCCAAGGCTTCGGACGACAAGAAAGCTATGACGGGTAGTCTGCTTATAATAATGTAGTACCTGTCATTCGTAGCTTTAAGCAAAGGATGAGAGAAATCTCAAACTTGAAAATATAATTTAGTATTTTGAGATCTCTCCACTACGCGCTTCACAAGTTCAGCACTACGGTCGAGATGACAGGAAAAACGCAATGCCAAAGGTTATTAAAAAACATTTTTCTTAGAATAGAAATAATAAATTATTAATCATAAGATAATGAGTTGTTTAATTTTTTCATCCAAGGGTTCTTGGACTTTATTAACTTGATCTTTTTATCACGTCTCCATCGCTTAATTTGCTTTTCTCTATCGATTGCATGTTCGATATGGGTATGCCATTCATAATAAACTAGGTCAAAGCATTTATAGTGACAACAAAAAGACTGTTTTTCCATATATTTATGCTCGTAAATTCTTCTTTGCATGTTATTTGTAACACCGGTATAAAATGTGGTGCGATATTTATTTGATAAAATATAAACATAAAAATTATAATTTCTCATTAAATAGATTAAAGGTAATTTCTAATAAACAAAACAAGTTAAATCGATGTGTGATCAAGAACACATATTTTGTCATTTCGACCGAAGTTCAGAATCTGTAAAGAGTCTGAACGTAGCGGAGAAATCTCAAACTTGTTAATATAATTTAGTATTTTTGAGATTTCTCCACTACGCGCTTCATAAGTTCAGCACTACGGTCGAGATGACAAGCTGATGGTTGACAAATGTGATCGGGATGACATAAAAACAACCATAAAACAAAAAGCGAAGTATAAACTTCGCCATTCAACAAGTACCCGGGGCGGGATTTGAACCCGCATGTCCGTAAGGACACTAGACCCTGAACCTAGCGCGTCTGCCAATTTCGCCACCCGGGCTGATATTTCTCAAAAAACTAATTTAACTTTTCTTCAGCCTGGAGGCGCGTTATCTCTTCCTCAAGCGTAGAAATCTTCGTTTTCAATTCTCGGATCTGTTCTGTCATTTCATTAATGCTTTCCAAATCCTTCAGGTCGTAGCTTTTATTATTATCAATATGCTCTGTCGCTTTTTCACCAAGTTCCTGATAACATTTCATCAGTACCCGCCGAGTTTGGAATACTTCATACTTTAATTTACCGATACGACTGAACTCACCGGCTTTTTCTCTGGTAGTATGATAAGCTTCATCAATTTTCGGACTTAGGCTTTCCCACCATTGGGATAATTTACTTTTAACACTCATAATCAACTCCAATCAACCGCACAATTTACATGATAAAACCCCATGTGTCAACATCATAATCACTTAAAAAAACATGTTAATCTGAAGTTAATTACTCGGTTTGATCAAAATCTTATCATTGATCACTACATCCGGGCTGTCTGTTACTCGGCCTATTGTCGTCGATGTCAGGTTGTAATTAGAGGTGATCCTTGCCAGATCGATCAAATGATTTTCTTTGATCGTTACCATGGCGGCAGCTTGCGGTTCACCGTAGATGAAAGCCCGAGAGGGTCCTTTTCTCTCCGAATAGATCAATGCGCCAAAACCCTTTTCACATGCTTTTTTCAATTGTGCTATCAGCCCACCGCGTTTGATCATGGAGGCAGATGCGATAATGCCCTTTTTGTGGCATTCATATACAACATCAACGAGAGCGGCGAGTGTTCCCGTCATAACACCCGGCGGCATATACGGTTCGGTCTCACCGTGTATGGCTGCATATGCCGACCCCTTTAACACTCCGCTGGGATCACCAAGAAGACAAATAAAATCTCCGGTATTTTGAAATGCATAAGGAATTGGATCTTTTGATCTGCGAGAAATGAAAAACAATTTTAATCTATTTGTAGAACCGGGTATAATACAATTATTGGCTACAGGGATACCGAATAATTTTGCGCTTTTTTTTATAAGGGATATATAGGGCTCAATATCCATAGGAATATCAGCTGAAGTTTCAATAAAATAACTCAAAGCCAGAGGTTCATAACCCCTTATTTTCAGGTCGACAATAGATGATAGCGTATGTAATTCAATACCATTCAAAGAAAAAGAAAGTCCGTTTAGCGGAATTGCATCCACTTGCAATTCGGGCGTGGACTCAGTTACCTTATATTTTTTGGAAGGATATTTTCTCATTTCGGCATCTAAATGATCAAAAAGTTTATTGATCGTATCGGATCTTTCTTTTATTTCATTCAAGATATCAACATCCTGAGTATCCGGATTTGAGGGATGATTGCCGGCACCGGTTTTAAACTGTTCTTTGATCAAGGTTTTTATTGTAGGCAACGGTATTTCCAGCATTCCCATTTCATTATCAAGGCTTAAAATTGGATATGAAACGGTTTTTCCGATAAAAGCGGGTACACTGGACATGTTTTTACATGCATCTTTAAAATTCAGATGTTCTTTATCGGAAACGATATATATCAGACCATCTTGATAGTGCTTGAACAAACGATCCATCGATGCCGTAATATGGGCTCCGGTATTTGTTTCCGAGCACACTTCGCAAAGATGTTGCCAGGGTGATTCATCACGGATAAGTGAAATATGATCTGCAAAGTGACTGGCGGCCACAAGATCATCTTGGGCTGAACGTTCGGATGCCGACTGAATATAAATATGATAATTTAATTGTCTTGATCGGAGAGTCTTTTGATTTTCCGGTTTTATTATTCCCAGCATGATCGTTCCATATTCGTGAGGATAACAAGCAGAAGAGCGTATATGCCGGGTTGCCATATCAAGACTGCAGCGCAAACGGTTCGTGTGATTGCTTATATACAGGAAATGCTCATCATCAATATTAATATAAAGTGGTTTGGAACGACTGAAATGAGTAAAAAGTTTTTCTCTATCCGTTTCATAGGGGTTAAAGGGAGCAAAAACTCGTTTTTCCAGTTCAGAAGGTTCTCTGCCAAGGAATTTGATCAAGTATGTTGTAAAATCATTCATGCGATAAAATAGACCTTTCAAGTATAAAATCCAACTTGTGAATGCAGACAATTTGCATTATTTTTTTCTTATTGTAATAAAAAGGTTTAAAATGAATATCGAAAACATTAGCTCCATCCTTCAATCGCAACGAGATTTCTTTGATTCGGGCTTGACCCGCAGTATATCTTTTCGCAGGGAAGCTCTTAAAAAGCTCAAAGAAACAATCAAAAAAAATGAAGATAATATTCTTGAAGCTCTTAAAAAAGATCTTCGCAAATCGGAATTTGAGGGTTATGCGGGTGAGATAGGTCCGGTAATGAAAGAGATACGAACACATCTAAAACATCTGAAGCATTGGACGAAAACCAAAAGAAAAAAATCACCATTGGTCATATTTCCCGCAAAAAGCTTTATCAGACAAGAACCCTATGGCCTAACCTTGGTGATGGCGCCGTGGAATTATCCATTTGGATTATTATTCACACCCTTGATCGGTGCAATTTCAGCAGGCAATTGCGTTGTATTAAAACCGGCGGATTACAGCACCGCCACATCAGAACTCATTGAAAAAATGATCGTTGAGACATTCCCTGAAAATTATATCAGTGTCTTTCAAGGCGGAAGAAATGTAAACAAGATCTTGCTGGAACAGCGCTATGACTACATCTTTTTTACCGGAGGACGTTTCCTTGGCGGGATAGTTGCTAATGCTGCGGTAGAGCACCTAACCCCCTATACATTGGAACTTGGCGGAAAAAACCCCTGTATCGTAGATGAAAGCGCAAATTTAGGAAAAACTGCCCGACGCCTGGTTCAGGGAAAATTTTTCAATCTTGGACAAACGTGTATTACCATTGACCATCTATATGTACACAATACGGTTAAGAATGAACTGATCGATTTGATCAAAAAAGAGATTCACCGGCAGTTCGGGGAAGATTTGAAGAACAGTCCTGATCTCGCCAGAATGATTAACGAAAAGGCGTTTAACCGCGTTTCAGCTTACATTAATGAAGCAAAAGTGCTCTTCGGCGGAAGGACACACAAAGCGGACAAATACATTGAACCCACATTAATAGAATGTCATGATGAATCACTTTCTATCATGCAGGAAGAGATCTTTGGTCCAATTTTACCGGTAATTGGCTTTGATGATCTTGATGAACTTCTTGCAAGGCAAATGAAAAAAGAAAAACCGCTGACACTTTACGTCTTTTCTTCGAATAAAAAGAATATTGACAAGATATTAAATAAAGTCGATTCCGGCGGTGTATGCGTAAATGAGACCCTCGTACATTTTATAAATGAAAAATTGCCGTTCGGGGGTGTCGGAAACAGCGGCATGGGAAATTATCACGGAAAATTCAGTTTTGAGACCTTCAGCCGCAAACGCAGTGTGGTAAAAAGTCCCACCGTGTTTGATATACCGATCAAATTCGCACCATATAAAAATAAACTTCGTATTTTGAAAAAAGTCTTAAAATAATTGTCAGAATTCGTTTTTTATTTCTCTTAAAAGGATTTCTTAAAAAGTATTTATTTGTAATAGATGTGGTTTTATTATTGATTAATATTTTGTATTTTTAAAATATATGGGGCATTAGCTCAGCTGGGAGAGCGCTGCGTTCGCAATGCAGAGGTCAGGAGTTCGAGCCTCCTATGCTCCACTAGTCTTAACGAAGTTGGAACGCGTCGCATTGGATGCGGCACTTAAAATATTTTATACATAAGGCTAATTAGACTTTTTCTAAATAATGTAAAAAATGAAAATCAAACAAATTTTAGATTAAATGTTAAATTCTAGTCTATTATAAAGAATTTCTAAGCTCTTAAACTTAATTTTGCTACCGTCTCGATATGCGCGGTGTGAGGGAACATATCCACGGGTTGGATCTTTTCGACCTCGTACCCGGCTTCGACAAGCAGTTGAATATCGCGGGCCTGGGTGGCAGGATTGCAGCTGACATAGACAATGGAAGACGGCTTCAATTCCAACAGTTGTTTAACGAATTTGGGATTCAACCCGGCGCGCGGCGGATCCACAATAGCCAGATCGGGTTTTTCCAATTTGGCGATCAGATCCTGATTTGTCTGTAGAAAGGAATCAAGATTCGCTTCAAAGAACTTGCAATGAGTGACATTGTTTTTCCTGGCATTTTTCTTTGCGTTTTTCACCGCATCTCGTATAACCTCAAAACCGATGACCTGTTTTACTTTATTTGCGATATACAACGATATGGACCCGGTGCCGGAATAAAAATCCCAGACGACCATATCGGGTTTCAATTCAGCGAACTTAACAACGGTGTTGTAAAGTTGCTCGGCTCCCTTGGTGTTTGTTTGGAAAAATGCATTGGCCGAGATCTCGTATTCGATGCCTCCCAGCGTATCATGAATGACCGGCGATCCGTAAAGCAGGATCTCTTTATCGCCATAAGAATGGTCGCCTTTGGAATCGGTGATATTGTTTACAATGGACGTGACCTCGGGATGTTTGCTTTTGATCGAATCGACCAGAGGCTGAAGCAATTCAATATCTTCAGTACGTGTGATCAAATTGACCATGATCTCGCCGCTGTGTTCTCCCTTGCGGATCATGATGGAACGGAGAAAGCCCGTATGTTCTCTTTTATCGTTGAGTGTAATCTTATTATCGCGCGCCCAGGTCCGGATGGTTTGGAAGACGGCATTCCGCGTATCGTCCTGCAGCAAGCAGACGTCAATATCCAGGATCCGGTCAAAGCGGCCGGGTGCATGGAGTCCGATAGCAAAATCCTCCGGCGTACCGGGATCGTTCTCCGTCAACCGCCAGCGGGACACGCCGGTCGAGAAATCCATCTTGTTACGATAAGCGTATTGCTCGGGCGCGGCCAATGTGGGCAGAATGGTAATATCGGGCATCTTGGCGAGATGCGTGAACACATCTTTGACCTGCTCAGTCTTGATATCCAGCTGTTTTTGATAATCCAGATTCTGGAATTTACAGCCGCCGCAATCAGCAAAATAAGGACAGGGTGCATCGATCTGCCAGGGAGAGGGCCCGATCACTTCCCGAATGATCGCTTCGGCAAAGGCAGCTTTCTTTTTAATGATCAGGGCTTTGACCTTTTGTCCCGGAAGCGCATCCCGGACGAAGACAACAAAATCATCGATGCGGGCAATGCCCTTGGCACCGAAAGCGATGCTTTCGATGGTTAATTCAACCAACGCGTTTTTTTTAATATCTGTCATATTGTTATTATTTGTTCTTTTCTTTAGATCGTTTATCGTTAATGATATCCATGTGAGTTTCAGTGATCAGTGTAACGTGATTTTCCCTGGCCCAGTTAACGCAAGCGAGAAGGACGCGATTTAAAAATACACGTGGAACTCTAACAAGTTTAGCACACGCTTCCGGAGTGAATTTGATCTTATCGTCAATTCTGTCTGCCGCGTAGATCACGGCATCTATATGAATACCTTTTTCGGATGGAATTTTAGCTGATCGAGGGCGTCTAAAGGGCGTATACCAGAATTTCGTATTGTCACGATAGCCGTAGTCAACCGGAATGGACGGGAAGCCCGCCGCACGGGTTCCGTTGACGATGGTTCGCTTATATTTTTCTTTGATCAGGATCTTATCGATACGAAAAATAAAATGAGCGCCGGCTTCTGAGGTGATCCCGTTGAAGTCGTGATAGGGACCGTCATAGCCGTCTTGCCATTTGTCATTTTCAGCTCCATCCAATTCGCTCATCCAGGTGCACTCATAGATCTGAAAGGCTTCTGCGACAACTTGGGGTCGAGCAATGGAAGAATTTTCAAGTGCGCAGAGGCCGTCTTCAAGGGTGAATTTACAATCTTTCATTTTTTCCTGCGGCGTATCGCCGGGATAGCCCAGTCGAACAGCTTCTTTGAAGTATTTGCGTTTATGTGGAATAAAATTGATCGCACAATGAGGATTTTTATACAAGTTGATGGCGGTATTTGAATTATTCCGACATTGCAAAAGCATCGCATAATAATCCTTGCCGGCGATATAATAGGGGAAGATCAAAGAATAAGCGCCCAGTGTGGTGAGCCCATCATCACACAATGTAGAAATGAGTGTCGTCGGCATGGGGAAGAAGCCCGAAGTCTGGTAGAAATTATCAACGATACGAAGATCGGAAAAGGAAGAGTTCATATTTGTTACCCTTTTGTTTCATCGAAATGTAAATGATTCATCAATGGAATACAAATTGATATTAGAGAGAGTAATGTTGATTTAAATTTGATTTTCGCTTTTTCCAGTCAGGCATGATCGATTCAACTAGATTGTAGAATGCTTTATTATGTGCAGGAACCTTCAAATGACAGATCTCATGGACGATCACATATTCGATCAAATCGGGATCCTTTTTGATCAATTCAGTATTCAATGTGATTACACCCTTGGCAGAGCAAGAACCCCAGCGTCGTTTCATTTTATAGAAGCGAAGCGATGTTTTCGGAAGTGTCAGGTATTGGAGCTTTTCGATCCACTCTTTATAGAGCGGTGTCAGTACCCGAATGGCTTCTCTACGGTACCAGGCATCAAGAACCCTCTTTTTCAAGTTGGGATCTTCAGTATCCTTGACCCGTAAGATCAATTTATTTTCTTTCAAGCTGACTTTACTTGAACCTTGCTCCAACTTTAAGAAATATTCTTTTCCAAGATATGTGTGGATCTCGCCATCAATATGGTTTTTTTCACTTTCCGGGTGATGCTGTTCAAAATGCTCCAGATGCTTGATCATCCAGCGTGTTTTTTTATGAAAGTAATCTTCGACTTTTCGTTTGGGGAATCCATAAGGAATTCGGGCAACGATCCGCTGGTTCGGATAAACCGTTAAGGTCAGCCGTTTTCTATAGCCGTATTGCAGTTCGATAGATATATCACGGTCAGGTGTTTTCAGTAAATATGAGCTACTTTTCATAGCCGTCCTTTGTGAGTACTGTGAGTATCTCTTGAGCCAGTTTCATGGGTATCCCGGTTTGCTTGGCAATATCATTGGCGGAATGCTCGGCGATCTTTTTGACCGATCCGAAGGTGCTCAGCAGTTTTTTGCGACGGGTTTGGCCGACGCCGGGGATATCGTCAAGCAGACTTTTCACCATGGCTTTTCCGCGCTTGCTGCGATGAAAGGTAATGGCAAAGCGATGCGCCTCATCACGGATGCGTCGCAGGAGGATGACCGCCGGCGATGTCTTGGGAATATTTTGTGCCTGGGAATATCCCGGAATGAAAACCTCTTCCAGTCGCTTGGCTAATCCGATAACCGGTACATTGTTCAGTCCCAGATCATTCAACACACCCTTAGCTGCGTTCAGTTGACCCTTCCCGCCGTCAATGAGTATAAGATCAGGGATCACTGTTTTTTCTTTTAGAAGGCGTCGATAGCGGCGTTCAACCACTTCACGCATACTCTGGAAATCATCGGGCTTATCCACCGAGCGTACAATGAACTTACGGTAGGCGGAGCGTTTGGCGGCGCCGTTCTCAAAATAGACCATGGATGCAACCGTCTCTTTTCCCTGGTAATGGGAAATGTCGAATCCTTCGATGCGCAATGGCGGTACGGAAAGATTCAGCGCCTGCTGCAAAGCTTCCACCATCTTGGTCGGCTGAGTGCTGAGTTTCATTTTTTGCAGCAGTACATCCTTTAAAAGCATATCGGCATTCTTTTTTGCAAGGGTGAATAGTTTTGCTTTTTTACCGCGCTCGGGACGAATGATCTTGATCGTTTGACCCGATAGTTTTTTCAAATACGATTCAAAAAGTTCTATCTCATTTTCGATGTCTATAAAAACCTCTTTAGGAAAAAGACTTGTATTGGAATAATAACGACGGATAAAATCATGCAGGATCTCTTGTTTGGTTTGGTGTTCGATATGCTTCAAATGAAATCGTTCACGACCGATAAGCGCGCCCTCGCGCAGACGAAAAACAGTCACAATGGCATCATGTTCACCTTGTGCCGATGCAATGACATCACGGCTTAAAAAATCGGTTTGAACAACAGATTGACTGTTGGTGTATTTTTTAAGAACTCGCAGTCTGTCCCGTATACGAGCCGCCAGTTCGAATTCCATTTTTTCCGAAGCTTCTTGCATTTCTTGTGCCAAACGATTGATCACCGGCCGGGTGTTTCCATTCAGAAAACGAATGATCTCATCGATGATCTCATTATAATCCTTTTGCGATATCCCGCCAATGCATGGTGCTTGACAATTACCAAGATGATATTGAAGACAAGGTTCGTCTCCGGGATTACCCCCATCACTGATCTTTCTGCGACATGTCCGGATCGTAAAAGTCTTATAAATAGTTTTTAAGAGACGGTTGAGATGTCCCGCATCGGTATACGGACCGTAATATCGTGAACCGTCCTGATCAACATTCCGTGTTTTGTAAACCCTTGGGAAAGGCTCATTGCTTATACAGATATAGGGATACGATTTATCATCTTTCAACATGATGTTATATCGGGGTGTGTATTGTTTGATAAGGTTATTTTCAAGCAACAATGCCTCGATCTCTGAATCAGTAATGATCCATTCCATATCCGCGACCTTTGAAACAAGAACCTGGGTTTTCGGATCTTGGGATTTCCCGGAAAAATAGGAACGCACCCGGTTTTTAAGGGATTTTGCCTTTCCCACATAGATGATCGTACCGTCCTGGTCATGATAAAGATAGACACCTGGCTTGCTCGGTACATTTTTTAGCTTCGTTTCAATGACGCTCATCACAGATTTCTCCGACCGGGTTGCGAGTCATTGACAAAAATCATACATTTACGGGAGAAATGCAAATAAAAGAGACAATAACCAATAACCAAAAACAAAGAAAGTGACAATAAACAATAACCAATAACCAAAAGATAGGTCTTTGAGTTATCAACTTACTAACACATCGACTTATCGACCCTTAATTGAAAGGAGGGGGACATGTATAGGAATTCAGCGAACCGGGTGATCCTGGTGGGACATATCGGACATAATCCTGAATTAAAAACACTCAAAAGCGACCGAAAGGTCTCAAACTTCAATCTGGCCAGTAATTTTGGCTGGAGGGACAGCAAAGGCGAATACAAAAACCGAACTGACTGGCACCGGATCGTCTGTTGGGGAAATTTAGCGGAATACAGCCAAAAACTTGTCACGGGACAGCACGTGTACATTGAAGGCAGTCTTCGCACCCGCGAATGGACGGATGAAAACAGTAAAAAACACTACATCACTGAAGTCTACGCCGACATGCTGACACCACTGGGCAAACGCAAGGGCAAAGATGAAGAAGAAGGGGGAGAGGCAAAACCCGACGATAAAACGGGGGACGATGTGCCGTTTTGACAACGGCGATAAAGGAGGGGGGACGAGTCCCCCTTTCTTTTTTAGTAGGGAAAAAAGGAACTAATTTATCCTGGGTTAAAACCCAAGATTTTGTTGACTTTTATCCACGGCTTAAAAGTCGTGGTAACTCATCGAACTTGCGATTGTCAGCCACTACTGCAAAGCCGTGGTAACTTATTGGAATGAGATTATCAACCAACTATCACGTAACCCAACGAAACACGAGTGCAGTTAAGGTGAAGTATGCACCAGGTTGAAAGCAGGAATTGAAATATGTTCTGTTTACCCCAGGTTAAAACCAGGGGTTACTGAAAAGGTTGAAGGAGATGACATGTCATTTGTAAAAATATGGATTCATGCTGTATGGCCAACTAATAATAGATTGCCTTACTTAACTAAAGATATTCGCAAAAAAGTCATGTATCATATCTTAGAAAATGCTGATACAAAGGACATTCATATTAATTTTATTAATGGTTACTATGAGCATTTGCATTTACTGATCTCAATGGGAGCGCAACAATCAATTGGAGAGATCATACAAAATATCAAAGGTGAATCGTCGTATTGGATCAACAAAAATAGGCTGACAGATGTTAAATTTTCATGGCAACCCGAATACTACGCTGTAGCTATTGGGCAAAATCAAATTAAAACTGTTAGAAACTATATTAGGAACCAGGAAGAACATCATAAAAACATGACTTTTGAAAATGAGATAGGTCGCTTTATTAAAGAAAACAAACTCAGTAACACCGGGTTTTAACCCGGTGTAATTCCCCGGGCTTTAGCCTGGGTAAAGAACACTAAAAAATCAAGGGTTTTAACCCGGTTAAAGAACACTAAAAAATCGAGGGTTTTAACCCGGTGTAATTTACAGATTACAGATTACAGATTACAGATCACAGATCACTGCCTACTGTTCACAGTCTTCTATTTACCCATTAACCAACTTATATGAAATTTCGCCTGGCGGAAGCTTTCCCGTGTGTTCATACCCAATGCCATCGTTAACCTGTTTTTTCCTGCGGGAAGCGAAAATCCCACACCAAAATGATGAGAGATCGGGTCCGCATGTTCCATGATAACCCCGTCATAAAAAGCAAAGAGATGCAGACGTCTATAATATCCGGCTTCAAGTTTCCAACCGATATAAGCATTTGTAATATATTGTTCAAAATACGCGCCTCGCAGAAAACTTGCGCCGCCCAGTTTGAATTGATCATATAATGCGATCGGATCTTCTGAGGTGACATATCCGCCTAAAATATTCAGATTAACACCCAGAATATTTTTCCTATATGTTACTCCCGCATCAAACTCGGATCGGGATACCCGAACATTTTCTGCAAAGTACAGTCCCGAGATCAAGTTTAATTTTGCAGTAAGATCTTTTGGTTTTGAACGCCATAGTAAAGAAACGTTCGATCCTGAACGGTTTTGACTGACAAAGCCGGAATCGGATCCCGGTTCATTGGTGCTGATCCGTTCATTGACGTAATTAACCGTCAAACCTGAGCGTTGATTCATGTGATAGATCACCGATAGATCAAGATCGCGTTTTACGTATAAACTATCCTGATAGCGCTGTGAAAAAGATAGACTTGCCGAAAAAGGTTTATTGAAAATATATGGCTCGGTATACGACAGATCAAAAGAATTTACTCCCAGAGTGGGTCTGGACCAGTGAAAACTTGCCAGGCGGCCCAGGCCTGCCAGATTTACCAGTTCCATGGATACATTCCCAACAATTCCCTGCTTATCATTTTCCTGTTTATATGATGCCATGGCGTCAAAACTCGCATCCTGTTTTGCCTTGGTATATAAACGAAGTCCGTTTTTATAAATATCTGCTCGTTCTTCAACATCAAGTAACGGGTTGGCCTTTAATTCATTAAGCATTTCCCTGACCAGCGTATAATTGAATTCTCCTGTTTCAGGCAAAGTGATATATCGGGATAATAGTAATATTTCACGATTGCTGTAATCGCCGAAAACAACCGTATCGATAAATGTCTTGGTTCCTTTATCTACTCGATAATTAAAATACTCATTTTCGTTTTGTTTCACATAGGAATCGAGGATCAATTCAACATGAGGATAACCCTGATCACCCATATTGACCGTAAAATCATTGATAATGTTCTCCAGCTCGAATTCATCCATTGCCGCGATGGTGTCATTTTCGATCACACAAAACAAACCCGGACCGGCAAAAAGGAAGCCGGTAAGAAATATCGACAAGAACACAGCGATGATGTATAACTTCCTGTTCATTAAAAATATGCCTTTATCTCGATGTTTGCCGTTAATATTCCTTTTTGTTCAGCTCGTTTTCTATATTGCACAAATCCTCCGGCTGACAGAAATTCGTTAATGCGTTTTTCATAACGAAGTGCTCCCGACCATGTCCAGCCGATTGGCAGACCATTCGCGGTTTCATAAGGCAAAGAACCGCTATGATCTGATATAACCCTGTCGATGCTGGCAGTCAGGAACATTCTTTCTCCCGCAACCCTATACCAGATCCAATTGGTTTTCAATTCAAGCCAATGGGTAAGGAAGGAACCGTTAAAATCCGTTGTAATATGTTCATATTTTGTTTCAAGGGTCGATCTGAGTTTCTTGGAAAAAAGATATTCGAGTTCAATACCGGTTCCATTGCTTTCGGTCTGGACCCTGTAGCTGTTAAGCGGAAGACGATGTTGATCGCGCGCATGATATTTGTAAAAGATATCGAGAATAATATTTTCTGGTTTAAAACGGTATTTTACCCATCTTACGGTTTGGAAATAGATGTTCTCGTTATAAGCCGTTTGAAAATTTTGAGATCGTGTATCTTCAAAGATAAAAGACAAACGATGCTTGCCGTCCAATCCGCTTATGCCGGCTTCATGTTTAAGCCTGATATTTCCGTAAAAGATCATCGTATCGGGATCCTCGATCTGCAGCGGTGCATAAATGACCAAACCGGGAGTCCTATAATCGGTAGAACCATTATGTGAAAAATGAACTCTGACTTTTTTCAGTGATCTTTTCCAATTCAAAGTTGTGGCAAATTTACTGACATATTGATCCTGTCTTTCGTTGGTCAACTCCGAATTCAGGATATAATTGCCCATATCATCCGGAACATATTGTCCGAATTCATCCAAGCGGTAGTAGCCAAGACCATCCCCGACAAAAATGAAAACAGCCTCTCGTTTGGTTTCAGAGGTGCGATTGATCACCGTTTTGACCGATCCGCCCAATCCGAGCTTTTTAAGATTAAAGCGTAATTGTGAATTAGTGAGAAGATATTGTTGATCACCGCTCGTTCTTGAATCATAGCGATATGTCGCTGTAGCGTTCCATCTTAGAATATCCTTAAAAAACGATTGATCGAATTTCAAAGCGGCATCATGCTTGTGAGAATACGAGTGAAAACTCGAATCCAGTGTTTCCCAATCATAATCCCGGCGATAAGTGTAATCGATCTTCCACTTACCAAGATTTATGCCGGTTTTAACCGATTCTGCCCTATAGGCGTTACTTAATGAAAAGACAGGCTTGAAATGATCCTGTAAAAAGGAAGCATAGAATGACACTGTTTTTGAAAAAGGGATCTCTGTTGAAGCATTAATACTGTAGTAGGGAAGGAATCCGTTATCCAGCAAATGCGACCAACGATAATTCAGTTTAGCATTTTTAATTTTTAAATTGCCGTCGGTAAGAAGACGCATTCTTGTATTGCTCTTTGTGTCGGCGACATATTCCAGTCCCGTACTCCCGTTTATCACATCATGTTTTAGCAAGGCGGTAAAAGTTGCCATTTGTGTAATGCTGTCCCCTGCTTTAAATCCAAGGTATCTTTCGAAGTCCGGTTGAGTGATCTTTCCGAAGGACTGGAAATCCTTATTCATGATCCAACCGTCACTTTTTAATGCAAAATGTTTGCCAACAGGTAAGACTGCATCCCATTTAGCCGCAGGAGACCCTTTTGACGATCGAGGGTCATAATTATTTTGATTCAGTATCGAATAGGCTCCTTCAAGAAAAGCATAGGCTTTGTCTTTTTGTCCAAATTCAATATTCATGGAAGCAATAGAATGCGTTGAGGGAAGCGTAACCTTGCGCCGCGGGAAATACTGTCCAAGCGGATTATCGGGAGCATAAAGAAAATACATTTTTCCGTCCGTTGTATATCTTCTGATATAACCGCCGTTTTGATTTTCACGGTAAAAATATACGGTATGTGTTCCCATATCCTGGCCCTGATACTCCCAGATATCGCCGTTAAGAATATAATCTCCCGCAGTATCTTTCAAAGCCGTGGATATGATAAAATTACCGTCAATGGGAATAATGGCAGCCAATGAATCCGGATCCATATTTGATAGATGAATATCAACCGGATTATTCTCATCATCCTTTTCTCTTATATAGGAAGCTCCAATTTTGATGTTCTTGGCCAGATTCCATCCTGTCATAGCGCCCATAGAAGCCCGCGAGTAGAATTCATTGACATAATTGAACTCTACAACGATCCTGGAAGAAGATGAGACCATATATTCAGTAGTAAAAAACAATTCCGCATCTGTATAGTACAGGGTGTATTGGGTTTTATTCAGTGCAACGCCATCCACATAAACATTTTCGGATTGCGGAACGATCGTTATGGCATTTTCACCATCATCTCCCTGGAGCCTGTAAGGTCCCTGATCGCCATCTCTTGGCGTTATTTCTTGACGACGAAATTTTCCCTTTGCGGATCCCAGAAAAGCTGAGGACTGAAAGCGATCGTTTTTATAGGCACCCTGGACACCGATGAGTTTTCTATTAAAACGGCTCCAATGATTCCATGTGTTATTAACGTAGATATCTCCGATCTGCGCGTCAAATTTGTCAGAATAAATGCGGATCAGGATCTTGTCGACATCTTGTACTGATTGGGTTGAAGAGTAATCCTGAAAAGGCGCATCATTATCGGAGATGACACCTTTTATATGAACACCCGGTGAGATCTCACCATCAATGCTGATATCAAGCCCGCCGCTAAGCAAGCTTTGTCCCGAAGAGCCGACTTCCAACTGTCTGGATACCGATCCCCTGGTATTAATATTTGACAATTCAGAAGAACGGGATGTTTTTGCGCTGGATTCTTTCGGAAACCATTCACTGATCTTTCCGATCCCGAGATCTTTTTTATAAGGCACACGAATGTCGCTGTAAGAGTAAAAAACACTGATGGTATCGGCCTTCTCGGGCGCCCGGAGAAATATCAGACGTCCGCGAAGATCGTCAACAATATATTTATAATCACTTTCCCCTTCGATTGAGTCAAGCGTTACGAATTGGTGCTGAAGAGCATATACGGTTTTATTCGGATAAATAACCAGGATTTCCCGGTTTTCGGCTGCATTTGGAAGAAGCGGTAATAAAAAAACAAGCATTGCGATGGAGATTTTCAGGAATCGGATCATGGGATCGTAACAACAACTCCCTTTTGGTCAACAAGAATATAAGATTTTCCGGAAATGCCGCAAAAGACGACATCACTCAAGTCAGAAAGGTAACGTAAAGAAGCTTGTTCGGGTTTCCATATATATACTCCGGATTCAGTACATAAAGCAAACCCCTTTTGGTTCAGAGGGAAAATCCTGTTTATGGTCAGTTCATTGGGCAAGCTCCACTCACTTAATGTTTTACCTTCCTCATTGCATATTCGAAGGATTTGTCGATCTTTGAGATAAATAAGGACCTGTCGTTCAAAAGATATAAGATCGATCTCACCCGATACAGACCGATTACCCCAAAGAGTATAAAGATCTTCACCGGAATGTATCTGCATGATCTGCCCGAAAAATTCATCGTAGATGAGCCAATCATGTTCGGAAGTGACGGTAAATGCACCCGGAGACCATATCTCGTCATCCAGGCAGGTGATCGAATGAATATTTAGAAAACGATCCCAGCCAATGACACAATTTGTTCCAATATCGAGAATGAAAATATTATCCGCACCGTCCGGAACAGGCCTCAACGGATCGGCAAGGATAGGTTTTGATGAGGATTCATCTCCAGAATAAACCGCGGTTAAAATGCCTTTTTCATAGCGTCTGAGTACGCCTTTATCCCGTGAAAGACATATCAGATCATTAAAAATACCGGTAAAGGCTTCGTCACAGGGTGCGATCTTCAGAGTATCTGCGGCACTCAGCGACACGGGAAACAACATCATGAACATGATAATACTTGTTAAGAAACGTTTCATGATAAAAAGTACAAAGGCAAAGAACAATTGACAATTGAAAAAGACCCCGGCTTAGTTAAAACTTAAATCTACGCCGGGACTGCGATGCAGAAGCCGGAGGGCGGGCAATTGACAATTTTTTAAGTAAAAATAAAGAAAATACCGGGCACTGTGCTCTGAGAAAGTGAGATAAAATATCTCAGAGCTTATCATCTCAGTGTTCAGCGCTTAATATATTTCTTCCATTTTTGTTCCTTTCCTCTTACATTTTATTATGGTAATCGTCGCTGCGCTAAGTATTGAGATTTCACCTTTGTTAAATGCTTTAAAAGCTAAAAAAGTTATGGCTTACAGTAATAAAACGGGACTTTATCGCAGTGAAGGGTTGGATTTGCTTATCACCGGTGTCGGACCCGTTATGGCAGAGAGTACGCTGGAAGCATATTTGACAGATCATACTCCCGATCATATTCTAAATATCGGTACGGCAGGAATGCTTTTAGAGAATATGGAGACAGGCAAAGTGCATCATATTGAAAAAACACTGACTGAAAATGAAAAAGCCATTTGTTTGCACATGCTGATCGATGGACCGGGAGAAACCTGTTTATCGGTCAGACGCAGTATTAAGGATCCGGAGCTTCGTGATAGTTCTCAGAAAAAACATAATGCGCGTCTGGCAGACATGGAATGCTACGCATTGGCTGCTGTTGCAAAACAGCGCGGTATTCCGATATCCGCTATCAAGGTCACCACAGATTTTGCTGATTGTGAAACAACGGACATGTTTAAAAAACAGGTTGAAAAAAGCGCAAACAAATTAGCACTTGAAGTTAAAAATATTTTACTGTCCAAGATGTCGGAAAGAAATTTCAAACATTAAATGCATTTAAGTAATTTGAGATGCTCCGGCTACGCTCGGGATTAAATAAAGGTAATAATATAATATTTAAAGGAGATGATATGAAAAAGACAGTATTGCTTATTTTGGTTGGAAAAAGAAAAGAAGCCGCCGTTAAACTGCAACAGGTTTTAACCGCATGGGGATGCCTGATCAAAACCCGTCTCGGTCTTCATACGGGCGTAATGGAAAACTGCACCGAATCCGGTTTTTTGTTTTTAGAATTGTACGGTTCGGATGAGGATAATGCCGAATTGGCACGCAAGGTTGCGGTGATCCCGGGCATTGAATCAAAGCTTGTAATGCTTGAAAACGACGAATAAAAAACGTTAATCGTAAAATGTAAGACGTGAAAACGTTTGAATTCGGTACACTGCTATATTTAATTACTAATCATTGAGGTTAATATGGAGCTATTCAAACCTGAAGCCACTGAGCAGGCTTTAAGTATTTTGCGCTCGGGAGAGAATTTTAATTGGGTTGTTATCCCGATTCTTGCTTTTGTCGTATTTGTGTATTTGAACGAGATCGAAAAGAAAAACTGGAAAGCGGTAGCGGCCGGGTTGGCATTATATATGACGCACTGGCTCTTTGAGATCGCCAATGCCTTAATCTGTAAATTTTCGGGACATGCGCTTTGGACCGTGCCGACCGGGACCTCGTTTTTGATACTTGTCGGTGTAGGAATTGAATTAAGTTTTATGTTTTCTGTTGCAGGGATCATACTTACGAAGTTGCTTCCGGAAGATCCGAAAACAAAGATATTCGGCATAGGCGTCCGCTGGTTCTTTGCAATAGCCAATGCGGCGCTGTTTGCGATCATAGAAATATTTTTAGCGAAAACACCTGCTTTTATTTGGGTCTATCCCTGGTGGGGTGCTTTACCTGTTTTTGTACTTGTATACATTCCCTTCTTCCTGGCTGCAAACTACGCTTATTATTGGGATAAGAAAAAACAAGTCAGGTTTATCGGCGGATTGTTCATTCTGAACGCTTTATTGATGATCGTTTTTGCCGGAATTCTTAAGTGGATATAAAATACCCCACATAAAGTAAACAAAGATCACAATCCAAAGAATGTCGCCAATAAACGAAGCTCACAAAATACCGCGCCCCTTGTTTCTTAGTGGAAAATTGTGGTTTTGTAAACCTTTGTGGTTGTAAAAAGCCTTGCGGCTTTGTGGTACTTAGCGCCTTTCCCCCTTCGCTCTTCGAGCTACGGAGGACAAGTGTGTGAGGTATGGTGCCTTATTACTCTTTGAGCTTTCAATCAATATTTTAAATACTTTTATTCAAAAAAGAATGGTCTTAATATTGGAGACGGAATTTTGAGAAGAACATGACTGAACTGACATTAAAACAAGAACATCACAAACCCGGAGGCATTACGGAAATGCTGGCGATCGCATTGCCTATGATCATTTCCTATGCCTCAGAGACTGTAATGACTTTTACGGATCGTATGTTCTTGTCAAGATTGGCGCCGGAGATCATGAACGCCGCCATGGGCGGAGGATTAACAGCCTTCATGATGTCAACTTTTTTTATGGGGCTTATCGGATATTCAACGGCACTCGTCGCACAGTATCTGGGGGCAAACCGCAAGAATTCATGTCCGGCAGTTACAACCCAGGCCTTGATCGTGGCAGCGATCGCATATCCCATTGTTTTGTTGGCAAAACCACTTGCTTATAAATTGTTTGACCTGAGCCATGTTCCCGC
>CAYVLJ010000007.1:24780-31707 GCA_964452375.1 uncultured bacterium | reverse complement strand
TTTACATATTATAAAAATTAATCTCTTGTAAGGAATTTTACCGCTTCAGTTGTATCTTCAACGAAAATAATCTGTCCCTTTTTATTGCTTTCATACATAAAATCAAGCCAGCTTTTCTTTCTTAGATCGGAATAATCGCCCACAACAGCAATATATTTGTAATAATTGACGGCTTTTTGCATGATCTCACCGGCCAGTTTTGTTTGAAGATCAAAAAAATCGGTATGCAGATGCTCACGTTTGATAATGATCTTTTTCGCTCCCAGATAATCTGCATTTCCCAAGAGATCCAATGCATCCTGTACGGTTTCTATGGGTGAATCCACGGACTCCAATACAGCTAAGGGAACATTATTCATTTTCAAGATCGTCAGTTTCATCCGGTATTTCCTCATGCATGTTTTCAAGCTCGCGGTTCATTTTCCTTATCTGCCTTCCTCGTAAAAAAAGTATGACAAAAAAACAAATCACCCCCAATATTGTCAGAAGCCAAATGCTCTCTGATATTCCTATGATCAAAAACACGATCGAAAGGATGGCCAATAGGGTATTCAACATGACATGTGTTTGATTTTTCATATCACTCTCCTTGGTAAAGGACCTTACCGACTTCTAAGGGACGATCGGTGGCAAAAATATCTATACCCATTTTTTCCCATCGTTTATAAAGATGATCTCCCTTCGCTTCGGCTTTCTTGTCTAAATTACCCAAAGTGCCGCAGTTAACAAATACTTTTTCATCATGCAGCATACGGTACAATTTCTTTTTTTGAAGCCGGGTTCCGGTAAAAGCTGTAACACGGTTCATCGGGATCCCCGCATCAATTGCTCTTTGCATTTCATCTTCATTTCTGATTGATAATGAGAGCATCAGATCCGGATCGAGTTTATTGACCTTAACACCGTCTTCAATACTGTAAACGATGATCAACACATTAGCTTTCGTATCTGTTTCATGCACAAGTTCAACCACTTTTTTAAACGGCACTCCGCGTTTTATATCAAGATTCAACACGGTTTTTCCTTTTGCCCAGATCAAAGCTTCTTGAAGGGTTGGGATCCGGAATTCGGTTTTAATACCGTTATTGTCTTCAAGAAAAAGACTTTCAATATCCGCATAGTTTGTTTCAGTGACAGAACCTTCACCCGTCGTTGTTCTTTTCAGATTCCAATCATGCATAAGGATCAATACGGAATCCTTTGTTATGGAAACATCAACTTCAAGAGTTGAAGGATAATGATCAAGAATATTCACGAAGGTCTCTATGCAATTTTCCGGATATCCCGGATAGGGTCCACCCCGATGTGCGCTGAGAACCGGGATACGATCTTCATCCCACGAGAAAAAAGCCTGCAATTCTTCGACTGAATCAAAGGATAGGTCGGGAACCGGGTAGGGAGGTTTTGCGAATAGGATAATAGCCGTTAATATTAAGAGGAGTATTTTTTTCATATATTTCCTTTTTAATTTTAAAAATGTAGAGACGCGATTACCTTCTTCTCCGCCAGTCCCGTAGAGACTCCTATGGAGCTGGCGGATTCGCAGGTTAAGAATCACGTCTTTACATCATCGAAATATTTAAATCAACAGTGATTAATTATTTTACTCTTCGCGGTCGGGATCTTCAACTATCACATCATCAACTTTCGTGAACCTGAGAATTCGTTGATTGCCATTATCGATGGTATATAAGACCTCATTATAAAATGTCAAAGCCATCGGGTTGTTCAATAGATCGGCATACTGTTGAAGAATGAGAGTATCTTTCACGGCAAGAGAGTCACCGTAATAAGTGGAATCCGATATTTTCAACCACTCTTCGCGGACAACAATGGATTTAATGAACTCACCTTCTGAAGAGAACATCTTAACATCTCTATCAAGGGTATCAAGAACAAAAATACTGTTGTCGTCCGATACGGCAATATCGCGTGCGTATCCATATTCGCCCAAACCCATGATATCGTGAATGCCGACCAGAAATTCCGAACCGTAACCGCTGCTTTGCAGTTTATGAACAGCGAAGTAATCGCCGGTTTGAGCATAATAAACACTGCCGGCATTATCGGAAGTCAGTGATATCGGACTCGATACCGTTCCGGCTCCCGTTCCGGGATTGGCAATGAATTCACTTTTCATCCCGACGTATTGCCAGACGTTCTGGCCGTTATTCAAATGGACAAGAACGGTTGGAACCAGATTGATCTTGAGAATATGATCGGTAATGGCATCTGCAACAAAAATAGCAAGATCCGCAGTTGGTGCGGGTGCGACACCGACAAATGATTTGTTTTGTGACGCATAAACAGGATCACCGTCCATAAATCCAGGAAGCCCGTTTCGGTTAAGATCGGATTGCGGGTCATAGAATGCGCGCGGACTCATCAAAGAATCGATCATATCTGCTGAAGTGCTGTCTATGACATCGCCACCAACAACTGGTGTTAAGTCGTAGGCAAGCCCCTCAAGCGGATTCATGAGAGTATCAGTTCCGCCAACATTGTATGTTCTGTGAGTAATGATTCCCTTGATCCCGATAGTGGCGGCAAATTGCGGCCAAAAATAGATCACATTACTGTCATTGGCAAAATAAACATTAAAACGGGCATCAAGACAGACAGATGTGGGTTCTATGGGATTCCCATCTATGATTATATTATCAAGAGTATCATAAATACCGGTTTCAATCTCACCAGAAGGTCGTAAAACGCGGATACGGTTTTCACCCGGTTCTGCAAAGTATAAACGTCCATCTTTTGAAGCGAAAACATCAACGGGATCTTCCAGGTCCAATTGACTGAAAGTCCAGTCCGGTGTGATACGCACGAATTTATTCGGATCGGTATTGATACCTCCGGAAGTTCCTCCGGATTCAGGCAAAGGCATATTCTCTGAACAGCCGATGACCATAAAGATGATCAGTAAAAATGATAAAGATGTCGCAATTGTTTTTTTCATCAGAAATTATAACTTACTTGTATTTGATTGACGATGCCTAGGTATTGATGAGGGCGAAAAGCATAATCGACCTTCAAACCCGAATTCCATTTTTCAGTCGTAAAACCAAGTCCCAATGCAAACGGGATCTCCGTGCCGATGCTGTAACCGGCTCTAAGAGAAATAGCGTCGATCAGCTTCGCATCGATACCAAGGACATAGGTTTCATCATTATCAACGGGATGATTTAATTGTGCCGTTACCAGAAGATCCAGAAAATTGTTTTCATAAACTGTCATGGATGACCCGATATGAAAAGTTGTCGGTGGTGAAAATTTAGCATATTCTCTTTCATCACCCTCTCCGTAGGTATATGTGCCGGAAGGTCCTGTAGGAGTCCCGAAATTCAGCAATGCGACGGCTAGGGTCAGATCCCTGAAACCGGTCCTGTAATAGGTGCCGAGATCCATCACAATGGATGTTGTTGAAAGGTCCAGATATTCTTCTCTGACCAAACGTGCAGAAAATCCGAACGAGAAGCGGTCGCTCATTTTTCGTGAGACATTCAGCCCGATATAATAATCGGCATAAGTAAAATAATCGCCAGAACCGTAGGGATCATATTCCGTGGTGATCTCCATAGCATCCATATACAAAGCTCCGATCTCCATACCGAAGGCCCAGGTACCTAGAGAATGACTGAGGGCAAGATATTCATAACCGATACCGTCGAACCAGTCAAGGTGTGACAGTGCAATGGAGGTCCCTTCCAACTGAACCGTAACTGCCGGATTCCAGTGTATGACAGATGCATCCGAGACAATAGATGTAAAGGCACCGCCCAAACCGCCGGAAGTTGCCGAGGGATCGATCTTTAAAAAATTAAAGATCGATGTTCCCGCACGCTGACCGCCCAGACCGGCAAAGGCGATGGAAAAGGTCAGAAAAAGTGCTGTAATTGTTTTTATATGATATCGTTTCATTATCTAGAACCTTAAAAAGAGACCGAACATGATCTTCCTGGGTGCATAGTATCTTGAAGGGTCGTAATTTGGATTTCTCCCGCCATAGTAACTGTAGGAGATGATCTCACCGGGATCATAAGGCTCACCGGTAAAAGGATTGATCCTTCTGGGTACTTTTTGGTTAAATACGTTCTCTGCGTCGATATAGAATCCATAGGTCAGGTTTTTATAATAGAAATCTTTTGTAAATTTCAGATCAACGGTCAAATAAGGATCTGAGATCTCTCCATATGGATTATCTGAACGGGATGTTCCGATATACCATGTGGTCCCGTCTCCGGTCACAACCGTATCGAGGATCACGCTTTCGGTATAACGTCTACCGGATTGCGCCTCGATATGGGCGTTCAGCGACCAGTTGTTGATCCATGGAGAAATATCTTCTTCATACACATGAAATCTGAGGTTCCCGATCAGTCTGAAAGGTTCGTCCCAGCTTAAATAGTTTTCTGTCAGCGGTTTTTCGGGTATCATCCCGGCTTCGACCAAAACGTTGTCATCCGGACTTGAGCTTTTTCCCGTTGTTACCGAGTAGCTCAATGAAGCATCTCCGCTGAAAAAACGTCCGGAAGTTTGTCTGAAAATAAATTCCAAACCATATGAACGCGCATAATCCATATTCAAGTACATCATCAAACTGTAATTTCCAACCAAGGGATTGAAAGATGTAATGGTTTGGGCCGTTTCATAATCAAACATATCCTTATAATATGCTTTGAATTCTAATGCCGAAGAAGCGGAAAACTTATGTTTCAGTCCGATCTCATAAGCGACGGTAGTTTTCGGGTTAAGGTTTGGATTCCCGATCAAACTATAAGGGTTATCAGAGATGGTGCTTAGTTTTGCATAGACGTAATTATAGGTTGGCAACTGTGAAAAATGACCATAGTTAAAGTATAAAACGTCATTATCCGTTACCGGATGGCTAATGCCTAATCTGGGACTTAAATGCCCTTTGAAACGGGCACCGAAAAGATTTGATGTTTGATCAAAATAACGTTCTCGTCCGGCCTCGGTAATAGTCAGGATATCGGGATTGTTCATGGCGTCCGTTACTTCTTTACCAATGAACCAGTAGTCGTAACGAATACCGATGTTTGCGATCATTCCCTCAAATGTGATCTTATCCTGTATGTAGAATGATCCGTCGGAAGGATGGACCTGATAATAATCGTAGCTTTCACCCAGGCCCGAGCCAAGCCAGGGTTTATAAATATCGATCACCTGCATTTCTGTGGCGCGATGCTCGAATCCGGTTTTTACCTTGTGTTTTGTGCTTGGGTGATATGTGAAATTGGTCGATAGTGTATAGTTTTTGCTCCAATAATCGTACCAATAGGGAGCATCGCCATGGTCCCAGAACTCATCGCCCGTATAGACCACAACATTTCCATACTCATCGCGTGTTTGATATTCGGTGGGGTCGATATCCAGAATCTCTTCATATTCCGTCCAGTGTTTGTTTTGAACCGCTTTATGAAAAGAAGTGAAGAAATAACCCAAATTGACCGTATAGAACAATTTTGGATTGATCGTGTGTGTCCAAACACTGTTCACGACTTTAGATTCTCGTGTGTAGGTCGGGTAATTATCCAGTATTTCCTGAAACGCATAAGGATATGAAGAACTTGTGAAATATCCTTGGTTCACATTTGCCGATTGGTTGTATGAAATTGAGAATTTGTATTTTTGCTGAAAGTTCCAGGAGAGTTTTGCCATGGTGGATAAATTGTTTTCCTGGCGGTTAGTAAAGAAATTCATCCAATCGCGATAAGGATAAAGTTGTGTTGCACCGGGAAGATAAGAATCCGATAAGTAAAGATAACCGCTGATAAAATAAGATAAGCTTCCGGGGATCAGCTTGCTTTCACCTTTGGAAAGCGGACCGCCGATCGTGAATTCAACATTATCGGTATTAACGCCTTGAGCTCCTATGATCTGATCGGTCTTGTATCGAACGGACCCTTCGAAATTAGCGGCTCCTTCTTTGAGCTTGACGTCAATAATACCGGACATAGCTTGTCCGTATTCGGCATTGAAACCACCGGTAATGATCTCTAATTCCTCGATGGCATTTGAATTTACGTATAAGCTTGACGTTTGTCCCGTGAGCGGATCTTTGATCGAAAGTCCGTCTACAATGAACTGACTTTCGTCCACGCGCCCACCTCGAATATGGATCTCATTGTTTGATGTGGAAACACCGGCTTGCTGTCCGACGATATCGGCAACGCTTTCAACGATCTTTCCCATGAGGTCATCAGAAGAAACCGATACGGAAGACGCGGTAGATGCGGCGTCGATCAGGGGTTTTTCACCCACTACAACAACATCTTCACCTAATGCCAGAACGGTAGTTTCAAGCTCTACATCGATACGGATATTTTCACCTTCGTCTAGTTCGATACCCCCGTGCAGGTGCTGTTTGTATCCGATCATCGAAACCATCATGTCGTAGGTTCCCGGTCCCATTCCTTTGATAGTGTAGGATCCGTCCAGACTGGTTGCTGCTCCGTAATAAGTTCCTTTCAGGATGATATTCACACCCGCCATCGGTTCTTTGGTCTCTGCATTTGTGACCACACCCCGAATGGTGGCTGCAACAGCCGGTAATGACAGAGCAAGCAACATGAAAACGGCAATGTATTTGTATAATTTCTTCATATCATTCATCTAGGTTGAATATGTAGCTGAACAGATCGTCAAGATTATCGTTTCCGTTCAAATAATAAAGTGGGACAGACATATAATAACACACACCATCTCCGATCGGTGTTTCGATCATGACAGGCGGTGTGCCTCTGTAATCACTGGTATTTAGTGAATCATGTTCAAAATAGTAACGCAAAGTTGAAGTTGCGCCGGGTTCGATGGCATATAGTTTATCTGCCATTGTAGAAGAAAGCTTAAGACTCAATTGTTCATTGAGCGTGGAATCACCCCAGCTGGCTTCAATGTTCACAC
>CAYVLJ010000007.1:24122-24770 GCA_964452375.1 uncultured bacterium | reverse complement strand
GGTATCGATATCGGTAAAAGTCCAGATCGTATCGGGTCGGCTGCCCGTCGCAACTTTTTGAGCATTGTCCATAAAAAGTATGCCGCCGTCGGCAACAAAACGTGTTAAAGCAAGTGATGATTCATTAAGGCTGTTAGCCCCTCTGAAAGTAAACCAAAAAACCTTTGAAAAAGTACTCAGGTTCAGTTCAATATCCTCCGGTGAATAAGGCACCGTATTGGCGGTATTGGTATTATTATCTCCGATCTCCCAGACCGAATAATTATCTTCACCAACGAGTCCGTCCAATATTGATGTATAAAGGTTTTGATGCTTATAGAGGACTTGATCACCGGCAAAATTATTTACGATCAGAACATCACCGACAGGTTCTTTGACCTCCCATGCCGTGATCTTTGATTCGTCACTGTCAGGATCAGGAAAAACGATTGTATTGCTTTCCGCTCCGGCGATGTCTTTGACTTTTAAATAGAACTTATGTTTACCAGGCGGAATATCAGTGATCATGACATCCCGTTTATCGCCGTCCAAACGGTTCCAGCTGCTGGTGTCGTCAAGGGCATAAAAGATATCTGTAACGGTTTCATCACCATCTATATCGTCAATATCACAAAATCTATATGGAATAAAGCCTTGGATAAATTCTAC
>CAYVLJ010000007.1:0-24112 GCA_964452375.1 uncultured bacterium | reverse complement strand
GAAGTGAATTTAGTTTCCATTCGACTGTGGGCGGTGAATTGAAAACAGGAAATGATGCCACGGCAGGTGAAGGATCGATCAGGCTGTCGTTGTCGACGGCCTGAACATGAAAGCTGTAAATGTCGAATTGCGTCCGCAGCGGTAAATAAAATATTGCTGATTCGTCCCTTGTAAAAACCGGCTCATCCATATAGGACCAGCGGTAATAATATCCGATAACATCTCCGTCGGGATCATCTCCCCACCAATTGATCTCCTGTACGGATACTGTCGTATCAAGGCCCATGATCAAGGTATCCAGAACCCATGTCGTATCACCGCGGTAGATCCAATAGTCACCGGAACCCAATGTTGTATCCGGATGATAGAAAAAAGATACATGTGTTTCCGGGGGCAAATTCTCAGCAGTGGAAGGAGGTAATTTTGGGTGGAACAAATTGCATGCTGTCAATACCAGTAATAAAACTGTTGCCAGAGCCGGAGATATTATTCGTTTCATTTTCATAGTTTTTAAATAACCCGTCCCGTTCTCTAAAAAAGAACGGGACAGGTTTTATGTTAACTTTTACTTCAAGAGTACAAGTTTGTTTGTTGAGATGAATTCAGGTGTTTCCAGACGATAGAGGTACATGCCTGAACTAAGCTTAGAGGCATTCCATCTAAGGTCGTAAGAACCTGCATTCATGTTCGTATTGACCAGTTCCTGTATCTTGCGGCCGTTAATGTCATAAATGGTCAGTTTGACATTGGTGGCGTTTGCCAGATCAAAGCGAATGGTCGTAACCGGATTGAAGGGGTTCGGGTAGTTTTGATGCAATGCAAAGTTAGCAGGGACATCCGCAACTCCGACTCCACTGGTCGGTTTGATCGTAATATCAGATACTTTCCGTGCTTCGATCTTGATACTGCTATAACCGTAATAGACAACACCTTTAACATTGCTTAAGGAGTCGCCGGCTACAAGAGTGTCAGTTCCGCCAACAACCGCATTTTCTCTATAATTGATATCTAGAATGCTATCAGCAACCAAATCATCATCATAAAGGAATGAACCAAGGCCGTCTGTTAACGTAAAATCGTAATCATTGATTGATGAGATCTCCATATCATCATCAATTTCAACGAGAACACCTTCATAGGCTTCTTTATTGTTCTCAAGATCGGACAAGGTAACAACGGTGGGAGCTATAGGTGTTTCACCGATTAGTTTTTCTGTGACAGTACCAACAACATACGTATTTTTCTGCCATTTCCAGTAAGCTTCGTGATCATCATCAACTTTACCGCTAACTGTAACAAGGTCACCTTCAACAAAGCTTGCAACGGTGGCCGGATCAGCCAGGACCCAAACACCGTTCCACATGCCCGGTGCACTGGCTACTGCCATCACACCAAAATCATTATCATCATAAATGTTTGATGCAAGCACACCTGGTGTTGTTACTGTGGCATCAAACGTTACATTGCATCCATGTAGCGGGCTAATACCGGTAACTGCATGCGTATATTGTATATCATAGACGGTAGGAGCAGAATCAAGGACTTTGTACGTAAAGAAGCCACCATCTTCATAATTGCTGGGCAGTGCAGATACATCTAAAGAATCATCTGTAACATAGAAGTAGTATTCAACGATCGAGCCGTCAGCCTGAGGTGGAATAGTACCGGACCATTTATTTTCTGTTCCTTCTACCATATCCACATTACTTAACGTACCATTGTTTACTTTGTAATAGACTTTAGCAGTATCGATGTTTCTAAGTGTTGAAATTGTAATTGATGCAACAACGCTTTGAGAAGATGTCGGGATATTTACAGGTGAGCGTTTAGGTTCCAAAAGCATAGCGGGACCTTCTCCCAAAACGATATCTTCATGGTATAATGGACATATACTATATGTTGTTGAATCAGCATATGAACCATAATGATGATAAATCCATCCTGTAATAGATTCTATGGGAGTAAATATCGGAGGAGCAACAAAAGGGTTATTAGCATATTGAGACAAACTATCTGAATCATCGTCTACAAGACACGCACCTGATCCATCATCAATCTCTAAAATATAATTATCTAATTCATTCTCTGTTACTATTGCATCTTCTATCCGTACATTAACATTACCCCATTGTTCAGCTGTTTCAGGAATGCGAAGATCGCTTGTAGTTATAACAGCAGGATCGGGAGGAGAAACCATATCTACTAGTTCGGCATCTCCAACCAGCCAGAATTCTGTCATATTAGAAGGTCCGGTCGTATATTCTCCTACATAACCTCCCATTTCGATCAAGTCACCGACAAACATATCAGCATAAACTGATGCATCTGCGTTGTATGAAAGAATAGCACTCCAGGGACCGCCATGAATATCCGATAAAATAAATTTTATACCATCACCGGCATAACTGAGTCCCGTTGGCATTGTAACAATACCTTTAATATAAATAGTGGTATCTTCATTACATATATAAGAAGTATCGGATGCTGCATCTGTAAGTGCTTTTTTCAGATCTGAAACACGGACTTGCTGAATTCTCTGTATACGTGTAAAAACTGTTGTTTCTCCAGTAGGAGGGCCTTCTACGATATCCCATGCAAGACGAGGCATTATTTTATAGTTATAATATGAATAATTTACAATTCCCGTTATAGAGATCAAACTATCATATTCGTCAGGCCAGAAATAGTAAGGAGCTTTGCCTTCATCATCAACCAGCATTGTACCACTGGCATCTTCAATCTCCCATTCCCCGTAGCCGGCATCGGGATTACTGATAGCAACGTCAAGCGCACGGACCAAACATCCTTCATATTTTTCCTGGTTCAATGAATCAAGGGGCGCAACAACCGGAGCGGGACAACCGACGCCTGCTTCTTCAAGTACCAATGAAGTAACTGATATCTGAGTTACATCGTAATATTCACCGACTGTTCCGGTAACAGTAACAGAATCACCTTCAGAAACAATCACACTGTCAGCAACAAAATTTGATAAACCTGCAGAACCAAGATATAACGCGATACCGCAATAGGGACCCGTACCATCCTGGATGTACATGTCTGAGCCACCAAAAGCGTAGGATTCTCCTGTAACAATACCTGAAACCGTTACAACAGTACCTGCACTTACGGTGCCATTTTGGATGTCTTTGATCGTGGTCGCAAAAGCAGTTGCGGCCAAGAGTAGCGACATCAAAACAATTAACACTTTTCTCATCACATTTCTCCTTTTTTTGGATTTATTTTATAACTAGAAATCTACCGGTCTTGATATAACCGGTTTCATTATTCTCAACAGCAAAAATATACATCCCGGTAGCCAATGCCTGATCATCTTCTGTGATCAGATCCCATGCATGTTCGCCTCCGGCATAAACGGTTGAGGAACTTAAACCTTCTTCAAGACGCCGTGTCCCGGTACCCGAATAAGTTGATCCCTCGTGTTCAATGGTCTTGACCAATTCGCCCGAAATGGTAAAAACACGGATCGTAGCGTCTTCCGGAAGCCCGGTGAACCAGATCATGCGGTCACGTACACCTGAACCGTCCCAAAGTGCATTAACCCTGTAGGGATTGGGATATACTCCCACTTCGGTCATTTCATCTTCAATTGATTGCTTTCCGGTCACGACTGTTACACGATTTTCCAATTGGGAAGATTCAAGAGATTGCAATCCGGTACGCGGATCCCCTTTATCATAAGAAGTAACGGCAAAAATGTTTTTATCGGGCCAGCCATTCAATAGATTTTTATTCTCAAATTTGTAATAGAAGGTATCCTGTCCGAAAATTTCATAAGAAGGATTACCGAATTCATCTTTTATTCTAATATAGTCCAAACCGGTATTATAACCGAACTCATCGACAAGATCGAAAGTAGCCAGCAAGGTCCATTCAGATGTCAGCCCCGTTGTTTTTCGACGGGCATATACTTTGTAACCTTCAAAATCCTGCTCTCTTGAGATGGGGTCTTCAGCAAATTCCGGTATATTATTCCAATAAAGGGTTACTTTGCTTTCATCGGGTACTACGTGCAGTTTAGGCGAGGGGGGTGGTGCAGGCAGAACAAATCTGTCCAGCTCTCCATCGCCGTCCTGATCTTCCTGTATGTCTTCATCCAGGCGTCCGTTACCGTTAATATCCTCACCATTGAATGCTTTCTGCGCCCAGTCGGCATTGACCCTTAAGAGTGCACGTCGGGCAGCGTTATCATCTTCACCGTTATTTGCCCAGCGTCCGCAGACAACCGCAAAAGCGACATCTATAGCTTCTCCAGGAGGTATTTCCCAGGAAGAACTGTCGGAAACCGCAGGAATGGAACCAAAGGGACCGGCAGAAACAAGGATCATCCAACTGGCGGATTGTGACGGATAACCTTCAACGGTATAATCGTCCATGCCCGGATGTTTAGGAACGGATACACTCAGTTTTTCGTATCGTTCTTCATCCGTTAATGGCATAAAATATTCGGGATAAACCTGATCCAATGAGGTGTTCCATTTCCACTGATTATATTGAGTGTCCCAATAGGCTCGGGGAACTGTCTCTGTTCCAAGAAAAGTAAATCCCACATAACTCTGAGCGTAACCGTTATCACCATCCTGGTCAAATTGATAGGCGATATCCCTTTCAAGTCCTTCAAAAGAATCATCGGGGATCGGATCAAAGATCGATTCGTCAAAACCATTTTGGTTATCATACCAGCTCCAGCCGCCGCCGGGTTCGTAAATACTGGTATAATTCATATTCCCTACTGCCGCATCGGCCCATATCCCGACATAAACGTCTTTAATGGGACTGGAACCGATATTGGTAATGTGATAATTCAAAATAACAAAAGCGTCGGTGAAAGAATAATTCCACGTGTAAGTGGTCATATCAACTTCAATATGAAGCGGTCTGTGATTGATCACATCTTTTTCATCATGAAAGATCGAAGTAAAATCCTGATGGGAAATGGCATAAGGTGAATATACCTTGGAAGTGGGAATGGATGATCTTTCAAAGATCGAATCACCATAATTGGTGAACTCAAATCCCTGTGCCGCATAATCGAACACACCGTCAACCACTCCTGTACTGACAAGTTTTTCACCATTGATAATACCTCCGACCCACAGGCCGCCGTAAGACATATGTTCAACCTGTTCCTTGATGTTGTCCGGATATTGCTTATACATACAACTGGGTTGGTTGGGGTTATTGTAACCTTCCCCCAGCACACCGAAATTTGTAATTGTCAAACCAAGCTGTCCGACTGTCGTGTAATGAACATAATCGGCAACAAGGTCGCTTGTTTTTTGAAAAGGTGCAGGATACCTTTCATTGGCAGACAGTCCACCCGATACTGCCAATAAAGCAATCAAGAAAAATATGATGTGTTTTTTCACTAAAACCCTCTAATTCCAAATGCAAAGATAAGGGCATTTTTGTTCAATGTCAAAAATAAAAAATAATTTTTAAGCACAATATATTGCGTAATAAATGCGATTTTTCTACAAGATATAGAAAAAACATATAGGAGTTTAGAGGGTTAGATGTTTAGAATATTGATTATCAAAGAGTTATGGCAGGGGCGGATCCATGCCTGCCCTTCCGAAGCTTGGAGAACGAAGGAAGGTGTCCGCCCATTAAAAAATAGGGCGGGTCAAGTCCCGCCCGTACATTTACTGTAATCATGTCAAAAAAAATCCCGTCAGACTTAAAAAAAACATTCCAAACAGGACGCCAATAGCTTATATTTTGGTGCGGAGGAGAACAGGCTGCCAGGCCTGTCGCGGTAAAGGGTTAAAAATTAAAGGATTAGAGATGTTAAAGGCAATTTCACCTCTCGACGGTCGTTATCTTAAGCGAGTCGAAGCGCTCGGCGATTACTTCTCTGAATATGCATTGATGGGAGCCCGGATCTGGGTTGAACTTCAATATCTTCTGGCTTTGGATAAAACAGGGATTTTCCCTCCTTTGGGCAAACGCGAGATCAAGCGTATTGAAAAAATGTCTGAAAATTTTTCAAAAGACGATTATGACGCGATCAAGGAAATTGAAGACACTTTGAATCATGATGTGAAATCATGTGAGGTCTTTCTGATCCATGAATTGAAATTGCGTCGTCCGAATATGATACATTTCGGACTGACCTCTGAGGATGTGAATAATATTTCGCATACTTTATTATTGAAAAAATACCGGGATGAATACCAATTACCCCAATTGAAGTCATTTTTATCGTTTCTCGGTAAAAAGATCACAGAATGGAAAGCCATTCCCATGCCGGCAAGAACTCACGGACAAATGGCATCTCCGACAACGGCAGGTAAAGAAGTGGCTGTTTTTGCATCACGCTTGCTAAAACAATACAATGCCCTGAAAAATTTTAAATTCAGGGGAAAACTGAACGGGGCTACAGGTAATTATTCCGCATTTGCTGCGGCATCGAAGGATTTTGACTGGATCAAGTTCTCAAAGACATTTCTTGATGATCTGGCTCTTGAAATGAACCCGGTTACCACACAGATCGAAGATCATGACAATTGGTCGGAATATTTTTTCATTACAAAAATGATAAATACTATTCTTATTGATATGAATGAAGACATGTGGATGTACCTGATGCTGGGATATCTGAAGCAAAAAGTGAAAGCCGGTGAGGTCGGATCATCGACCATGCCGCACAAGGTCAATCCCATAAACTTTGAGAATTCCGAAGGTAATTTAGGGATCGCCAATTCATTACTTGAACATTTTACAACAAAATTGAGCCGGTCAAGACTTCAGCGCGATCTCTCAGACAGCACAGTTGAACGTAATTTCGGTGTGGCTATGGGGCATGCCTCTTTGGGTATCTATGAAACACAAAAAGGACTGAATAAATTGACAGTCAATGCCGAATACTGCGAAAATGAATTGAACGAATATCCGGAACTGCTGGCTGAACCCATTCAGACCATTTTAAGACGTGAAGGTTTTGCCAATCCCTATGAGATCATGAAAAGTCTGACCCGGGGCCAGGGTATTACAACGGCTAATTTGAACAAATTCATCAATTCGCTAAAAGCAAGTGATGAACTGCGCAAAGAGTTGGCAGATCTGAGGCCTTACACCTATATCGGCTTGGCGGAAAAGATCTGTAATGAAGTGCTCAAAGAACTTAAAAAAAGTCTCTAAGAAGTTGAAGCGTTCAATCGTTGAAAAAGGTATCAAGAAAAAATTCAACACTTCAACAAGATGTAAGTTGAAATGATTATTAGATTAATTTTACTATAGGGCTCTTAAAATGAATATTGCAATAATTGGCAGCGGCGGTAGAGAACATGCATTGGCCTGGAAGATACAGCGATCCGAAATGGCGGATAAGATTTTTCTCCTGCCCGGTAATGGAGGCACGGGAAATAATGTTGATCTGGACGGATCGGATACGGATGCCCTGAAAGCTTTTTGTCATAAGCAGGGAGTAACGCTGATCGTCGTAGGTCCGGAAGTGCCTCTTGCCAACGGTATTGTTGATGCATTTAAAGATTCACCTGTTCTGGTTTTTGGTCCGGATAAGGAAGCTGCTCGGCTGGAAGGCTCAAAAATATTTTCTAAAAAATTCATGAAAAAATACGGAGTGGCAACAGCAGATTTCAAAACATTCACAGGTAAAGATGACCCGATGGGAATCATCAAAGATCTTGAAGGAAATCTGGTTATTAAGTACGACGGACTGGCAGCGGGTAAAGGGGTATACGTTTGTTCCTCGGAAGAAAATGCTTTCTCCGCCATTCATGAGATCAAAGAAAAATACGGCGATGATGCCGAATACCTTATAGAAACGAAATTAAAAGGACAAGAACTCTCGATCATAGGTATTACGGACGGTAGAAATATAAACTGCCTTTTGCCTTCTCAGGACCATAAAGCCGCCTTTGATGGAGATAAAGGACCCAATACGGGTGGGATGGGGGCTTATTGTCCCGCACCGGTGGCAACTGAGAAAGTTCTGAACGAGATAGATGAAAAGATCATTCTTCCCACATTGTACGGTATTGAGGAAGAAGGATTCAATTATAAAGGTGTGATCTATTTTGGTATTATGCTCGATGAAGAGGGACCGAAACTGCTTGAATATAACGTTAGATTCGGTGATCCCGAAACCGAGGTGATCCTGCCGTCATTGAAGAGCGATCTGCTCGAACTGATCCTGTCTGTTTTCGACGGGACTCTTGGCGAAGTTGAGTTGGAATTCCATGATGGTTATTTCGTGGATGTCGTTCTGACATCAGGAGGATATCCCGGTTCGTATGAAAAAGGTAAGATCATCAGGGGAATTGAAAATCTTAACGACGACACACTTTGTTTCCATGCCGGAACTACAAGAAATGAGGATAAACTAATGACCTCAGGGGGAAGGGTACTGAATATCGTTTGCCGGGACAAGAAACTCAAAGAAGCTGTCAATAAATGCTACGAAGAGATCTTAAAGATCAATTTTGATAATATGATGTATAGAACGGACATTGCTCACAAAGCACTAAAGTGAAAGGTTGTGATTCGTGGATCGCAAAACCTAAAAGATCAAGATTAAAGGTCGAAGACTCTTCGAAACCCCTGAAGCTCCGAAGGATCGTAACTGGGGTGGAGTAGAGCAATAAATTCAGTAGCACCGGGGTTTCAACCCGGTGAAAGAAAAAACAAATGACAGTATCGATCAAACATCGTGGATTTAAATTGAGATCGACCCATCGACCTCTCGATTCATCGAGATCAATTTTGAGCTTAACCTTGATCCTGGCTTTAGCCCTGCTGCTTAGTTCCTGCATCGAATACCGCGAAGAAATGTGGCTGGAAGACGACAATTCGGGACATCTCATCTTTGAGATCGGATTACCGCTCAATACCGATATAGATGAAGAGGAGATATCCGAATTGAGTATTGTTTCGTTATGCGATTCGGTGAATGGTGTTGACGTAACAAAACATTCGACCTATCAGATCGATGATAACACATGGATCCACATCGAACTGGAATTCGATGATGTTCTGCTTTTAAATGATGTTGAAAACAAGTGGTTCGGACAGATCCTGATCATTGATGATGAAAAAGGCGAAAGAACATTCAAACGATTTATTACTATGAGCGATACGATCAATGTCAGTTCGAATCAATTCGGGAACATGCTCAAACATGCCATGTTGGGACAGTACTCATGGATGTACACCATGCATTTCCCGGATGAACTATATGAAACGAATGCGCCTATTGCCAGGACAGATACACTCAGCAATTCGGCTATGTGGGAATACAATCTGGCATCTCTGATCAATGAGCAAAAGGTCATAACCGGAAGATACCGGCACAGGCAGGGCCTTAAAGGAATACTTCAAAACCTTTTTAAGAAATAAGACCATGAAAAAACGTGTTGCAATTTTCATCTCGGGCCGCGGAAGCAATATGAATGCCATTCTCCGACAGACGCACGAGGGTATTTTGCAGGATGTATGCGAAGTGGTGCTTGTCTTTTCTAACCGTCAGAATGCAAAGGGCCTTCATACAGCACAAGAATATGGCATTAAGACCGAATGTATACCGTCAAAAGGTAGAAAAAGAGATGATTTTGACCGGGAAGTCATCGACCTGTTAAAATCTTACGATCCCGATTATATCATACTTGCCGGTTATATGCGTTTGCTGAGTCCTGTTTTTATAAATACTTATAAAAACCGCATTGTCAATATTCATCCTGCTGATACACGGGCATTCCAGGGAGTCGGCGGCTATGAATGGGCGTTTAACAATCATTTGGAAAGGACCTTTGTTACGGTGCATTTTGTCGATGAAGGCATGGATACGGGTGATATAATTGAACAACGGGAACTTGATATCAGCAAATGTGAAACGCTTGAAGAAGTTGAAGAAAAAGGATTGGCCCTGGAACATAAAATGTATGCGGAGGTCTTGAAAAAATTGTTTGAAAAAGATAAATAATATATTTTATTCCGTTTAAATCAAAAGTCTGAAAGGACGGGATATTTTAAAGGAGAGATAACTAAATGTGTGGTGTTTTAGGTATTTGCGGATTTGAAGATGTGTCCAGCGAACTGGTCAACGGCCTTATCTCAATTCAACACCGGGGACAAGATTCGGCGGGTGTTTTAACGTATAAAGATGGCCGTTTTAGAATGCATAAGGGAACGGGCCATGTCTCCCAGGTCTTTCGAAAAGTGGATATGTCAAAGCTGGAGGGCAACATCGGACTGGGGCATGTCCGTTATGCCACTATCGGTTCTACGGAAGCGATCGATGCACAGCCTTTTGCAGTGAACTATCCGTTTGGGATCGCCATGGTACATAACGGAAATGTCATCAACTTTATCAAACTTAGAAAAGTGCTGAATGATACATTTCACCGAATGGTTGAAACGGAAAACGATGTTGAATTGCTGTTGTATACTTTTGCCACCTATTTGCAGGAAAAAAATCTTTCGCATATCAGGAAGGAAGATCTTTTCGAAACCGTTGAATTCGTTCAGGAAATGGTTAAAGGCGCTTACTCCTGTATTACCTACATTAAAGGGCAGGGATTTCTGGCTTTTACCGATCCTTACGGCATCAGGCCGTTGATGATGGGAAAAAAGGTTACAGAAAAAGGCACCAAATATATTTTTACATCAGAAACCGCCGTATTTGATTATCTCGGATATGATTATGTTCGCGATCTGGAAGCAGGAGAAGCGGTTTTTATCGACATGAATAATAAACTGCACTCACGGATACTTAAACGCAAGAAGGATGCTTTTTGTGTTTTTGAATACATCTATTTTGCACGTGAAGATTCAAAATTCAGAAATCGTCTGGTCGCTACGGAACGTGTCAGAATGGGAAAAGCACTTAAAGAGCGCTTGGAAGAAGCCCGTGTTAAGCCCGATATTATCATTGATGTTCCCAATTCAGCATATTTTTTCGCATCGGGACTGGCTGAGATGATCGATGCTCCTTACCGGAGAGGTCTAGCTAAGAACCGTTTTGTGGGACGAAGTTTTATTACACCCAATGCAGAACTTAGAAAACGTGTTGTCAGGCAAAAACTCAATCCAATGAAAGATATCATACACGGGCGTAAGATAGCGGTGGTGGATGACTCTATCGTCCGCGGTACGACATCAAGGCATATCGTTCATATGCTCAAAGAATATGGAGCCAAAGAAGTTTATTTCGTATCGGCGTCTCCTCCTGTAAAATATCCTTGTATTTATGGAATTGACATGTCCGTGAAAAAAGAACTGATCGCTGCCAATTGCACAGTAGATGAGATCGCAGAAAGTCTTGGTTGTGAAAAAGTCATCTATCAGACTGTTGAGGGACTACGTGACCTATATAGTGATCTCCCGATCTGCGATGCATGTTTTTCAGGAGAATATCCTACCGGCATTACCCAGGAGATCCTGGATCAAATAGAATCTGAAAAATTAAAATCCGACCGGGTGTAATCCCGCGATACCTGAAAGGAGTTTAGATAATGAGTGAAAAAGTAAAAATGAAAGCATTGACCTTTGACGATGTGCTCATCGTGCCTGCCGCCAGCAAAGTGCTGCCCAGCGATGTTTCGACAGAGACACACATTACCAAAGATATCAAGCTGAACATTCCCTTTGTATCCGCCGCCATGGATACGGTAACGGAAGCGCAGTTGGCGATTGCCATTGCGCAGGAAGGCGGATTGGGATTCATACATAAAAACATGAGCATTGAACGTCAGGCTGCCGAAGTTGATAAGGTCAAGCGATCCGAAAGCGGCATGATCATCAATCCCATCACGATTGAGCAGAACAAACCGATCGGCGATGCACTTGCTTTGATGGCAAGATATTCGATCTCGGGTGTTCCGGTCGTTGAAAAAGGCAAACTGGTCGGTATTATTACGAACCGTGATCTCAGATTTATTACTGCTGAAGATTACGGTGCGAAAGTATCGGAATATATGACTGCGGAAAATCTTGTTACCGCACCGATCGGCACAACGCTTGAAGAAGCGGTAAAACCATTGCAGAAACATAGGATCGAGAAATTGCCGGTTGTTGATAAGAACGGAATGCTACAGGGTCTTATTACCATAAAAGATATTCGTAAAAAGATGAAATACCCTAAAGCTGTTAAAGATGATGTCGGTCGACTCAGGGTAGGAGCTGCCGTTGGCGTTTCCGGCGATTTTATGGACCGTGTGGCGGCGCTTGTAAATGCAAACGTCGATATCATTACAGTTGATACGGCTCACGGCCATTCAGCTAAAGTGATCGAAGCCGTTAAAAAGATCAAGAAGGCATATCCTTCACTGCCGCTGGTAGCGGGAAATGTCGCAACCTTTGAAGCGACCAGGGATTTGGCAAAAGCCGGAGCGGATTGTATAAAAGTCGGTATAGGACCCGGATCCATCTGTACCACACGCGTTGTTGCCGGTGTTGGCGTACCTCAATTGACAGCCGTGATGGAATGTGCCAAAGCGGCCAAAGAAGCGGATATTCCCATTATAGCCGATGGAGGTATTAAATACTCAGGCGACGCGGTCAAAGCGCTTGTAGCGGGTGCGTCGGTCGTCATGATCGGTTCGATTTTTGGGGGTACGAAAGAATCTCCCGGTGAGGTTGAGCTTTATCAGGGACGTCGCTATAAGGTTTATCGCGGAATGGGATCCATGGCTGCCATGAAGGAAGGATCGTCCGACCGTTACTTTCAGGATGAAAAGACCTCCTCCGGCAAATATGTTCCGGAAGGTATCGAAGGAAGGGTTCATTATAAAGGCGAACTTGCGGACGTGATCTTTCAGTTGGTCGGAGGACTTCAGAGCGGTATGGGCTATGCCGGGGCGGCATCGATCAAAGAACTCGGTGAGAAAACACAGTTCGTCGAGATCACCAATGCCGGCTTGCGTGAAAGCCATGTTCATGACGTCATGATCACTAAAGAAGCGCCGAACTATTGGGTTGAAGAAAAGTAAGAAGCGATGACCTTTCGGGTTGACCGAACGCCAGCTCAAAGAAGCTTTAGCGAAGTTGAGAAGAGAGGATCCCGAATGGTCGGGAGCTTCTTGATATAAGAACATTAGAGCAATAGAACATTCGAACATTCGATTTGAATTATGAATTGTGAATTGTAGGGGACAGACACCTGTCGGGCGAAGGCTTACTGCGCCGAAGTAGCTTCGGCTACGTAGGCTGTACTCCAAGAGCGTAGACTGATGTCTGTCCCAAAACAACAGGTACAAACATGGTCAAAATTAAAAATTTGAGAAAATTAATCAAAATTAGTTTGCTGATCCTTGTTTCATTCACCGTTTTTTCCTGCCTTAATGTTGACGATGAATATGACTTTGAAGGAAATGATTTCGAATATGATGTGTCCGTAGGGCTTGCACATGTTGATTTTCAACCCTCTGGAAAAGATTCAATCTCTCTTTCTGTTGTAACAGATAGCATATTTTCTGTCTACAATGTTGAAATATTATATAATGAATTAATTGATGGGAATGAAATTCATATTGAATTGACCGATTTATATTTAGGTCAAATAGTACGTCCTGCTTTTGGTCCAGCTAGAGCACAAATAGATTTGGCTTTAAATGGCAAAGACACTTCTTATAAGATCGTGTTTTTCAGTGGAGATAGTATTAGTATAGCAAGCTTGAGATACTATAAATTGCTTGAGAAATATGTTTTGAAACCAATAAAAGAAACAAATGTGACAATACTAGAAGGGACTTTATTTGTAAAATAATATTCGGATTGTAAAAGAGTTGAAAAGTTTGAGTAATTGGAGATAGATATTTCAACACTTCAACGCTTCAACATTTCAACGTTTCAACCAACTCATTTCTTGAAATGAAGTAATTAAATAAATAAAACCACGGAGCATTTGAAATGAAACGAAAGATCCTCCTCCATACCTGCTGCGCAGTTTGTGCAAGTGCTTGCGTCGAACGTTTGCGCTCTGAGGATATTGAGCCGGTTTTGTTCTTTTCGAATCATAATATTTCTCCCAAAGAAGAGTATGATAAACGCTTGGAAGCCGCAAAGATGCTGGCTTATGCCTGGGAAGTGGAACTGGTGGAAGACACTTATGATCATAACAGCTGGCTGAAAGCGGTAGAAGGTTATGAAGATGAACCTGAACGCGGTTTACGCTGTAATCGTTGTTTCGCTTACAGTTTGGCAAGAACTTCACAATATGCCGAATCGAATGGATTTGATGCTTTTTCTACGACATTAACGGTTTCGCCTCACAAGATTAGCAAAACGATCTTTGAGATCGGTCAGCAATTCCAGGGATATGAACCCTGGGATTTTAAGAAAAAAGATGGGTTTAAACGTAGCAATGAACTGAGTCGTGAATTGGATCTTTACCGTCAGAATTATTGCGGTTGTGAGTTCTCGTTGCGTAACGATAGACCGGAATAACTTTTAGACAGGATAACAGGATTCTCAGGATTGCTTTTAGACAGGATAACAGGATTCTCAGGATTGCTTTTTAGACAGGATAACAGGATTCTCAGGATTGCTTTTAGACAGGATAACAGGATATACATGACAATATAACCGTTTCAACATTTCAACACTTCAACGTTTCAACCAGGAATTATAAAAAATGAACAGCAACAAAATTCTCATACTTGATTTTGGCTCTCAATACACCCAACTCATCGCTCGCCGTATTCGCGAGGCGAACGTGTATTGCGAGATCCATCCTTTTAATGTGGAATTTGAAAAAATTAAAGCATTTGATCCACAGGGACTTATTTTGTCCGGTGGTCCTTCCAGCGTATATGACAAGAAAGCACCGCACCCGAATGAACATATCTTTGATCTTGATATTCCGGTATTGGGAATTTGCTATGGACTTCAGTTATTGAGTCAGCATTATAATGGTAAAGTCGCTCGCGCCGATCACCGTGAATACGGCCGTGCGCATTTAAAGATCGATGATAATTCCGATCTGTTCAAAGGGATCTCAAAAGATGAAGATCTTGTGGTTTGGATGAGTCACGGCGACAGGGTGGATGCCATGCCGGAAGGTTTTTCCGTGATCGCACATACCGACAATGCGCCCATCGCCGCCATCAGACATGATAACCGGCCCGTTTATGCCATCCAATTCCATCCCGAAGTGGCACACACCGATAAAGGAATGATCATTTTAAAGAATTTTGCTGTGAATATCTGCAGTTGTGAACAGACCTGGACTCCCGCCAATTTTGTCGAATCTGAGATTCGGAAAGTGCGTAAGATAGTAGGGGATAAACACGTGATCTGCGGCCTTTCGGGCGGTGTGGATTCGTCGGTCGTTGCCGTGCTGCTGCATGAGGCGATCGGAGATCAATTGACCTGTGTGTTCGTGAACAACGGATTATTGAGACTGTATGAAGCCGAGCAGGTGCAAAAAACTTTTCGTGACAGATACCATATTAAACTGGAGTATGTAGATGCGGAAGACCGTTTTTTATCAGCACTGGACGGTGTAACCGATCCTGAGAAAAAACGCAAGATAATCGGTAATTTATTCATAGATATTTTTGAAGAAACTGCCCATCATCTTGGCGAATTTGATTTTCTGGCACAGGGGACCTTGTACCCCGATGTCATAGAATCGGTATCATTCAAAGGACCTTCCGCAACGATCAAATCACATCATAATGTCGGCGGTTTACCTGAAAAGATGAAATTCAAATTGATAGAGCCGCTTCGTGAATTGTTCAAGGATGAAGTTCGCCGGGTAGGCAAACAGCTGGGTATGGACGATGAATTGATCTGGCGGCACCCTTTCCCGGGTCCGGGTCTAGGTGTGCGCATTCCCGGAGCAATTACAAAAGCCAAATGTGATATTTTGCGTGAAGCCGATCATATTGCCATAGAGGAATTGCACAGAAGTGACCAATATAACAAAATATGGCAAGCGTTTTGCGTACTTTTGCCGGTTCAATCGGTGGGAGTGATGGGGGATGAGCGTTCTTACGATTATGCTGTGGCTTTCCGTGCGGTAACGTCACTTGACGGCATGACCGCCGACTGGGCGCACGTGCCCTACGAGGTGCTGGCCAGAATATCCAACCGGATCATCAATGAGGTCGACGGTATCAATCGCGTGGTTTACGATATCTCATCCAAGCCGCCGGCAACCATTGAATGGGAGTAGATCAATTGACAGTTAACAATTGACAATTAACAATGCAATATCTAATTATGAATTAAAAATAAAAGTAGAGGTTGGACATGTCCAATCCGAAAATAAATGATATTTAGAGACGCGATTTATCGCGTCTTTTTATTATCAGCAATTTATTCATCCTATTTATTTGCCTTTTACACTGTTTTTCCTATATTTGATTCAGTTCAATAAAGAATGGAGAATAAATTGGAAGAATTGAACGCCATACTGCAACAGAAAATTGAAGTGGCACCCGGTCTGTGTATTTTTCGTATTGCTCCTCTGGGATGGAAATTGCCGGAATTCAAGCCGGGTCAGTATTGTCCTCTGGGACTTCCGCCAACAGCCGGACGTGTACCTCATTCGGTGCCTGAAGAGAAAACAAATCCTCCCGATAGATTGATAAAGCGTCCATACTCGATCGCATCAAGTTCCTCACAAGATAATTATCTGGAATTCTATATTAAAATGGTTGAAAACGGAGCATTGACACCTCGTCTTTTCAATCTGAAGAACGGCGATAAATTGTGGATGCGTGAAAAAGTTTTCGGTATGTTCACTTTAGATGATATTTCTGCGGATAAAAATGTAATATTCTTTGCTACCGGTACCGGCTTATCGCCTTATATGAGCATGCTCAGGTCTCATTTAACCACTGATACTGGAAGAAAATGGGCGGTTGTGCATGGTGCATTGAATTCTTGGGACCTTGGTTATCGTGATGAATTGATCATGATGGAGCGTTTTTGCCCAAAAATGAATTATGTACCGATCATCAGTGAACCCAAAAATGAACCGACACCATGGCATGGAAAAGTGGGTTTTCTCGATAAAATTTGGAAAGACAGGACCGTTGATGATATATGGGGAGAAACTGTAACACCTGAAAATACGGTCGTTTTTCTCTGCGGACATCCCTTAATGATTACAGGAATGGAAGAGCTTCTTCAAGCTGACGGATTTACACAGCATACAAGGAAGCAGCCGGGTTCATATATCAAAGAGAAATTCGGATAAAAAAGGAGTAAAGCATGGCTATTGATCAAAAAATATGGGATACTATTCATGGTTTTCCAAAAACTGATCTTCATTGTCATTTGGATGGTTCCGTCCGTCCCGAAACCATCGTTGAATTGGCAAAAACGAACGATATAGCCTTGCCTTATGATGATCTTGACCAAATGGTCGATTATTTACATTGCAAAAATGCAAGTTCACTTGAAGATTATTTAAAAAGGTTCGACGTAACATTGTCGGTTATGCAAGATCCTTTATCAGTAGAGCGTGTTGCTTACGAACTATGTGAAGATGCGGCAAAAGAGAATGTCCGCTGGCTGGAGATCCGGTATTCGCCTATTCTCCATACTGAAAAGGGCATGCGTACGATCGATAATCTTGAAGCCGTTATAAGGGGTATGAAGCGGGCAACACATGATTTCGATATTCAGGGCGGTATCATTGTTTGCGGTATGCGGTCTTTTGATCCCAAAATATCGCATGAATTGGCTGAACTCGCCGTCGCTTATAAGAACAGGGGAGTGATCGGTTTTGACCTGGCCGGTCCCGAAGAAAACTATCCCGCCAAAGATCATGAAGAAGCATTCAGATTGGTACTGAAAAACAACATTAATATTACGATTCATGCCGGTGAAGCATACGGTCCTCAAAGCATTCACCAGGCGGTGCATTATTGCGGAGCTCATCGCATCGGACACGGAACGCATTTGGCAGAGGATGGTGATCTGATGAATTACATAAATGATCACCGGATCTGTCTTGAGGTATGCTTGACATCCAATCTGCAAACGAAATCCGTTAAAAATATCGAAAAACATCCCTTTAAATTTTTCAGGGATTACGGCTTACGGCTAAGTTTGAACACCGATAACCGCTTGATGTCCAATACGTCAGTAACGGATGAACTTTATCTAGCATACAAATCTTTCGATCTTACAATTGATGACATAAAAAGCATTATTATTGATAGTTTTAAAAGTGCTTTTATTCACCATCGTGAACGCAAAGAGCTCGTCAAAGATGTGGCGATCAAATTGGATAAATTCGTCCGAATTTAGGTGAAATGGTTTAAGGTGAGAAGGTCATCTAGATAATTTCGGTTAAAACGTTAAAACGTTGAAGCGTTGAAATGTTGAAATGTTGAAAAGATTGAATATTGCATATTGTAAAGTTCTTTGAGTGCTTTGTTCCTTTGCGATAATTTTTGCTGTCCCTTTTGAATCTTTGTGGATATAAGTATTTTTGGTCGCTTTGTGAAACTTTGCGGCTTTGTGAGAGGTATTTATGAAAGAGGTTGAACGGAAATTCCTGGTTTATAATGAAGACTTCAAGAAAGGCTTGAAGCCCGTCCACGTTATTCAGGGATATTTGCTCTATGCCGATGACGGAACGGCGCGCATTCGTATTGTAGATGGCAAATCTGCCGTGCTCTCTATCAAGAAAGATATCACAAGTGTTACCCGCTGGGAGTTCGAATATGAGATCCCTGTAAAAGATGCCGAGATCATGATAAAAGAATTATGTGATGAAAAAATTGTCGAGAAGAAACGATATTTTCCCGAATTTGCAGGCAAAACCTGGGATGTAGATGAGTTTATGGGAGCAAATGCCGGACTCATCATCGCTGAGATTGAACTTAACTCCGAAGATGAGTATTTCGACAAGCCCGAATGGGCCGGGGAAGAAGTGACGCATGACAAACGGTACTTGAATGCTTATCTTGCAGAGAATCCATTTGTAAACTGGTAATTCTTATTAAGTTTGTTTTACTTGAATAACTATCAATAGAGCATTCGAGTATTTCCCGATTTGCCAAGGCTTCGCAGGACATACGAACAATCGAAGTAAATATAGAATATTGAGTAACGAACATTCTTGAACCCCGTTGGGGTTCTTTTTTATTTTGGATGAATTTGTATATTCTTCTTGGACTCTTCCAGAGTCCCGATTTCGAAGTAATTATTTATACCAAAAACCCCACAAGCGCTTCAAGAATAATATAGGTTTGCTTCAATACCTTTTCTTCCAATGCCGTTGGGTTAAATAAGTTAAACGCTAAACAGCCCGAAGGGTGATTAAACTTCTAAACGGCAAACTTAAGATATAATTCTTAAAGCATTAACATTGCCCAATACTATCAGGAACCCCATGAGGGGTTCAAGAAGAATATAGGTTTACTATACTCCCATTTCTTCCAACCCCGGCGGGGTTGAATAATTAAACCATTAAACGTTCTAAACATTAAACAAATTTAAGGTTTCAGTTCTTCAACTTTAAATCTTCCATATTATTTGTCAACCATAAATCATCATTTAACCGGCTATGGAAACACTTCAGAAATACATTCCAAATTCCTTGAACAAAAAAATGTTTCAAAGGCAGGTATTAAATATTATATTTCGGCGTTGATTTTAAACGGAGGCGGTAAATGAAAGTTTTGATCATTAATTCGGGAAGTTCATCGGTAAAGTATCAGGTAATTGACACGGAAAAGAAAGATTATCTTGCAAAAGGCCTTGTTGAAAGCATAGGTCTTGAACGTTCAAAGATCAAGCATGAGAAGAAGGGTGCGGATAAGATCACTTTAGAAAAAAATGTTCCCGATCATAATGTTGCCATTGAAATCGTACTTTCATTACTGATCGATAAAGATAAGGGTGTGCTGGAAAGTTATAAAGATCTGGATGCCGTCGGCCACCGATTGGTGCATGGCGGTGAGCATTTCAATTCATCAGTGCTGATAACGGAAGATGTTTTGGAAGTGATGAACGATTGTATTCAGCTTGCTCCACTACACAATCCTGCTAATATATCCGGCATAAAAGCCGCAAAAGTACATTTGCCCGATACGCCGATGGCGGGTGTTTTTGATACTGCCTTTCATGCAACAATGCCCGATTATGCCTACATGTATGCGCTTCCGTATGAGTATTATGAAAAATACGGGATTCGCCGCTACGGATTTCACGGTACCTCCCATTATTATGTTTCATGTCGTTTTGCCGAACTTGTGGATAAACCGGTCGAAGAGCTGAACCTTATTTCATGCCATATCGGCAACGGTGCTTCCATTACAGCCATCAAAGGCGGTAAATCCATCGATACGTCAATGGGTTTTACTCCGCTTGAAGGCCTCATGATGGGAACGCGGTCCGGTGATGTGGACGGCGGCGCCGTTCTCAAGATCGCCGAATATGAAGATATGTCCATCAACGATATGAATATGCTGCTGAATAAGAACAGCGGGATCATCGGCATCTATAAGAAATCAAGCGATCTGAGGGATGTTGAAGAGGATATCGAAAAAGGCGATCCCAAAGCGAAACTTGCTTTTGATATGTACAATTACCGCATCAAGAAGTATATCGGCGCTTATGCAGCAGCCCTGGGCCGCGTTGACGGCGTTATTTTTACGGGCGGCGTCGGGGAGAACGGCGATCTGACCCGAGGTCCCGTATGTGAAAACATGGACTACATGGGCATGTATATCGATGAAAAGAAGAATAAAGCGACCATTCGCGGCAAAGAAGGTTTTATCGAAGCCGCGAACTCAAAGATTAAAGTTGCCGTTATTCCTACCAACGAAGAACTCGTAATCGCCCTGGAGACTGAAGCGATCATCAACGGCCTCTGAAGGTCAACATAAAATATTGCAAGATACACTCATTGGGTGTATCTTATTTTTTTAGGAGCTTTTTATGCTAACAATCGAACAGATAAGAGAAGAATATGATACCGTTCTCGCTAAATATGAAGAGGTGTCCGCATATATCGATCTTGAAGAAAAAAAGATTAAGATCAACAAATTAAGAGAAAAAACCCTGGACCCGAATTTTTGGAACGATAATATTTCCGCACAAAAAGTGACGAAAGAGATATCGGATCTTGAATTCGAGATCAAACGCTGGAAAGATCTGAAGATGTTAAAGCAAGATATCGAGCTTCAATGGATGCTGCACGAAGAAGGTGCCGCCGATCTGAATGAACTGGTTTCCCTCGTTAAAAAATTCTCACAAAACATTTATGACCTTGAAATTGAAAAACTACTCTCCGGGGAACAGGATAAGAACAATGCCATTTTGGTGATACATCCGGGCGCCGGTGGCACCGAATCACACGATTGGGCCAGTATACTCTATCGTATGTATACCCGCTGGATGGAACGTCGCGGATATAATTATGAGGTATTGAATTATCAGCCCGGCGATGAAGCGGGCATAAAAGAAGCTGTTATCGAAGTTAAAGGATCCTATGCTTACGGTTATCTGAAAGCCGAGATAGGGGTGCACAGGCTGGTTCGAATTTCACCCTTTAATGCTCAGGGGAAAAGGCAGACATCATTTGCATCTGTTTTTGTTTATCCTGAAGTAGATGACGATATCGAGATCGAGATCAACCAGTCGGATTTGCGTATTGATACATTCCGCGCCAGCGGGGCGGGCGGACAGCACGTTAACAAGACCGATTCCGCCATCAGGATCACACATATTCCGACCAATATTGTGGTTTCCTGTCAAAATGAACGTTCCCAGCATAAAAACAAAGAGACCGCCCTGAAGGTTTTGAAATCCAGATTATATGAAGAAGAATTGAAAAAACAGCAAGCCGAAAAAGAAGAACTGGACAAAACCAAAACCGATATCGGTTGGGGCAGTCAGATCAGGTCTTATGTTTTTCAACCCTATACGCTGGTAAAAGACACCCGCACCGCCCATGAGACCGGAAATCTGCAAAACGTCATGGACGGCGATATCGATGGGTTTATTCAGGCGTATTTGAAGTGGGCGATACAGGGATAAATTCAAACCACAGATTACACAGATTTCACAGATAAAATAACACGAGTCATCCCGGAAAGGTTGCCAGTGGCAATCTTATCCGGGATCTGTATAATTGGGTCAGGATGTTTTATTATTCCTCAATATCAAATCAGTTAGATCCCGGATAAAATCCTGTGGATTTTTCCGGGATGACATGCTTTTTTATTTGCTTATTGATTATTAACTCTTGTATTTTTAAACATTGGAAAAAATTTAGATTTCATACGATTCCAATACCGTCAAAATAATTGAATCGGGGTAAGTAATATGAAAAAAACCATTAGTTTCATTCTCTATGTGATATTGATTACGATCATTTTCTCAGGTTGTAATATCCGCCCGATAAATACCGATCAATTCGATATTGGCGATACGGTAAAAGTTCACATCGGTGAAAAAGTATATGAATCTGAAAACTTTTGGGTGCGTGTAGACAGTATACACGATGGAAGGTGTCCGATCGGCATGATGTGTTTTTGGGAAGGAGAGGCCAAAGTATGGTTATCTGTCGGACATGACGACACTGTTGAACAATTTTATTATTCAACCTTTTTTGATTCATTACAAACTCATTCAGTCGGTTTTGGAGATCAATTCGAAGCAGATATTGAGATTTCCCTGGTTGAAGTAAATCCATATCCAATATTAGATGTGACGCCTTTGAAAAGAAACATTTGGGCATCGTTTGCGGTAGGTAGCGTGTCCCTCGTCCGTAAACCCAATCTCTATCTCTACCCGGAGAAAAAGACCAGGATGAGCGTCTCTATTGAATTCCCGCATGACGGCAAGGTCATACAATCGGATCCCTTGTACCCGGCGGACTGGAAGAATATTAAAGTTAAACCCAATGGCAAGATCGACAGAAAATTCGATTTTCTCTTCTATGAATGCGAGATCCCCGATTTCTGGCAGTATGTGGATGGCTGGGTTGTCAAGCAAGAAGATCTGCCGGAATTTTTTGCGCAAAACCTTAAAGCATATGGCTTCAATGATGCTGAGACCGAGGATTTCCTTGACTTCTGGATACCGGAATTGAAAGAAGATCCCTATTACATGATCTTGCCGCAATATACCGAAATGGTCAATCAGGTGGTCAAATTATGGATCACACCGCGACCAGACAGCATCATGCGACTGTATTATGTGATTTCCGGGTCTATATTCGAATTTGAATTGCCCGATCCCGAGATCCCGGAATTCAATGCCGAAGGATTTGTGGCCAGGGAATGGGGAGTCATTCTCAAGTAGGTAGTAGGTAGAAAGTAGAATGTAGTGGAAATGCCACAGGGACTGTCATCTCGAGCGAAGTCGAGAGATCTATTCATGAGATGATGACCTTGAAACGATAAGGAATACCAAAATGAAAAAACTCTTCCTATATCTACTCACGATCATCCCGAACCCACGCGAAATTTAAACGAAAGGGATTTGTTGTGACGGAATGGGGAGTGTCATTGCGGTGATCCTATTAAACCTCACGTAGGGGCGACTCTCGAGTCGCCCATTAAAAGGGCGAGTTAAGACCCGCCCGTACATTCACAATGGATTTTTTTGAATGCAAAATGTAGGGAACAGATACATCTGTCCCTTATCAGCAAAACAATAGAATTACGTCATCCCGGAATCCCGAAGCTTCGGGATATCCGGGATCTCATTTTATAGTAATTCTTCAACTCCTGCGGAGTTGTTTTGGTTTTTTGATATTTGGCTATATTCTTCTTGGATCCCTGCAGGATCCTTTTCCATTTATCCAAAAGCTTGTCTTTTTAGTGATATGTATTTACAGCGGATAGAACCCTGTAAGGGTTCAAGAAGAATATAGATGGTTCTTCCCCTTTAAAATAGAACCCCGTTAGGGGTTCAAGAATTCAATAATATTATCCACTTTTCATTTCCAACCCGAGCTTGTCGCCTGCGCATCGAAGCCTAGGCGTAGATGGGAGGGTTTGAACGCTAAACTCCTAAACGTTTCATTTAAATTTTTATGTGATGCAATAATTTAGGTCCCGGATTCCTGCTATGCACAAGGCTTCGCAGGACATGCAAGTACGGGATGACATTTATTTTATTTATCTTTGTTTATTATGGCATATCATCAACAAAT
>CAYVLJ010000006.1:24092-31755 GCA_964452375.1 uncultured bacterium | reverse complement strand
CCATAAAAAGATCCGTGAATACTGTGATAATATCAATCGTGAATGCGGTGAGAATTTGATCGACCATTCTTTAGTATTAACCAATATGGATTGCCGGATCGCACTTATGGAATTTCTGCGAAAACGAAAGAGACTACATTGATCTGATAAAAAATTCTGCTTTGAATTCTATAAGCATCTGATTATCTTAATAATACCAAACTAAATATGAAGGAGGAGTCCCATGAGGAACAGGAAATTCTTTGCGATTATTTGCGTATTATTGTTGACATTTGCTGTCAGTTTAGTCGCTGCCCCCGTTAAAGTGATCGCAATTCACTTTGGTAACCCCGAATACGAGGGCGCACTTGACAAAGAGGATTTTCCGGGGTTTGAATTCTATCGCACTGACGGTAGCACCTATCGTTATCAACAAGATCAAAAGTTGATTGGAAATCCGAATTATCTTCCCGGTTATTACGGAGAGATCCCGGAAAAAATGGGGTTCAGCGCCAATTATACATATGAAAAAGGTAGTTTTTATTCGCACCCTTTTGAAAAGGGTATTATTTACGTCATTGGCAAAAATGGGATCATAGCTGCCAGAACATCCGAAAATTCCGAGTTTGATGAGTTTGCATATAATACGGACGGGTACTATGCCGATTATGATGTACTAAGAACAAGTATAAAAAAACTAGTCAAAGAAAAATATACAAAGCCGGCTAAAAAAATGGTTTACATCCCTAAAGTAACGGCCTCCGGTGAATTGGAACCATATGGCAAGTCAAAGATCGATAAAGCCAGTAAAGGTCTTGTTGGCTGGACCGTCCCTGAAATTACAGTATATGATGATGCGGGTGAGGCCCATAAGCTGAATGAATTGACAGCTGATAATGATTGTGTTGTCATTTTTTATACAATGGACGGGGTGCTTTATAAACGGGGAGATAAAAAGGATGGCTCAGTAGACAATGAATATTATGCAGAAAAACCGGTAAATAAAGCTGATGAAGCCCAAGAAAATATAGAGAGCGCCGATACTCCGGGAGCGCTATTTAAAGCAATGGTAAAAGCTGCTGCCGAGGATGAAACAACTGAATATGTTAAATGGACTGGTGGTTTGAGGCTGGTTAAAAAAGTATTGGATGACATGAAATAAAAAAGTTTAATAAATATTCAATAGTAGCCGATGCATATGTATCGGCTATTTTTATTTAAAAGACATTTTTATTAAACCATAATCAAGAAAAACTGATCGATCAATATTTATACTTTGCTAATTTACAATAATTTGATAAGTTATCCCGATTATAATGTGAAAATTCTGCTTAATTGCAGTAGAAACAAATTAATAAAGGGAAATATATATGGCGGCACCTCGTGGAGAAAGACTTATCATTACCTTGCTTGGCCGGCGCAATGTCGGCAAGTCCTCACTGATCAACGGGATCACCGGGCAGGATATTTCCATTGTTTCAAAAACACCGGGAACCACAACGGATCCTGTTGCAAAGCATTACGAGCTGATACCGGTAGGACCTGTGACTTTTTACGATACGGCAGGAATTGACGATATTGGTGAACTGGGTGAACAGCGTGTGAAAGCGACCCGCCGCGTGTTATGGCGCTCGGATGTTGTGATGCTGGTCTTTGATAAACCTGATCTGGATGATCATGATAAAAATACCGTCAAAGAACTTAAAGATATGGAGATCCCGTTCCTGGTCGTTTTCAATAAGTCTGATCTCTTTGTACCTTCAGCCGAAACATTAAAATATCTTGAAGCCGAGGAATTACCTTATATAAACGTGTCATCTCATAACTCGGATAATATGTTTGAACTAAGAAAGAAACTCATTGAGCTTGTTCCGGAATATTTCAAGAAAGATCCGGTCATTATCGGCGACATCATCAATCCGGGAGATTTTGTTGTTTTGATCGTTCCCATTGATCTTTCAGCTCCCAAAGGCCGCATCATTCTTCCGCAAGTTCAGGTATTGCGAGAAGTTCTGGATCATGATGCAATAGCCATTACAGTCAAAGAAAATGAGATCAAGGAAGTATTTGCAAAGCTGACAAAGAAACCGACACTGGCCATTACGGATTCCCAGGCTGTTTTAAAAGCGGCAGCTGATGTTCCCGAAGATGTGCCTTTTACGACCTTCTCAACGGCTTTTGCACGTTACAAAGCAGATCTCGGAGTTTTGCTGGATGGATTGAAAAAACTGGATGAACTTGAAGATGGTGCAAAAGTATTGGTCGCTGAAGCCTGCTCGCACCATGTGGAATGTGACGATATCGGTCGTTACAAGATCCCAAAGTGGGTTGAAGAATATACGGGTAAGAAATTAGACTTCGAGATCGCCGCCGGTCATGATTATCCTGATGATCTGACACCGTATGATCTGATCATTCACTGTGGCGGTTGCATGAATACGGGTCTTGAATACAAACGCCGGATCCGCCATGCTCATGCGCAGGGTGTTGCGATCACCAATTATGGCATATTGATTTCCAAAACACAGGGATTGCTTGAAAGGGTGATAAAGCCATTTGGATTTTGATTAAGCGATTAATGAATTTCTGGTATAAATAAAAAAAGATCTGCAATGTTTTGCAGATCTTTTAAATTGAATTGAAATTTCAATTAAAATAAAAAATCGTGAGAGACTTCACAGGTCCACTTAAGTTAATGGAAATACATTTCATTGACTTAATGCAAGGCATTGCTGCATCTCATCCAATAATGATACAAAGGTTCAATTTCAAGATATCGCTTTGTTATAAGATCAATTAGTTCGTGAGAAAATATGACGTTTTCAACCGGACGCTTGCAGATCAGATACATGTTCCTTCGTTGATACCAGGTTTGAATGTTTTCTGGAAGATCATTCTTTATAGGACGTTTATATTTTGATCCCTCAAGTTCAAATGGGGGAGTTCCCGGATAAAATGACGTCACTTGCTTGAATTCTGAAAGGTTTACCTGAATCTTATTACGAAAATTTTGCATGGTTGCAGGACTTGCATGATAAAATCCCATACCGTATGTATAGCCTTTGGGCATGATCTCCACCCACCAGCTTGGCGTATCATGCCAATCCTTTATCTGATGCTTGAACGTGACCCACATATGATTTCTGAAGATCCTTTTGTCTTTCGAAAAACGAGTATCACGATATATTCTTGAAATGGTTTTATTGACAACAGGTCGCAATTCGATGTCAGGATCGATATCGTTCATTAAGGGACTAAGGTCCATGACAAGTTTTCTTAATGGGATAAGTATAAGGGACTCGTACTGATTCCGCCTGGTTTCAAACCATTCTTTGTTATTATTGAGATTTAGATCGGTCAGGAACCGAAAAGCATCCGGCTCAAATCCTTCGAATATCATCAATCGATCCCAAGGTCTTGTTTAATCTGGGTTGAACAGATCTCACCGGATGTGATGGCGCCGCCGAAACCCGCTCCGGGAAGAGTCCATGCCGAAGCAAAATATAAATTTGGGATCGGCGATTGCGCACCGGGCCGGAAGATCAAAGCCTGAGAGGGTGAATTTTCATAACCGTAGGCCGTACCGCCCGGGGTTTGCAAAAAACGCTTCATAGTTTTGGCCGTGGCAACTTCAACATCTTCGATATGCTCTCGCATAGACGGAAAATGTTCACATACCCGATCAACCAGGATATCTCCAACCTGTTTTTTCTTGAACTTATAATCTGATTCGGAAAGATCTTTCCAGTCTTTAAGATAATCCATCAACGAAAGAACCAGATAGCCTTTCCCTTCAGGAGCAAGTTTTGAATCGATCTGGCTATAATCACACAGGATAAACGGCCTTTCCCTGAAATCCGCTTTGTATAATCTGGGAATATCTTTAAAAGTCATCCCTTTATTCTTGTAAAAAACAAGTGAATAATAATCATTACCCAGTTCTTTCAAAGGCTTATCAAGTGTGATATAAACTGTCATGATGGAGGGTCCGATGCGATATTTCCCATATTTTTTCAATATGGGTTTGGCTTCCTTCTTATCAAGCATATTCTGCGCGACATAGGGAATAGCTGCATTGGCAATAATAATGGGTGCAAAGGCTTCGGAAACGGTCGCATCCTTTCTTTTTGAAACATATTCAACGCCGACGGCTTTTCCATCTTCGGTGATGATCCGCCTGACATTTTGCATAGTTAGGATCTTTCCTCCCTGCTTTTCAATACGTTCGGCCATTGCATCGGGCAATTGATGGGATCCGCCCTGAATATATGCTCCACCGTTCCTGTAATAACCGGTTTGAGCGATTGCATAAAAGATCAGAGACAAACGATAAGGATCATCACCGTAATATCCCAGATTGCCCATTAAAATGATCTTTAATCTTTCATTTTTAATGATCCTGTCAAGATACTTTCCAACATTAGTGAATAGGCTCATCAGCACTTTAGGATATTTAAATGGAGATATGGCAAACGCAAAAAACCTTCGAAGACCTTTGAGTTCATTGATCACCATGGTTTGATCATGTATGGTTTGTATCGTTGAAAAATAGTCTTCGATCCCCTTTTTCTCCTCAGGGAACATGTCGCTTAAACGCTTGATATTATCCTGGATCCCATTGCTGAAAGTATATTCGTAATTATCACCGAGTATATGATAAAACTCCGGTATCGGAACGAACGTGATTTTTTTGTCTAGCCCTATTCGTTTGAAAAGCCCATAATGACCGTGTTTCTCATCGACAGTTGTGGTCATATGGAGCCCGGCTTCATACATGAAATCTTTTCTTTTGAATGCCGTTGCAGAACCGCCGACTCTGAAATGCTGCTCCAAAACTAAAACTCTTTTGCCAGAACAGGCAAGGTCCGCTCCTGCGGTCAACCCGCCGAGTCCTGAACCTATAATGATAATATCGTATTGATTTTCCATGTAATAGTATAATGCAAATTACCCGTATATGATATAAAAAATCATTGATCCGGGCAATTCAAGTTAAAAATCAAAGTCATAAATAGACTCAGATATTAAGCGGTTTAAGGTTTAACGTTTAAATGTTTAAGTTTTATCGGTACCACGCCTTCTGGCTTCGGACTCCAGCCCCCACACTCTAGTTTCACCAATTCATCGAGACCCCGAGTTTTATGGAGAGACCGCCATATCGCTTGATATTATCAGGAGGCGGGGGAGGTGTTACGGGTGATACTGTCTTAACATAGGGGATCAATTGATCAGCTTCAAATGTAAAGAACAGATCTCGGTTGATTGCGACCTTCCCGCTAAATCCGAGTGAACCAATGTATACGGCATGGATATAAGATTCCTCAATATCAATATCCTCCAGGCCAAATTGCAAGAGAGCCTGGATTGAAATATCAGACCAAAATCGTCCTGCAATTATATCCGCCCGCGGTGTAAAAGAAAACCCGGATGTGCTAAAAGGATGATCAAAATGAATATGTGTCAGTAAATAATTGCTTGAAAGTTCTGCTTCGGCTTGGTGTGAAATAGGAAGGATCCTAAAAATATATCCCAATACGGGAGTACTGATATGGGTATGATTGTTAATAAATCCTCCGGCTACCGATGCGCTAAGAGCAAAAGGCGCTGAAAGCAGTTGATAACCGGCATGAACATTCAGGGCGTGTGTATTTCCTTCGGATATTTTAATGATCTCCAGAGTATCAGGTTGATCCGGGAAAACGGTGTGATCCCACTTTAATGGTGAAAAAGTGTAAGAAACGCCCATCCAAACTGCTGAATGTTTATTAATGGTCCAGACGGCACTTCCTTTTATACCCGAGTAATTGAATCTGCAAATGGACTCTCTCGGTCCATTTAGATTGTTGTTGGAGGTATTAATATGGGATTCCATCAATTTGTTAAAAAAGCCCAAGTATTTTAAATAGAATAAAAAGGATTGATCTCCCTTATTTTTATGCACCAGGATATCTGCCGAAAATGCATCGGATGAATTTGAATAAGGGATCGTATCTCCAAATGTTTGGGGCAACAAATTAAAGAAATAGGTATTATATGCGCTTTGTTCGCTGACAGGGAATTCGGTTATGAACAGTGTATCGCTTGATCTTGAAAATGAATAATTCAGACCGGGTTGTATGAGCCAATCATTGATATGGCTTTGTATTTTTACTTTAAATGAATAAGAAACGGGAAGAAAATCGGCAGTTGAATAATCCGAATCAAAAATATCAGAGAGCCTGTATACTTTTCGGGACCATCCAAGATTTAATGAGCAATTATTGCCCGAATGTGTAAATGATGCGTTTTGCTCACGTAAAGTATAACGAGAGAGCAAGGAATCATTAAGTGATGATCTGAATATTTCATTATGATCTACATGATAATTCAAGGCGCTTTTATTCATATCGGATGTATCTGGAATATTAAGAATAAAATATGAAGATAAAAGATCAAAAGTAGAAGCATAAAGAAACGCTGTTGTTATGAGAAAAATAATTGGAATAATTTTAATCGGTTTATACATAATCGGGAATAAAAATCAGCCGCCGTATCACGGCGGCTGAACATCACTGTTTTAATTGAGTGCTTATTTCAAAAGTGTCATTTTTTGATAAGCGATTTCACGCCCATACTGAACTCTTAGAATATAAACACCCGAAGCATGGTTATTTGCGTTCCATGTCAATTCGTAGGAACCGGCCTTCATATCCCTATTTATCAATGTTTCCACTTTTCGCCCGGTAATATTGAACACTGACATGTTAACCATATCATCGGTAGGCAGATCAAATGCGATCGTCGTTATAGGATTGAATGGATTGGGATAGTTATTCTCAAGCGCAAATTCCGACGGGATATGGTTTTGACTAATATCGGTTGTGCCCTTGGTCGGGAACATTCCCGCCATAGATAAATCTCTGCCTTCAAAATAGTCCTTGCATACCTGAAGAAGATTGTCCGGAACATTATCAAACCATGCAGACATATTCATGGTGTCATTTGGCATATAAGTGTAGGCTTCCGGCACTGCTAGATCAGCGGCAAACATGTCAATATAATAGTTTGCCATATGCATACCCATCAGCATTGTATCATGCTCAGCGGGATCCATTCCAAATTCCTGGAGCAATGGACCGGCATATTCGACGGTCGCAATCACCGTATCTGCAAAATCGCCCAATGCAAGCATACCGCGTGCCAGACTGTCCCCGAAAGCAGCGAACATGATCTTGCCTTCAGGGGTAAATGCACCAAAGTTCGGGTTTGAAGTCTCAAGTGCATAGATCAGATCAAGCGGATGTTCGATATCGGATAAGTCCAATAAATTCGGATCGAGAGTGATATCGATCATTGAATCAACCTGTGTATAAATGTACTCTATAGCATCTGCAGCAGCATAAATGGCTTCTTCGATCATGAAAGATGCAAATAATACACTCTCTGTTGCTTGCGGAATGATATATACCGGATATACCATATCACCTTCAACGATCACATCGCCCGGTGAGGACATTCGAGGGTCTTTGAATAAAATGGTATAGATAACGGTCGTATCTTCAGTCCAATATGCTTCAAGTTGTTTGAAAAGATGATATCTGATCTCTTCGACCTCGGCAGTATAATCCAAGTTGGTCCAATCATAGTTTTGGAAAAGACTGTCAATTCGGCCGCCATCAACGAGTGCAGCGATGGTTTGTCCTTG
>CAYVLJ010000006.1:0-23992 GCA_964452375.1 uncultured bacterium | reverse complement strand
GGAAAAGACTGTCAATTCGGCCGCCATCAACGAGTGCAGCGATGGTTTGTCCTTGCATTTGAACATCTCTAAGCATATTAAAGATCATGATGTAACCTAATCCGACATGCGCATCGACATTTGTGGAATCAATGAATAGTCCTTCCCGATATAGCCCTTCCATACGATCGAAGGTGGTTTGAATTGTAGAAAGAGGATCCGAAGGATTTATAACCATATCCGGTTGAAGTTGATCAATGATGTCAAAGGGCAAACCTGAAGGGAAAATATTACGGAAGGTATAAGCATAGGGATCCGGTTGCCAATACATGTCAATATAAGTTCTGTATAAGCCATGATGGATATTTTCCACGACCCCGATCGGTCTGATCTCAATACTATCTATGAGTGTACCGTAATTATCCCATCTGTTGATATAATATGTTTTACCGTTTACCACTTCTTCAACTTCGGCAAAACCGTTTTCCAAGTCCTCCAGGTCAGTTGAGTCTACATTAACAAGATTGAATAATGGCCACATTGAAAAATTATTCAATGTGTCCATAACTGACTGAAAATGTGCCATAGACATTGCAAGAGTATCGAGTCCCGCCTGCATAGTGCTGTCTGAATACAGGATGTTCTCAATACCGCTGCCAAGACATTTGACACCTTGCTCCAAATAGTTCATACCGGCCCAGATCGATTTATAGGTTTCGTCGTAGATCGTAACGATCTCAGTCGTGTCGAAAACAGGTACTTCACCGACAAAAGGAACAGTTATTGTATCCGTGATCCAGACTTCGCCGATATTAAACTCGAAATCTTCATTCATTGTAAGTACCGTATCAAATCGCGTACCCATTGAATCGCCGAACATTTCAATATTCCACATCGTATTATTGATGTTGTACCATGTCATATCGCGAGTATCTTCAAGATGTGCTTCGATTGAATCCGCCAGCATATAGATCGAATCAAGTTTCCCTTCGGTCATGAATGCGTAGAGATTATCGATCAGATCATATTGATCTTCCACATTGTCAGTGATGAACCAGACGGATTCCTGAACATACCACAAAGCCTCCATGATCTCAAAAATCTGATCAGCAATGATCTTTTGTTGAAATTCCGCGGCATTTACCAGAGTATCTCCCAATGCAAAGAGATCAAGGATCAACAATCCTGTTTGACCCTTGCTGAAATCACCCGGATTACCGCCGGTACCATCATAAACCCAATCTTCATATTCACCTCGATAGAAATCAAGCGCTTGATCAATTTGCTCTTCGGTGAATTGTATGTTATTCGGAATTGCCATTTCCCAAGTTGAAGCTAAGGGAACTGGTGCCGTGACGGCAAACAACCCGGATAACATGAATGCACCGAGAAGAATGATTAGCAATTTTCTCATTTTTGCCTCCTTTTAATTTATTTAATAATTCTATCAATAAAGTAAGTTTTACCCTTTTAAATCACAAGAAAAAAAGTTTACGCAAAATAAAATAAAAATTAATAATTATTTAATAATCCAGCTGAATATTTCCGATCCGGTTAAAACTACCGCCAGGACAATAATCGCTGCAATAAAAACACCAATGACGGTTGCCAGCATAAATTGTCTGGGTTTGACATCCAGCACAAAAGCAGCCAAAGCGCCCGTATATACACCGGAACCGGGCAATGGAATACCAATGAAAAGAGCAAGTCCCCAGGTACCGTATTTATCAACCTTGGGTTTGATCTTGGTTTGGACTTTATGCAGGGATCTTTCATAAAGCTTATTTAACGCCGGTACTTTAATTACAAGGTCGAGAAATAATTTCAGAGCATAATAAACAATAGGACCAAGAATAATATTAACGATGACAACGAGAATGAAAGCATTCAGCCAGGCCATTTCCAATACAAGTATGGCGTAGGGGAGGCTTGCCCTGAGTTCTAAGGTCGGTATCATGGTCCAAAAGATAACTTGCCAAATTTCATTGAATGTCATCTGTTTCTCTTTTTATAGTTTTTAAAAAACGATGAAATATACATAAAAATGAACCCAAAAGTGGAATCAAAATAAGTCATTTTCGTCTGTCCAGCTTCCGGATAGATCGTGGGTATCGGAATGAATCTGAAATTAACATGATTTAATGCCAATGTTATGAGTACTTCAGATTCAAAAATGAACCCTTTTATGTCTGAAAAATGCCAAGTCAGATATTTACCGGGAATAAGTCGAAACCCGCATTGAGCATCATAGATCTTTTGTCCAATTCGCCATGATATCAGCAAAGCTGATATGGAATTACTGAGCTTTCTGGTCATAGGCATGTTTTTATCGCGTTTGCGTTTACCGAGAATAACATCATTCGGATGTTGCTCATGTTCCCGAATAAAATCTGCGATCCGGACTGCAGGATGCTGTTTGTCCGCATCCATAGTCAAAACGAAATCAAAGTTCTTGTCTTTGGCATAGTTGAAGCCTGTCTGTAGAGCGGCTCCTTTCCCAATATTTACTTCGTGGGAGATTATTGGAATGCCGGATTTTTTAACGATGTTATAGGTATTATCTGTTGAGCCGTCATTGATCACGAGGATATCAAGATCGGTTATATTTTTCAGATCTTTAAGAACATCGCCTATGGTGGAGTCGCAATTATATGCCGAAATAAGGATTAAGCCTTTCATTGCATTGAATATATAACATTCACAAAGTTAAAACAAGAAGTCATAAATCAGAAGCCGGTAGCCGGAATTCAGGATAATGTGGTATATAATTTATTTTCATAAATATTATTTGGAAAACTTTCTATCTTCTGGCTTCTGGTTTCTTTCATATAAAAAAAGCCTCTCCGGAGAGAGGCTCAAGTTAAGTCAATTCAATTTACAGTTATCATTTAGAGTTCAGTTCTGACTCTCAGAACCATTCCCGGTGTGATACTGTTATAATCGTTACCAAGCACTTCCATGTTGTCGCGAAGCAGAACGATCCACGCATATGAATTGCCATACAGTTTCTTGGCGATGCACCACAAGGTTTCATCTTCCTTGACAGTATAAGCTTCATATTCACAAACATCTTTTTCTACAACATCCGCTGCATCTTTCTTCAAAGACAGTTCTTCGAAAGGATAGATCAAGTCGGGGTTGTCACCTATCACGTCTAGGTTCCAATCCCAGATTTCACGCCACATGGTGACCACACCATATTCTTGCATTGCAATTTTGGTAAGGTAATCATTTGGCTGGATCATATACTTGACCCAAACATCTTCTTCTACAGGTTCGAGAACTTCTTCGGGAAGAACTTCTTCTACCGCTTCTTCTACAGCGGGAGTTTCTTCAACAACAGCCGGAGTTTCTTCTACGACGGGAGTTTCTTCAACAACAGCCGGAGTTTCTTCTACAACTGGTTCTGGTGTGTCGTTAACGACTTCTTTGTTTCCACAACCTACAAGCATGAATACACTCAAGACGATAGCAATTAATGGTAAAACTCGTTTCATTTATTTTCTCCTAATATAATTTTTCTAAAAATCAACGAAAGGTAATTCTTAATATAATTATTGTCAAGTATTTCTGGTTAAGTTTAGTAGTTTTTCAGCAATTATAAAGGGACTCTTTCCTTTTTCTTGAGTTTTTAGTGTCTCTTTGTTCAAAATAGCACGCTTTTCGTGAGTCCAGAAAACATCATTCAAATGATTTTCAATTAACTGAAGAACTTTCTTCTTCATTCTTTCCAATCTAATGGTTTCCCAATTTTCATTTTCTTTCAGCATGGAAAGATACTCTTTAAGTGCATTTAGTACTGTATCTATTCCGGTCTCTTTGGTTGCTACGGTTTTAATGACAGGTTGTTCCCAGGGAAGCGTAGAATAATTTGTTCTAAGCTTTGTAAGGGAAAGTAAATTTAAAACCATTGCTTCTGCACCGTGCCTGTCAGATTTATTTACGACAAAAATATCAGTGATCTCCATGATACCGGCTTTCATCGCCTGTATATCGTCACCGGATTCGGGTACTAATACTGTTACCGTTACATCAGCGGCTTGAGCAATGTCCAGTTCGATCTGTCCAACGCCTACAGTTTCGATAAGAATTATGTCAAATCCCTCACCGTCAAGAATATCGCATACGTCATGAGTTTTCATACTCAGGCCACCCAAAGATCCACGTGTAGCCATTGAGCGGATATATACATTATCTCTTGAACTGAGGGCGTTCATTCTGATACGATCACCAAGGATAGCGCCTCCGGTAAAGGGGGAAGAGGGATCGACTGATATCACGGCCGTTTTTTCGCCTTCATCGCTAAAAATTGAAGCCAAACAATTAACCAATGTACTTTTCCCGGCACCCGGAGGGCCTGTAATACCAATGCGGTAAGCATGTTTTCCTGTTTTCCATGCTTTATCCAGTAATTCCCTGGCTTTCCCGGTACCATTCTCAACTTCGGTAATAATACGCGCCAGCTTTTTGATCTCTGCGTTTGTCATTCTTCTACGATCTTGCATTCATGAGTTATTTTAACGGTCGGTTTTAACATTGCGGCAACCGAACAGTATTTTTCATGACTTAAATCAGCCGCTCTCTCGAGGTTTTTTAATGCCTTTTCCCCACCGTTGGAGTGAAGAATGAATTCCATATGAATGGACGTAAAGACCTTTGGATGTTCTTCACTTCTCTCGGAGTTCAATATGATCTCCATGAAGGTAAAGGGAGTTCTTTTCTTTTTTAGTATCGAGAGTGTGTCCATTCCGGTGCATCCACCCAGAGATTGCAGCATTAACTCCATGGGAGTGGTTGCAGCTCCATTGCCACCGACTTCTTCTTTAGCATCCATCATGGTCCAGTGACCCGTTTGTCCTTTACCTGCAAAGGTCATATCGCGGTTGAGACTCTTAAGAGATACTTTTAAAGAATTTGCCATTTTCTTCTCCTTGTTTTGTAATGAATATATTAATAAAAAAAATCAAATCCAAGATTAGCTCAATTCATATTCCTAAAAACGAATGTTAATATTTAATTAAATTCGACTCGATCTTAACAATTTGATTTGAGTCGATCATAACAATTAAATTCGACTCAAATCTTTATATTTTCGTGTCACACATCACTTTTTTACAGTTATATAAATATTAAGTATTCATTTTTCTGGAATATTATTATTTTCTTCAAAGTTAGGAGGACGAATTATGCGTTGTTTAAATGATGATTTTACATCTGGTTCTGTGTTTCATATTTACAATCATGCAATTGATGATCAATTATTGTTCTACGATGACCAAGATTATGAGTTTTTTCAAATTGCTCTAAGCACACAACTGGAAAAAATCCCCGCCAGTATTATAGCTTATTGTTTAATGCCAAACCATTATCATTTTCTGATCAGACAGGACGATGAAGAAAAGATCTACAAAATTTTTAATTATGCATTTGTTTCTTATGCTCGGTATTATAATAGAAAATATGAACGCAAAGGACGAATTTTCAGATCACCACTTCAACATAAAATTGTAAAAGACAGGACATATTTAATTCAATTGTGTAAATATATTCATCTAAATCCGGTTTATGCTGGACTTGTTGAAGAGCCTGAAGATTGGGAGTTCTCTAATTATAGAGAATGGATAAATAGAAGGAACGGGAAGTTTTTCACAAAAGAAATTTCCCAAAGTATTTTTTCATGCTTACAGGATTATGTAGCTTATGTTAATTCCATTAATGACTGTAATAGAGAAATATTATTTAGGAATTTGGATCTACTGATTTGACTCGAATTTAAAATTTAAATTCGAGTCGATCATAACAATTCGATTTGAGTCAAATCATATGAATGTAAAAATTATTTGCATTCAAGCGAAATGTTCATATATTTGACGGCTTTTTTATATTGGGTTGTCGTCCAACGGCAGGACATGCGGCTCTGGACCGTAGAATCGGGGTTCGAATCCCTGCAACCCAGCCAGAGATGGCGCGTTCGTCTAGCGGTTAGGACGCTGGCCTCTCACGTCGGTAACACGGGTTCGAGTCCCGTACGCGCTACCAACATCGATTGACATGACTTAATAAGCGCCCGTAGCTCAATTGGATAGAGCGTCTGGCTACGGACCAGAAGGCTAGGGGTTCGACTCCTCTCGGGCGTACAATGGACCCGCCAAACGGCGGGTTCTTCTGTTTACCTAAAAAAGATCCGGTGAGAACGCTCAATGAGTAAATTCCCCAAAAATATTAAAAGTAATCCCATGTATGGTTATCTAACTCTACTGGTGGTCATTGCTTCTGTTGGGCATCAAGCATGGAGAACCTTGCTCAATAATTTTGCCGTTGATCAAATTGGGTTGAGCGGGCTCCAGATCGGATTGGTCCAATCGCTTCGTGAACTTCCCGGATTCCTGACGTTTTTAGTGGTTTATGTTCTGCTTATCTTTAGAGAGCATCGTTTATCAACATATTCCGTGATACTTTTTGGAGCCGGGATCATTATGACCGGCTTATTTCCCTCGTTCCAGGGTTTGCTTTTCACCACGTTTCTGATGTCTCTCGGTTTTCATTATTTTGAAACAACAAGACAATCCCTTATCCTGCAATACTTCAATAAGCAACACTCACCCTTGGTGCTGGCAAGATGGAGAAGTTTAACGGCAGTTGGAAATATTGGCATCGGTGCGCTGATCTGGATCATTTTTCGGTTTACCGACCTTCCGATGAAAATGGCTTATGCTATTCTGGGTATCGTGATCATTGCGGTTGGAATTTATTCAATATTCAAAGATCCAGCAGATAAAGATCTTCCCATACAGCATAAAAAGATCATTATCAGAAAAAAATATTGGTTGTTCTACAGTTTGAATTTCTTAAGTGGCGCAAGACGCCAGATCTTTGTGGTATTTGCAGTTTTCATGCTGGTACAAAAGTATGGCTTTACGGTATGGGCAATATCCGCGCTTTTTGTATTGAATAATCTTATTACCTGGATAGTAAGCCCCTATATTGGAAAGGCTATCAATCGATTTGGTGAAAAAAAGATGTTAACTCTGGAATATTTATCTTTGATCATTATCTTTTTAGGATACGCTTTGTTTGAATCCAAAGCTATTGCGGCTGGACTTTATGTGGTCGATCACATTTTCTTTAACTTTAGTATTGGCATTCATACATTTTTCCAAAAAACCGCTGATCCCAAAGATATTGCCCCATCAATGGCCGTTTCTTTTTCGATCAATCATATCTCAGCGGTTATTATTCCCGCTTTAGGTGGTGTTTTATGGATGCTGAACTGGAAAATACCCTTTGTTTCAGGCGCAGTTCTTGCCGTTCTGTCTCTCATATTGGTTCAATATATCAATGTGCCGATCGGTGATGTCAGCGTAGAAAATGAAAGTATAGAAAAAGTACTGCCAAAAAAGCTATAATATGCCATATAATATTGCGCTTAGGACGGCGCTTCTCATGTAAAGTCCTGAAATGCAAACGTTTATCGTCCTCGGGTTCTTTGATGATCCAGCGTGAACGACGTATGGGTTGCGGCATAAAATTCTCCTGAGATTTCAATGATAACTTCGTTCGATTTATTGTCTTTGTCAAGGTAAAAAAGTTTATATCCATTGACTAAATATAGAATTATAAACTTTGGGTAAAAGGGTTATTTTTTTATTTGTTTTATTATAACATTTGGTTATATTGCCAAATGATAAAATGAAAGGACTTTAATATGAAAACAATGGATAAGCGGAGGCTTGAGAAATTGACGGGTGTATTCAAAGCTCTCTCTCATCCGGCGAGATTATGGATGGTCGAACAATTATTTGATTCCGAAAAATGTGTATGTGAATTTGTAGATGTGTTAAAATTGGATTTTTCCACGGTATCCAAACATTTGTCTATTCTTAGACAGGCACACGTGATAGAAGATGAGAAAAGGGGAAAGAACGTATATTATCACCTTCGTGCAAAATGTATTCCGAATATTATATCATGTCTTGAAAGTAGTATTGGGAACCGGGAAATCTGAATATGCTGAAAATATTCACATCTCTTGCCGATCTATTTGTATATAGATGGTTCAATTTCTCTGAAAATGATCAATGGGCCGGAGTATTGCACTTTTTTATTGAGGATACGACAAAAATATTTTTTCTTCTCATTATCATGATCTATGTGATCGGATTGCTGAGGGCCGGATTGAATACGGAACGGATCCGGGTCTTTCTCCAGGGTAAGAACAGATTTTTGGGGTATTTTCTTGGAGCCGGCTTTGGTGCAGTTACGCCATTTTGCTCCTGTTCAAGCATCCCTCTTTTTCTCGGATTTACACAGGCAAGGATACCCATCGGCATCACAATGTCATTCTTGATCACCTCTCCCATTATTAATGAAGTGGCAGTTGTGCTTCTTGGGGGGTTGCTCGGCGTCAAATTTATGATCATCTATGTTGCAGTGGGCATTATCGTTGGTGTGATCGGCGGTATTTTTATCGATGGGATAAATGCGGAAAGATATTTAATGCCAATCGCCGAAAGAGTAAAAGGCGGATCTGATGAAAGTCTTGAGTACGAAAAACAAGAACTGTCATTCAAAGATAGACACGATTTTGCCAAAAGTGAATTGAAAGAGATCTTCAGACGTGTATGGAAATGGGTGCTCATAGGGGTTGGGCTGGGTGCATTACTTCATGGATTCGTCCCCGAGGAATTTATTACCAAAAATCTCGGATCCGGTCAATGGTGGAGCGTACCGGGAGCTGTCCTGCTGGGAATACCTCTCTATTCAAATGCCAGCGGCATGATCCCGATAGCTGAGTCGCTGCTTGCCAAAGGATTGCCGGTGGGTACTACTCTGGCATTCATGATGAGTACCGTAGCAGCATCATTTCCGGAATTTGTAATCTTAAGACAGGTCATGAAACCTAAATTGCTGGTGATCTTTTTTATCATGCTTCTGGTGATGTTCACCTTTGTGGGTTTGATCATGAACGTAATTCCATTTTAACATTGAAAGGATAAAAATGAAAATTCAAGTATTGGGAACAGGATGTTCCAAATGTAATGAATTGATGAGTCGAACGGTCAATGCGGTCAATGAACTTGGGTTGGATGTAAAGATCGAAAAAGTCTCGGATATAAATGAGATCGTGGCTTTTGGGATCATGACGATCCCGGCTCTTGTTATAGATGGAAAAGTTGTAGTTAGAGGGAACGTCCCGAAATTAAATGACTTAAAGGAAATAATAAAGAAAGGATAGATCATGAGATCAAAGAAAACAAAACGCGTATTCATCGGTGCTCTTATTGCATTAGTCCTCGTCGCAGGATTGCTGTTGACAGGGTGTTCCGAAAACAAAGAAAAACAAAAAGTAGAAAAAACAGAAGTTGCAAAGACATCTGACGCTTTGCCGACCATGGTGGATTTCTGGTCACCGACATGTCCTCCATGCCGGCAGATGATACCGCTGCTCCATGAACTTGAAGAGGAATATGCTCATGCGTTTAAGCTTGTCAAAGTAGATGTGTCGCTCCCGGAAAACCAATCACTGGCCATTCAAAACCAGATCCAATATATTCCTACACAGATCTTCTATGATGAGAACGGCAAACAGCTGTTTCGTCATACGGGATTCTTTTCAAAAGAACAGATCTTGAGTAAATGGGAAGAATTAGGTTACAAAATGACGCCGAAGGCAAAAGATTAATAATAATATACTAAGATAATAGAAAGGGCTGAATATCTTCAGCCCTTTTAATATTTGCGTAATAATTGCTGGCTGGAAATTTGGAGTAGAGAGTAAGGAGTGTGGAGTTTTCAACGCTTCAATGTTTCAATATTTTATAGAACCGTGAAATCGGCAAACAATGCAAAGATCAGTATGATCACAGCAAAAATGATCCCTGAAATAAGCTTGGCGTGTTTCCATGGTGTCATATCCACAGCCTTAACGTCTTTTTGAATAAATTCCGTTTCCCTTGGATTGGTTTCACCGATCATGAGCATCGTTACGATCAAATAAAGAAAGATCAGGCCGAGAAAATGATATTCATGCATCTGTGCTACAACTTTATCAAAAGGTGGAACGAAATAGCCGATCGCTATCAAAAGGATACCGGAGATCAATCCAATATTGGCGGCTTTTTGCGGAACACGTTTTGTCAGCATGCCGACCAGAACAACGGCAAAGATCGGTATGAAATATATACCGTTCATTTTTTGCAAATATGAGTAAATACTACCGGTTTTTGCCAATAAGGGCGCTACGATGACGGCAAACACAGCCAGAATGACCCCAAAGATCTTGCCTGATCTAACGATCTGGTTTTCACTGGCTCCGGGTTTCAACTTTTCTTTGAAAATCCCAAGACTGAACAGTGTACACGTGCTGTTCAATGCCGAATTGAAGCTTGATAAAATAGCACCAAGCATCACTGCCGCAAAAAAACCTGCCAATGGTGTCGGCAATACCTCGTTGACCAACATACCGTAAGCATGGTCCGCCTTGATATTTCTTCCGGCAAAAAGAGCGAAGGCTATTATACCTGGGAGCACGAGGTATAGCGGCCCCAATAATTTTAATCCGCCTGTAAGTAACACACCCTTCTGACCTTCAGCTAAACTACTGGCACCAAATGTCCTCTGAATGATCTGTTGATTGGTTGTCCAGTAAAAGAAATTCAGAAGCATTACTCCGGAAAATACGGTTGAGAAAGGGACTGATGTGTCCGGTCCGCCGATGGAATTCATATGATCGGGGACCAATTCACCAAGTTTGCCTATGCCCGCAATGAAATGTCCGTCACCCAATGTCCGAAAAGCAAAAAAAGTTATCAAAAAACCGCCGATAAGCAAACCGATACCATTTAAGGTATCGGAAACGGCAACGGTTCTCAACCCGCCGGTCAGAGCATATAAGGAGCCAATGACCCCAACGGAAATAACGACCAGGGTAAGCAGTGTTCCGTAATTTTGTATCCCAAGTAGATTTTGCAGGTCCAGAATGCCGATCAATCCTACGGCACCCGTATAAAGGATAATGGGGAGTAAAATAAAAGCATACGCGGATAACATAATGATATTGGTAATGAATTCGGTTTTTGCACCAAAGCGTATTTTTAGATATTCGGGAACAGTTGTTACACCGCTTTTAAGGAATCGCGGTAGAAAAAAAAGAGCCATTGCCAACAAAGCCAGAACGGCACCGACTTCCCATACCATCACCGCAAAACCGTCGGTAAAAGCCGAACCGTTCAGTCCCACCATTTGTTCGGTTGATAAATTGGTTAATAACAATGAACCCGCGATCAGAGGAAAGGACAGATTCCTGCCTGCCAAAAAATAACCGTTTTGCGATCTCATATCATTTTTGCGTGTAAAAAGCCAAGTAAGTACGGCAACGAGTAATGTGAAAAATAGAAATGAAATGATGATGAAGATGTTCATGTATACGTCCTTGAGTGTTAAGGTTAAGATTAAGTAGGATTAAGTATTTATATCAATAATTGTAATTCTCATAAACTAGCTTGAATAGTTTTTTGATGTTTTAATGATTCTTTCCAAACAGGAAAATCCTTAAAGGATTTATAGCCTTTGCTTTTTGTCATAACGTCCCCCGTTATTTTTATTTGTTATCGAATTTAATCTTAAACCTTAAACCTTAAACCTTAATCCTACTTAATCTCAATCTTAATCCTCAGATTTCTCAATAACTTTACTCGAAAGCATAGGCGGACTTGGGTTGAAAACTTTTTTTACTAGCGGTAAAAATCCTTTTTCTGATTTTTCGATCTCAGTTTCCGCTTCCTTCAGTACTCCTACCCACATGGTAGCGAACCCGGGATGTTTTTCAAACATTATATGGATCGCTTTGTCCCAAACATATAGAACACGCTATTTGTCCCTGCCGGGTCTTTCTTTTAAAGATGAAATGGTTGATCTGAGATTGTCGATGATTCTTTGTTTTACCAGCAGGTCGTTTTGAACAGCTTCGTTGCCTTTGGCGGTAATGTTCATCTGAGTATTAAGATGGCTCTTCAATTGAGCGTTTTCTTCAACATAATGTTTGATCTTCTGATTGGATTTAATGCGTCCCTGTATCCAAATAACTATGCATAATAATAATCCAATGCCCAAGCCGATCAATAATGATGAAAATGAAAATGTATCCATATGCCAGTCCTTTATATTTTTGTTTATCCTATTAATTTACATAATTTTAATAAATAATGTCAAGTTTGAAAAATTAAGCTTTTTTTGGCTTTATCAGTGAAATGATCAACATTAATATAATAAGTGAAGAAGAAGTCAGGCACATTGACCAGGCTAAACCCAGCCGATCGGCTAAAAATCCAAAGATCAGAGCGATTCCTGCTGTCATGATGGTTTTTATCTGTGATTGTGCGGATAGGACCGAGCTTAAGATCTCCTCGGATACGTGATCTGCCACATATCCAGTTAAAATTGGTTTCCTGATATTCTCAATAATATAAATAATAATAAAACTCAGTAGTGCAGGTATGACATACCCAATGCCAAAGAAAAGTCCGGAAAGAACACCCGCGGCAAAACCCGCAAAAAGTGTTAAGATCACAATATTTTTATTTTTTTGCTCAATATTAACAGCAAATTTAGAAGCATAAGATGAGATCAAATATATAAAAAAATAAAAGAATCCAATGATCAAACCGTTTTGTTTATTTTGTTCAACTCCGGCGATCAAAGGAAAAAGTAGCGCCACCTGTATCATGACAAGCTGAATATAGTCTTTTATCGCCTTAAGGTATGCAGAGTGCAGGGCGGCATGGGAAATAAGTTTGACCACCCTCAGATCTTTAATAGCTTCAATAAAACTTCTGAATGTTTGTGCGAATGTTTTCTTTTTCGCCGGCTTCAGCATATCATCAAGTTCCTCAGGATAGGAAAGCACCAAAAATAAATTCAGAACGTAAGGGATAGTTGATAGAATGAAGATATTTTGATAACTGCCGCCTGTAAAAACGATGATTCCGGCAATAAGTGATGACAAGGCGGAGCCGCGCTGTGACCAGGATCGGGTATGTCCGTAATAACTTATCTTCAGATCTGACCATCCTTTTTGTTTTAGATAGGTCATGATCAGTCCCTTGTGAGTACCGGAACGGAAGGCATCGCCGGCTCCAAAAAGAATAAAAGCTCCAAGATACAGAAGGAAACTACTTGAAATGTAAAAGATCAAAAAGGAAAGTATATAGGATAAGAATGAAAAGATCAAAACACGTCGTCTTCCAAATGCATCAGCAAGCATTCCGGAAGGTATTTCAATAAGATTAATCGAGATCTCCCGAACTGCATAGAGGATCCCGATCTCTGAATAACTCAACCCTTGTTGAACCAGAAATAAAATGAAAAATGCATCGAAAAACCTCAGATTTTTCAGAAATCCATATGCTGAGAATTTATAGTACTGCAGATTTTTGTGGTCTTTGTTTACCATAAAAAATATTGTCGTTTTCGTATTAATTTAAGTATTTTGAGCTTGAACAATTACAAATTTATTTGTATTTATCAGATTATTTTTAGGAATGGCTTTTAATGAACAATACTGAACCAATCGTAAAAATTAAAATTATTCTTTTCTTTCTTTTCTGCCTGTTTGTTTTTTTATCAGCAAGAGAAAAAGAAAATCTCATAGGATTTAATTGCCAATATCTGACATATGCTTCTTTTTCTCAGCAACGTAACAATACTCCTATGATCGCCGGTTACCCGGTGTTGACCGCCGATATGATAGTTCCGGGCATTACTTTTAACTTAGGAAGACATGAGATATGTGCGAGTATAGGTATTCCGGCAGGGCTCAGTTCAAATGACGGAAGTGGCCATAACTTTCTTGTTAATGAAGAACATAGTTATTATAAAAGAGTGAACCTTGATTATGCATGCCATTTCCAGTTGTTTAAATGGCGTAATTTTAAAACTTATCATGCTCTAAACACAGGAATTCTATTTGAAGATCGGTTTATTCATTATCTAAGTAATGCAAAAGAACATAGTATAGATTTAAATATGTATATCGGACCTCGATTGCGTGCAGATATTCTTTTACCAGAAGATTTTAAGATCAGTTTTTGCTTTGATGGACGATTTTATCTTCCTTATTTGAATATCGGGTCCTTGACTTCTTATGATTCTAATGATAATCTCATATATTCTTCCGATTATTATGCCTTTTACTATAACAGTGTACTGAAATTAAGTGTGCAAAAAACATTTTCAGATGGGATGGTACTTCAAGTGGGTGTGAAAAATAATGAATTGGTCGGTTTTGCGAACAGTCGTCCTTTATTCTATACGGAAGATCTGATCCATTTCAAGCTTGATCGTTTGTGGCAATTCTATATGGAATGTTCATTTTGTTTTATGAGGAGTGCACATGTTCAATAGAAAGATGATCAAATGGCTGATTTATTTTATAAGCATAGTAACATTATCCTGTTCAGATTTGATCGTATCATTTGACCAGGATGATAACTGGATCGTCAAGGATTCTGCAGATGTCATTTTACACTATCGTCCTGAGAATTATTCAAATAGCGCGTCACCTACAAGTTCTCAGGCAGGCTATATTCTTAAAGCACAGAATATTTACTATCAAGCAATTCAGGATAGTATTGGCAGAGATTATCAAGATAAAGTGCTGATATATTTGTATAATTTTGATGAAGCCCTCGAAAAGATTGGCACAAATGGCGGAGGTCATGCCTTGCCCAAATTTAATAGTTATTATTATACTTTTATCGACAGCAACAGAAGCATAACCGATCATTTTGGAGTTGTCGATCCGTATGTTGGTGCACACGAATTGGTCCATGTTATCACACACAGAACATTAGGTTATCCCAGAACCAAGTTGATGAGCGAGGGATATGCTGTTTGGCTGGACGGAACATTTGCCCGTTTATTTATTGAAGATATAATATCATATTATAGAGATGAACAACCCGATAAGATTTTAACTCCGGATAATATGTTATCCAACCCAAATGACTATCAGTCTTCAGTGTATTACCCCAACGCAGGAATGTTTATAAAATTTCTTGTCCACAAATATGGAATTGAAACGGTCAATTCGATCTTTACAGTTCCTGCAGACGAGTTTGCCGTTCAGCTTGAGTTATGTTCAGGGGACAGTTGGGTTAATGTATGTGAATCTTATTCTCTCTATCTGGATGACCTCTGATTTATTAAAATAGTTTTTAATTGTAGTTTTTCGTCATTTTTGCTCTCTCATTAGTAGAAAGGAATTTTATGATGCTGCAAAAGAAAAATGATGCATATTTCAAACGACTGATCGAAGAGCACCGCCCGCTGATCATGAACGTATGCAGAATCTTTCATTCAGATTTGCCGAGTAGAAGAGACCTTTTTCAAGACATCTGTATAAATATTTGGAAAGGATTGGATAATTTTGAAGGCAGATCAAAATTATCTTCATGGATTTACCGCATTGCGCTCAATACAGCACTATCTCAAACAAGAAAAAACCAAAAAGACCCACTATTTCAGGCTCATGAAATTGAGGATATGCCTGCTGATGTGGAAAGCGGTGATAATCACAAAATTCAAGCTATGTATGCCGCTATTAAGCAATTAAAAGATACCGAAAAAGCGGTCATTCTCTTATATCTGGAAGACAAAAGCTATCAGGAAATAGCGGATATCATCGGGATCAGTATAAAAAATGTCAGTGTCAGACTGGTACGGATAAAGAGGAAATTGTATGAATCGATCAATAATAATTTAATCAAGAGGGGGACAAAATGAAAGAACAGGATCTTAAACAACTTTGGAAGAATGCAAATTCTTCAACCAATGAAGAGTCGTCGCCGACAGAAGATATGCGCCGACACTTGAGGAAACAAACATCGGATCGGATCTATCTTAATCTTAAAAAAGGTTTTATTTTTGATATCATTCTGAAAAGTCTGATCACCGCAACGGTATTCCTGTATATGGTCTTCAATAAGATCAATTGGGTACAGGAACCGGCAAGCATGTTCACTCTGGTTTTTTTATCGGCTTTTCTGTTGAGTGCCATGATCGGTACCTATATCATATCCGTCAGGAGATTCAAAAGGATCCCGCAGGATCTGCCGGTTTTGCAAAGTCTGAAGCGTAAGCTTGATTACGTAAAAACCACATACAGAAAATTTATGTTCGGAAGCGCACTAACGGCCCCGCTATTTGTTTTTACCGGAAATATTATTTATTTCCATCGCAAATACGGAGAAGTACGTTTCGATGATCCGATCATTCTTATCTTTATATTCCTCTCTTTTATGATCGCATATTTTGCGCAGATACCTTTGTACAACATTCTGAAACGCGAGCTTGAGGAAGCGATCTCGGATCTTGACGAAGATAAAGCTAAAGAATTGGCAGTTGCACGAAAAAAACAAACGATACATTATCTGATCTGGGCATTGGCAGGTCTTATTGTGCTGATCCTGTTTTTTGTGCTTTTTAAAGCAATTTGATCCGATAATAAAAAGGTTTGGTTTTAAGGCACAAATTATTGTGCCTTTTCTTTTGTAAAAGTTTTTATAAAATTATTCTTGACACTGGTAATTTTAATGAGTATACTATAATAGTAATCGGAATGATTACGAATAAGGAAAAAAGAATGAGCACAAACAAATATCGAAATACAAAACAAAGAACAAGGTTACTTGAGTTGTTGTGCAGCACGAATACTCATCCCACGGCTTCGTGGTTATATGATCAACTTAAACCGGAGTTCCCTTCATTAAGTTTAGGAACGGTCTACAGAAATCTTGGGATACTTGAGGAACAGGGGCTTTTGAAAAGGATCGTTTTCGGCAGCACTTTCGACAGATATGATGGAATAACATATCCTCATCCGCATTTTATTTGTACCGAGTGTAATAATGTTTATGACATGTCTAAAGAGGATACCGATGAGGTTATTGAATGTGTAGGGAAAAAAACAAAGCACCATATTCATGAAGTCGTTATGAATTATTATGGAGTATGTGAAGAATGTATAAAAAAGCAAAATTAAACAAGCTTCTGCAAGTTAGAGAGAAAATTTAAAAAGTCGGATAATTAAAACACAACAAAATATGAAAGGAATTAAAATGGAAGAACAAGTAAAAGAAACATATTCAATGCCGTTGATAGGGGATGACGCACCGGCGTTTAAAGCTCAGACAACACAAGGGGTTATTAACTTCCCGGAAGATTATAAAGACAAATGGGTTGTACTGTTTAGCCATCCGGCTGATTTTACACCGGTTTGTACAACTGAGTTTATGACCTTTGCAAGCATGCAGGAAGAATTCCGCAAATTAAATACAGAATTGATCGGTTTGTCGATCGACAGTCTGTATGCGCACATTGCTTGGCTGAGAACGATCAAGGAAAAGATCCATTTCAAAGATATGAAAGACGTTGAAGTGAACTTCCCGGTCATTGAAGACCTCAAAATGGATGTTGCAAAGAAATATGGTATGGTTCAACCCAATGCTTCGACAACGCAAGCGGTTCGTGCGGTATTTGTTATCGACCCTAAAGCAAAAGTTCGTGCCGTTATTTATTACCCGTTGTCAAACGGACGCAATATGGATGAGATCAAACGACTGATCCTGGCAATGCAGAAATCCGATAAAGATGGTGTTGCAACTCCGGCAAACTGGCAGCCCGGTGATGACGTGATCATTCCTCCTCCAGGTTCTTGCGGTATGGCAAAAGAACGTGTCGAAAAAGAAGAAGAAGGCAAATATTGCTTGGATTGGTTCATGTGCCTTAAGAAAGATAAATAACCTCCTTGTTTATACATGACATTTGCTCATTTCGAAAAGGGCCGTTGGAAAACGGTCCTTTAATTCTTTAATTGCAAAAATTATTTTTATTGCTTCAATAAAATGATTTATTATATTTAATATAACATATAAATCGAACCGCAATATTCTTAGCTGAGATGGTAATCTTGTGTAAATTGAACTGGTTACTGATACGGTAAATACAAATAATGTTGTAAGCTGTTTTTATTGAAATATGATCGCATGATAAGTTTAATGTTAACCAAAGAGAGGTTAAAATGAATAAAAATATTCAACACCCGGAAGACAAACTTATTCTAAAAAAGCTCGCCTCATATACCGGATTTGCCGCTGCAGCTATGTTATTACTCCCTTCTAACTCCCATGCAGAAATACGCTATGTTGACCCTGATGATGTTATGATTTATAATGATAATCGAGCGTATGATATTGACTTAAACAAGGATAATATTACTGACTTTAAGATCGGTTTGAATACATTCAGCTATTTTTCCACAACATTTTATACTTATTACTATTCCAGCATGACCATGCGTAGAGTCATGAATGATAATCGGGTAATGGCTTTCGATGATTTTGTTACAAAACTATCGGAAAATATGTATATAGGACCCAATGGTCAATGGGATGATGTCGCTGTATTTTGTGAAGGAACAGGATCTTATTTTGATGTGACCACAAGAGGGAATTGGACAGAAGACGCTTACAAAAAATTCATCGGGATCAAATTTAAGATCTCCGGGGAAGACCATTACGGTTGGATAAGAGCCAGCGTACATTCAACAATGTACAATATGGTTGTAACCGTTCATGACTGGGCCTATGAAGATGAGCCCGGTGTTTCAATTAAAGCGGGGCAGACTGAAACTTCATCCTATTAAATTTTATTGTATTTTTAACTTAGTTTAATGATCAGAAGTAAAAACTTTGAGGAAAGTACTTCTAACTAAGTAACTATAAACGATGAATAATAAACTGTAAATACTTACATTTGTAATTAGAAAATATGATTTTCGTTTATTATTTACACAGTCCGTACCCCCGATGCAAGGTTATAAACGCTTCAACAATTTATTATTCATAATTCGTCACTTATTATCTAAAGTTCTGTTTAATCCTTTATAAACCAATATATTTTCCCTATATTTAAATATTAAATGACATATTAGTTAGTAAAAAAGGCATAAATAATTGATAATATTGCAATTATATTGTTGTTTTTAATTAAGAGTAAATTAATCTTTTTGTTCAATACTGCTAGGGAAAAGGAAAATAATCTCGACAATTGTTAAGGAAAACGAATAATGAAGAAAACTGACCCCAAGCCTTTTAAAATCCCGGAAGAAGGTTCATTAGGCATATTGGCACTGGGCGCCGTAGGTATTCGTGCATGGAAAGAAAAAAGAAAAAGAGTCGGATATATCAATCCAAACACCAACTTTATGAAGAAAAAACCGGAGGAGCTTAGAGAAGAAGTTAAGAAAAAAGTGGAAGCGGCTCAAAAAGAGGATAAAAAGAAATGAGTAAACGCAAAGCCAATAAAGTCCTCTTGATCGGCTGGGATGCCGCTGACTGGAAAGTGATCAACAAGCTCATCGATAAAGGCAAAATGCCTACCATGAGTAAATTCGTGAATGAAGGTGTCATGGGCAATCTTGCAACACTGGATCCTCCCTTATCACCTATGCTATGGACGACCATTGCCACAGGTAAACGCGCCGATGAGCATGGTATCATGGGATTTATTCAGCCTAATAAGAAAGGTGACGGCGTAACGCCCGTTTTATCTACAAGCCGTAAAGTAAAAGCTTTATGGAATATCCTCATGCAGGAAGGCATGAGATCCAATGTGGTTGGTTGGTGGCCTTCTCATCCCGCTGAACCCATTAACGGAATTTATGTATCGAATTTTTATCATAAGTTAAGCAACCGTATTAATTTTCAAAAACCCATGGCGGAAGCAACCGTTCACCCGAAAGAATTGCATAACACTTTAGAAGAATTGCGTGTTTTTCCATGGGAATTGACAAGTGAACACCTATTACCTTTTGTTCCTGACGCTGCAAAGATCGATCAGGAAAAGGACTACCGCTTGAATTCGGTAGCAAAGATCATTGCGGAGACAGCTACGATACATTCCGCAGCTACATGGGCGATGGAAAACAGCGAATGGGATCTGATGGCCGTGTATTACGACGGTATCGATCACTTTGGCCACGGTTTTATGAATTATCACCCGCCGAAAATGGACAATATAAAAGAAGAAGATTTCCAACTTTATAAAGGTGTGGTTGAAGCCGGATACCGTTTCCATGATATGATGTTGGAACGTTTGCTTGAACTGGCCGGAGAGGATACTACCGTTATTATGGTTTCGGACCATGGCTTCCATTCCGATCATTTGCGTCCCAAGCGACTCTCGAACGCGCCTGCAGCTCCGGCTGCACAGCATCGTGCGTTTGGTATTTTCGCTGCCAAGGGGCCGAACATTAAAAAGGACGAAATTGTCTATGGTTCCACTTTGCTGGATATTACGCCGACTATTTTGGATTTATTCGGACTTCCCATCGGCGAAGACATGCCAGGGAAACCCATACTGCAAATATATGAAAATCCTAAAGCCCCGGATTATGTCCCCAGCTGGGAGAATATTCCCGGTGATTGCGGCATGCACTCCGAAGAACAGCGAAGCGATCCCTGGGCGGATAAAGAAGCTATGGAACAATTGATCGCATTAGGTTATATCGAAGCGCCGGGCGAAGATAAAAAGGAACACGTGGATAAAACAAATCGTGAATCTAAATTTTATCTTGCTCGTACTTATCTTGATTCCAATCGTCCTCAGGAGGCTTTGGATATTCTTGAAATTATTTATAAAGAAGCACCCGACCAAGCTCGTTATGGTCAATATCTTATCAAATGTTATCTTGAATTGAATCGCCCGGACGACGGTATGCGCATCCTTAAAGAGCTTCAGAAAGCATTCCCAAATAGTGCGGCACAAACTAATTTGCTGGAAGCACGGTTGTGGTTGAAAAAAGGCGAAACGGATCAGGCATTGAACTATCTTGAAAAAGCAAAGAACACGTCTAAAGATAATTTTACGGTTACGCTGGAGCTGGGAAATGTATACTTGATGAAAAAGATGTATACCAAAGCAGAAACATGTTATTTGGAATGTATAGACATCAATCCCAGTTCACCCATGAGCCATTTTGGTCTTGGGAGAATCTATTTGAAGTTGAAAAAGAACATGGATGCTGCCGAGCAGTTGATCGCGGCCGTTTCATTGAAATACTTTTTCCCGGCAGCTCACTATTTCTTGGGAGAAGCCTTGTTAAGATTGAAATATTACGACAGGGCCCTGGAAGCCTATCAGGTCGCCGTTCAACAGGCGCCCGGTATGGAAAAAGCGCATAAAAGATTGATCAAACTTTATAAAGATATTCTTCATAAACCGGAAAAAGTAAAAGAGCATGAGGGTTTTATTGAAAGCAAGATTAAACCGCTTAAAATGAAGAAGGAAAAAACATGATCACTATCGTATCTGGATTACCGCGCAGCGGCACCTCTCTCATGATGCAAATGCTTGAAAAAGCCGGTATGCAGATTATGAATGATGGCGTTCGTAAAGCAGATGATAATAATCAAAAAGGGTACTACGAGTATGAAAAAGTAAAAACCCTGATGAAGGATAGTTCTTGGTTGGATGAAGCAGACGGGAAAGTGATCAAAGTGATCTCAGGATTGCTTGCATTTCTGCCGGATAAATTTAAGTACAAGATCATCTTTATGCAACGCGATATTGATGAAGTTTTAAGCTCACAAGCAAAAATGCTGCAACGATTAGGGATACCACAAAAAGCCGACCCCAAGATCTTGAAAATGACCTTTGAGAAACAATTGAAAATAGTCAAGACAATGATGTTGAAAAAAATGAATATACAGTTCGTTGAGATTCCGTATCGTGACCTTGTGCTGGCACCCGAAAACGAGATCAAAAAGATCAATGGATTTTTCGAGAATACGTTAGATGAAAAAAAAATGATCTTGGCTGTAGATAAACTATTGTACAGAGAAAAGAAAGAAGAGTTTAAATAAATGTAGGAAATTCCATAATAATAATTCCATCGGGAGATTTAGGAAGACATTGATTGGAGGAAAAAATGAAAAAGAAAACATTGAATTTTGAAGAAAAACTGTTGTTGAGCAAGATTACGGGTTATTCGGCACTTGCCGGTGCTGCTTTATTACTTTCTCCAACGGTTGCTGAAGGAGATATTGTTTATGTTGATCCAGCAGATATAGTTATTGATGTGTCGAATAATTTATATTATTTAGATATGAATGACGATGAAGTTAATGATGTAAGATTTAGACATTTGAAACATACTTTTTACTCCACTTCTACACCCTATAAATATTATATGACAACATCCAGTATATATATGTTACTTTCAGGGGGGAATGAAGCTGTCTTTGACAGTGCATATATAAAAAAACTGGGAGCGGATTATACTTTAAGTTCATATAAAGCTTTTCACGATTGGTTTCCGGATGCCATGGCGAGATTATACTATTTTAAAACGATTACATCTTCAACGACCAGCCAAACCGATACCTCTAATTTAGGTCCTTGGGCAAGTGATGCCGACCATAAGTTTATAGGTATCTATTTTAATATATCGGGCAGTAGCCATTATGGTTGGATCAGAGTAAGTGTGCAATTGTCTCCACATGATACAAAAATCACGATCCATGATTGGGCCTACGAAGATATTGCTGATGTTACACTTAAAACAGGGGAAGGCGAAACGGCTTTACCTATCGAATTATCCGCATTCGAGGTTACAGAAGAAAATGGAAAGGTCAAATTATGCTGGCAAACCGCTTCAGAGACCGAGAACAGCGGATTTGTCATTCAAAGAAAAACAACCGGTGCCGAGTGGCAAAACCTGATTGATTTTCATCGAGATCCTTCACTGGAAGGACATGGCACGACCAGCGAAACTCACAACTATAGTTGGTTGGATGAGATTGTGCTACCCGGAATGACCTATCAATATCGCTTGGGTGATATTGATCTTTCCAATAAGATCGTTTGGCACGATGCCGTTGAGATCACGGTTTCTGAAAAACCTGGACAAATGCCGGCTGAGTTCGGTTTGCAGTCAGCATTTCCTAATCCCTTTAATCCAACCCTTACGATTCGTTATGGTCTGACCGATGGTGCACAAACGAAGATCAATATTTTGGATCTTCAAGGTAAAATCATCGCCAATCTTGAGGATAAGTACCAAAAAGCCGGAAATTACGAATTGCAATGGCAAGCTGAAGATGTTGCATCGGGTATCTATTTAGTTGAAGTAACAAGTGGTAAAAAGAGTGATTTAAAGAAAGTATTATTGGCGAAATAGATACTTCTTTGAAATGAAAATATTTACGATAATGTGTGGGACAGTCTTGACTGTCCCTTTTATATTTAATCATATAACTCCTTGTTTTTAGATCGTATTCCTGTTTAAATTTTCATAACACAGGATAAAGGGGTCAATATGAAGATCAATTTCAGAACTTTTACATCAATTTTACTTTTTGGAACACTTTTTCCGATCATAATTGGAGTCGCTTTTTACGGAATGAGGATTTTTGATATCGATAATGCGCTTTTTCAGTTCGTTTCTTTCGGCTTTATCGGATCGTTGATATTTTCAATATTGAAAACCCAAAAATATTTCAATTCACTTATTGCCCTTTTATTGTTGTTTGTGGGGTTATATTTTTTAACAGGTGCCCATTTCTTCTTATCGCATATTTTTTACGATGCGGCCCTGACCATCTCCGTTTTCATTTATGCATTACTGATCTTCGATCATTTGGAAACCGCCCGATATCTTCGCCCGCTTATCCTTGCAACGATCCTGTCCATCTTTTTTGTAAGCAATACATTTATTTTATCCGCCATTTTTACCGAGGCGATCACTTCCGCCTTAATATTCAAGAATATGCTGATCGGTCTGTTGATCGGAGCTGGGATAGGTATTGGGATTGAGGTAGGATATTTGCTGGCTGACAAAGAAAAATCCGCATAAACATTCAAAAATTTACCTCAAGTGTTTTGATCGCTTATACACTTTTATGCAACTTCTTGACAAACCAGTAGTTAAAGGGTATATTAGTCAGCTTTTTGATAT
>CAYVLJ010000005.1:0-32121 GCA_964452375.1 uncultured bacterium | reverse complement strand
TATCCGAGTTGATCGTCATGGTTGCAGAAGGATTGGCAGGATCAACGACGGTCAGTGTTGCGCCCTTCCTTGCTTTCATCCATTTTTGACCGACTTCATAGCCATAGTCATGACCAAGTCCGTCTGCACATTCCGCGTAAACGATCTTGATCTTGTCACCCGGTGCCATTTGGTAAGGTCCGAATGCAAGCATCTGTGAATAACCTGCGGCTGATGTATTGGAAGAAAAAGTTCCCGCATCTCCACCGGTCGTTTCCCAGACCCTTTCCGCAAAACTGCCTCGGTTACCGTTAGCCATATATCTGTTATATTTAAAGGTCATACCGGTTTCATCATATTGATCCAGACCGGCAGTGAAAGTATATGTATCATTCGAATTGATGTATGAATTCGATTTCGGCTGCGCCGGATCATCCGTATTGTCAGACGGTGACGTATCGGCATGGATCACGACCATTCCTTTATATTGCGCCGCACCCAATCGTCCGTCGTTCAAGGCAGGAAGACCGTTATGCGCAATTCCTACAACATTGGGGGATCCGATATTATCATAACCGAAATCGGACCAATGTCCCATCCATGCGACATATCCGCGCATCCACTTACCTTCATCGTCTTTAGCTTCCTGGCCGGTCATATCTTCGTAAGTTGAAGTCATTGTTGCATTTTCCTGATCTTCACCCATGACATCAAACATCATGCTGTATCCCCAACGAACGTCGCGGACGCTTGTTGATATCCAATGACGGTGCGTAGCAGTATAAGTACCGTTCCAGCAACCTTCCTGAGCGATGGCGTCACGCCATTGCCAATGAAAGTAAACGTCTTCCAGTGTCTGTTCGTAAACATCTCCGTCTGCATTATATATACCGGTATTCTCAAATTCATATTCAATGATATGGATATTGTCGTAATTCTGCTGAGAAACGGCATATACGTTACGGGTAAAACTGATACCTACGGAAGTATTGACTTCGTTGACAAAAACACGATCGGCAATTAAGCTGGGATCGACTTCGTCAATATCGTCATTCTTCGCATTTGAACCATTTATCATATCGCTGCCTTCGCTGTCATCCACATAAACATCGGGATGATCGTAGCGGGCAAGCAATCTCATATCCTGCGGAATATATTCTCTGATCTCAATATCCGTTACAGCGCGAGGTCCGTTATGTGCAATTTTATAAGGATATACACGGTTCATCACGGGATCAAAGAAATTTTTCACTCCGATCCACATGCCTTTTGCGGCCTGCATATCCTGATCACGGAAGAAGGATTCCCAGGTAAAACCCCATTGCTGTTGTGCGTAAACAACTTCTTCTCGTTCTGTTCCGGTATCGTAGTAGAAGTTCTGCAGAGAGCCGATCGTGATCCACTTATAACGGGTGGCTCCAAAAGAAACCGCCGTCAGCGATATGATCAACATTACAAGTATTAATTTTGATAATTCTTTCTTTTTCATATTTTGCTCTCTTTTTATTAAAGGTCAATTGAAAACTGCAAACCGACATATATATCTCTCGGATAGAGGAACAAATACGGTGTGTTGGGAGGATTATCGATATATGCATTATTGTTGATCACATCGATGATCTCAGCATCCGGTACTTCTTCGATAGCTCCGTTCACGACCCGTGACCAGGCTTCGGTTTCTTCGACATAATAAATGATCGAAGGATCTGTGACCTGTGTCAGGTTGTTTGCAAAACTCATCGGTTGATAGTCTACGCCGGAAACACGATAATCAAGATATTTATCGGCTTTCGAATCTGCTCCTTCAGGATAATAAGCCGGTGACAAGTGATCTTGGTCCGTTTCTTCGTATGCAGCGGTCGGGAAATGCAAAGATTCAAAATAATTATCAAATTGATAGCCATCGACCAGACCGTAAGATGATCCGAGCGCCTGACCTGCAAGACTCAATCTTCTCAGATTGAATACATTATCAATTTCCATAACGAATGAAACATTCATCTTTCCGAAACGGAAAGGTTTGAATAGCTTGACATCACATGACCAAGCATCGCGGATCTCGATAATATTAGAGTAGAAACCTCTTGTTCTGCTGACATAATAACCGGCGTCCGACCATGCACCGCGCACTGACAGACTCCAGTTACCCAAAAGATTTCCATAATCAGAAGGCGTACGGAAAACAAGGTTGGTTTTAACGGAAGGACGAGGAATTGATTTTGTCTGTTTTTTACTTTCCGTGTTCTGGATCATGTTCCAATATCCGTCAGATCCTTCATCTTCATAAACACTTGGCCAGGCAAAGGTGCCTGTACTGTAGGCACTGTAATTCAGATTAATAAAACCGCGGAACCAATCGCCGCGCTGTTTCTTGAGCGTTACTTCCAGTCCGCGGATATCCTGATAATATCTGTCATCGCTGACCGTGTAATTATCTCCGGTAATGGGGCGATAGGTCGTTGTTGTTGCCTGATTGTTCTTATCTTTATAATAGGCGGCAATATGGATCAAATACTCTGTGCCGATCGCCTGGTCAAATCCCAACTCATAGGAAACGGTACGTTCGAATTTTAATTCGGGATCGCCTATCCATGAGAGACTGTAATCATTGTAGCGGCGCATCTGGAAATAATAATCCGGATCCATCTTCTGATACATGTGCCCGTAGTTGAAATAAAGTTTAGATGTCTCGGTTATAGGATGTGAAATACCGATACGAGGCATCAGATGGAATTGACCCCTTGCCCTTCTTCTTGGGAAAGTTGCCGCTTCAAGAGAATCGTCAAGACCATAGGTTTTATAAAGATCGCTGAGGAAATCTTCTCTCCACTGCAGAGAATCCATGTTATACCACATGGTATTTGGATTCCAGTATTCTGCACGTACACCAACCTGAGCGACAAAACCTTCATACTCGATCTTGTCGGTGATAAAAGCATCTAACTGGAAAGGATCCTGCTGCCACAGAGTGTTCGTGGCGTTTGAAGCGGACAGTGAACGATATGAACCATAGTTCATATTGTAATTCCAATATTGGAACTGTGCCCCGGCTTTAACTTCATTCCTATCATTGATCTGAGATTTAATATCATATTTTGCTTTAAAATATGAAGTCTTTGTACTGTCGTACGGCCATTGAACGTAACCGGTAAAAAAGTTCGTACTGGCATAAGTGGTTTCGTTCATATTGTTAAAACCGTAAGGACGTTCATCCATGAAGAGTTCTACTCCGTCGACTCCTTCAAAAATATTATGGGTCGTTGTATCGCGAGCACCGGCTTCGTGACTGAGATATGCGGTGCTTGAATACTCAATACTGCTTTCCCAGAATGTTGTTTCATTTACAATATTCTTTAAAGTTGCAGCATACATCTGGTTATAGCGTTGGGTCAAACCGTAGTAGTTCGGATAAAACAAACGGGACATTGACCATCCGCCGTCAACAGCGCCGGAGCCGGTCGTATAAACACCCGGCGTACCGGAAAGACTGGTTGCCGTTCCAAAATATTTATTTTGCATGCTGAACAAGCTGAGTTTCATCTTGGTTGAAATATCAGCCGTAAATTTGCCGGTCCAGGTCCAGTCGTTGTATTTATCCGTTGCAAGCGGCTGCAGATAAGCATTCTGATTTGCAACCAAAGTCGTATAGAACCTAAGATTTCCCAACTGTTCGGAAATAAAAGGGAAAGGTCCGCTTAAACCCAGATCCACGTTGTAATCGGGGATTTTCTTTTCATAAAAATCATCACCCCGGCGAACAAGGTATCTGAACTGTTCCTGAAGAGCCTGCGGCGACAGATCGTTCGTAGGATCATCATCATTCATTAGACCTTGACTGATTGCATTCCAGCCGACAAATTCGGGATATTCGCCTTGAGTGGCAAGATCCCATGCACCGCTGCCGGTGCCCGTCCAACATACATCTTCATCAAGATAAGGACGTAGAAAAATCGAGTTTTCGTCGAACATGGAAATAACCGTATTCCCGCTGATATCCGTAAAAGCAAAGTTCTTAGGTGTATACGGACTGTATTTAAGGTTAAGGTTCAAATTATAGGTTTCATTATCGCCTTCTTTTGTAACAATACTGACCACGCCGGACTGTAAATCGCTGTATTCGGCGCTGAACCCACCGGACTGAACCATGATCTGCTCGATCGATGCCAGTGAAACCGTTGAGATGGGATCCCCGGTACGGCTGTCTTTCATTGCCAAACCATCAACCAAAACAGTGGTTTCATCAAGATCACCCGAACGAACGGACAGGCCGCTCATACCGGCTTCCATGCCGACCACATCGCTAACGTTGGTTGCAGGAAGGTCGTTGATCTCATCTTTGCTGATGTTAACCTGGCTGGAAGCGATATCAACCTGTACAGGTTTACGTTCTGCCGTTACAATGATCTCTTCTCCCTTGTAGGCTTCAACCTGCATGTTGAAATTAAGAGGGGTTGTCAGGTCGATATTGACCATTACATCCGTCTGCTGCACGGTTGCATAACCGATATAGGTTGCCATGACCTCTTGCTTTCCCGGAGGAATATTTAAGATCACATAAAAGCCCTCCGCATTGGTAGCTGCTCCCAAAGACGTATTTTTTATCAATACGTTTGCTCCGGGAAGCGGTTCTCCCGTGGCGGCATCATAAACATATCCGGAGATCTTTCCGGTCGTTCCGGCAAAAGATATGCCTAAAGCCAACACGAGCACCACTAATATCCGTTTTAGCCTCATATAACAACTCCTTAGTGTTTAGTAATTCGAATAAATTGAATTATTGGATTTTTAACATTTTCGTTAAAGATGATTCTTAGCCAACAAAATCCATTTAATTTAGCTCAATTATTAAAGTTTGTCAATATATTATAGTAACTCACCCTCAAAACTTTGGATTACTTTTTTCGCCGCTTCATCAATTTTCTGTTTTTTGATAACACGCTGGGATTCAGCAACTTCCTTTTTATCGATCTTGATCAATAGCTTTTCTTTAAAGACAATTTCAAGACAAGAGCAAATAATTTTTTCATTTCGACCGATCGTATTGAATGAATATTCATCTTCAACAGCGAGAATTAATGTACCGTTTCTTAAGCTTGAAATCCCCACGTTGCACAGCAAGCTCGCAACGGCCGGTTTCTTGGGTTGAATGCATTCAATTACTTTTTCCCAATTTGATCTTATATCTTCAAACGAGATCGCGTGACCACCGTCTTGAGAGGGCTGATCCGGCTCAGATCCTGTTGTCTTTTCTTGAGGTCGTTCAGAGCTTTGTGAATTGTCTGTAGATGGTTTACCGTTTCCATAATTCCCATTCAAGATCGGGCTTTTATAAGAGCTTTGTGAAGATGTCGATTTAGGGGATGTATTCTCCGGCCGGGATTTAGATGCCTGAGTGACTTTGGGGGACGTCGTTTGTTCATTTTGGGAAACTGCCGGCTGCGGAAAACTGCGTTGGATCTGACCGATCACTTCGTCAAGCTCCCGCAAATCCTGAAGGTTCGAGAGCTTAATAAAGAGTGTTTCAACCAATATTTTGGTATTGGAAGAGCGTGATATCTTCGGCATTTCGTCATTTACTATGGCCAGCATTCTTATCAATGTATGTGCATCTTGCGTTTTGGCAAGATCTGTGTAATTCTTTTTCAAATTCTCTGTGGTATTCAAGATATCGGCTGATCCGTGAGCCTTTACCATATACAGATCGCGCAGAAAGATCGAGAACATGGAAACAAATTCAGCAAGATCATAACCATGCATCAGCATATTGTCAATGATATCGATCGCTTTTTCAGCTTGCGAATTCATTAAAGCCTGGAACATTTCGAAATAGACCTCTTCCCGGATCACTCCCAGAATATTCAAGATAGACTCATAACTGATGTCCTTGTCCGAAAAAGCAATGACTTGTTCCAGAATACTCTCACTGTCACGGATGCTGCCATCCCCTTTTTTTGCTATCAACAACAGTGAATCATCATCTATGGAAATACCTTCCTGTTTTGCAATATTTTTTAACAACTCCATGACCTGAAGCAGGGGTATACGCTTGAATTCAAATCGCTGGCAACGGCTTAAAATGGTCGGAAGGACTTTATGAAGCTCTGTAGTCGCGAAAATGAACAGAATATGTTTGGGCGGCTCTTCCAGAGTTTTTAGAAGAGCATTAAAGGCATCTTTTGTTATCTGATGAAATTCATCAATGATATAAACTTTATATTTTCCTCTCGTGGGAGGATATTTTACCTGCTCGCGAAGATCACGGATACTGTCGATCCCTCGATTCGATGCTCCGTCTATTTCAAGAACATCCAGGCTTCTGCCTTCGGTGATCTCTCGACAACTTGTACATTCATTACACGGATTCCCGTCTTGAGGATTTTCACAATTTACGACTTTAGCCAATAATCGGGCTGTTGTGGTCTTTCCCGTTCCGCGAGGTCCGGAAAATATATATGCATGACCAAGCCGGTTTTTTTCAATTGCGTTTTTCAGTGTAATGGTAATATGTTCTTGACCAATAACGTCCTCAAATCGCTGCGGACGATATTTTAATGAAATGACCTGATGACTCATAAATATTCCCTGCTTAATCAATAAAAAGACCCCAGGTCACTTTGCGCACGGAATAATCGCTTACCGCTGCTTCCTTCCGGACCTGACGGGGTTCGGCAAATATGCCGCCGAAAAGGCCTGAGGTCAAATGAAAAATACTTAATACAGGTTGATAATACAATGAATTTTGAGGTTAATTTGTAAAGATACTAGAGACAAACTCCAACAAGCAAATGTAAGCAGGAGTTGGGCACCGGGCGATGGACGCTGAGCAGTCAGAATATTTGGAATTTTCTCAGAGCTCAGTGCTTACTTTTGCCATTTTACTTTTGCCTTTTGCCTTTATCCTCGTATATTTCCTATGAATTTTAATATGGAGACACATCGGTCATGAAAAAAGCGCTTTTGCTCCTTGCTCTTGCAGTGTCCTTTTTTAACTGCGCATTTCAGGAAAATGCCGCGCAACCCGTCAAACCGGTTCCGGCTATTCCCGTTGAAAGATTCGATGAATTATATTCTGACAAGGATCTTGGATTAACGATCGAGAACGGGCATTTCACATTTAGAGTATTTGCACCCCGCGCCAATCAGGTGGAACTTGCGTTGTTCCGTTCAGCCAAGGGCCCGGCTTATGAAACTTATTTTATGACCCGTGACGATAATGGCGTTTGGGAATTCTCAACCAAAAAACGGTTGTGGAACAAATATTACGGTTATTACATCATAGCTGAGAACGGAAAAGGAGATATGTTCAACAGGAACGTCCTGGTTCCCGACCCCTATTCCGAAGTCGTTTCCACTCAAAACAATTATCACATCAATGCAAGAACCTACATTTACAGAGACAACTTTGATTGGGAAGGCGATAGCTGGCTAAAACCGCAAGATCCCAGAGACCTTATTATTTATGAGGCTCACGTCCGCGATATGACCGCCCATCCCAGCTCCGGAGTTGATCAACCCGGTACCTATCTGGGTATGATCGAGAAAATAAATTATCTTAAAAATCTTGGCATCAATGCTGTAGAATTTTTGCCTCTTCATGATTTTGCGAACATTGAGATCCCCTATCGCGATTCATCTACCGCACTTTTTAATACCTGGAATCCTTATGAGAGAAATCATTGGGGTTACATGAGCACATTCTTCTTTACACCGGAAAATTATTACGGTTCCAAAGGAAATATGGAAAAAGATGCCTTCATTGATGATAAGGGCAAAAGTGTCCTGGAATTCAAGACTCTGGTCAAGAATCTTCACAAAGCCGGGATCGCGGTCATTATGGATGTTGTCTATAATCATACCAGCACTTATGATCCCAATCCTTTCAAGATGATCGACAAGAAATATTATTATCGTTTGGATGAAGATCAGGACTTCATTTCATTGAGCGGTTGCGGAAATGATTTTAAAACAGAGCGGGCCATGTCCAGAAAAATGATCGTTGAAAGCGTTCTGTTCTGGATGAAAGAATATCATATCGACGGTTTTCGATTTGACCTTGGAGCCTTGATTGATGACGGAACGCTTGACGAGATCATACGTGAAGCCCGCATGGTCAATCCAAACGTGGTGATCGTTGCCGAACCCTGGGGCGGCGGAAAGTATAACCCGGAGCATTTCTCGGAACTTGGATGGGGTTCATGGAATGATCGCTTCAGGAACGGGATAAAAGGTCAAAACCCTCATACGCGCCCGGGATTTATTTTTGGGAATTGGGATGAAGGCGTCACCCGATCAAACGTTATGAGATTCCTCATGGGCTCACTTCAGGATGACGGCGGACAATATCTCGATGCACGGCATTCCGTCAATTATCTTGAATCTCATGACGATGAGACTTTTGGTGATTTTGTCAGGGTCTATCTGGGAAAAGCGGAAGAGAACAAGGTCATTGAGGATCTTGAGACCCACCATCTCCTAAGTCCGGAGGAACTTCGTTATCATAAACTCGGCGCATTTATTCTTGGAACATCCCAGGGACTTGCCATGATCCATTCCGGACAGGAATTCGGCAGAAGCAAAGTTATTGAAAAAAACGAAATCCCTGATCCACAACAGGGAATGATCGACAGGAATTCATACAATAAAGACAACTCTACAAATTATATAAACTACAAGATAGCCAATGCAAACAAAGAATTGGTTAAATTTTATTCCTCTGTATTCAGGTTAAGGCAGATCTACCCTCAATTGAGAAAAGCATCCAGGGATGCGCTGGAACCTTTTTATGCAGACAGTGAATTCGGCATCGGCTACAGGATACATCCCCTGAAAGATTCAGACGAAGATCTGCTGATATTGATCAACGGTTCAAAAGACAAAACGGCATTTTATAATCTGCCGGCAGGCATGTGGTCATATTTATTCTCTACGCACCCTTATGAGGATAAGCGTGTGCTGAATTACATAACCCTGGAACCTTCCTCCGGGGTGATCTTAAAGAAATAAATGAAACATTGACAGTATGTTTCAAAAGACAGGAACGGATTAAATATAGGATTTTTATAAGGAGATCGATATGCATACTGTAGACTATATCATCGTTGCGGTTTATTTAACGGCGATGGTCGTTGTTGGATTGTTGATGCAGCGAAAAGCAAAGGAGGGTATTGAGTCTTACTTCCTTGGCAACCGGAATCTGCCCTGGTGGGCATTGGGAGCTTCCGGCATGTCTTCGAATCTTGATATCAGCGGAACCATGATCATTGTCGCGCTGGTCTATGCTATAGGTGCCAAGGGATTTTATATTGAGATCCGCGGCGGTGTCACGCTTATCATGGCATTCCTGATGATCTTTATGGGAAAATGGAACCGAAGGTCCAAGGTAATGACCGTTGCAGAATGGATGACACTTCGTTTCGGCAAAGGCCCTCAGGGTGATGTCGCCAGACTGATACAAGCTATTACATCCATCATTTTTACAATTGCCATGATCACTTACTTTGCGATCGGTGGCGGTAAATTTCTGGACTCTTTCCTGGGAATTCCGGACTCATGGAATATAACGATAGGCAATGTTGTGATCAGCACTGAATTCTGGGCCGCCCTGATCCTGATAGCGATCGCCATGATCTATACCGTGGCCTCCGGTCTTTACGGTGTGATCTGGACAGATGTATTTCAGGGAGTATTGATCTTTCTTGCCATTATGTATATTGTGATCAGATCGATGGGACTTGAGTTACCCGAACAATTTACGGTTGCCTTGCCCTTGAAAGACGGGGGATTCATGCACCAGGCAACCACCTGGAAAGAGTGGGTAAACCTTGCTCCGCAATGGCGGCTGAATATTCCCGCTCAGTCCGATTACTCAATGTATAACGTCTTCGGCGTCTTGGTCATGTTCTATCTGTTCAAAACCATTCTCGAAGGCAGCGGCGGAACCGGTAATTATATGATCCAGCGTTATTATGCCGCCAAGAACGATAAAGAAGCCGGTTTCTTGTCCCTGTTCTGGACCGGATTACTTTCCTTCCGCTGGCCATTCATTGCAGCATTGGCTATCTGGGGTATTTCAATGGGTACTCAGATCTCAGATCCGGAAATGGTTCTGCCAATGGTTATAACCGCTTTACCGATTGGGATCAAAGGGTTCCTGATAGCAGGCTTGATGGCTGCGGCAATGTCAACTTTTGATTCCACAGTTAATGCGGGGGCCGCTTATTGGGTTAAAGATATCTATCAGAAATATATCAATCCACATGCAAATCATAAGAAACTCATGCAGCATTCATACGGTTCATCAATCGTAATCGTTTTACTTGGTTTGCTTTTGACCGTTTTTATCAAGAACATCAATGAGATCTGGTCCTGGATCACCATGGGACTTGGTGCCGGTTTGTTAGTACCTCAACTGGTTCGCTGGTATTGGAGCCGTTTGAACGGTTACGGATATGCCATCGGTGTGGCGACGGGTATGATAACTGCCATCGTGTGGAAAGTCTTTATGCGAACCGGTGTATTATCAGATACTCTAACCCCCGAATATTACGGATTTCTGGTTGCATCCATTATGTCGCTGGCAGGCATTATTGTAGGAACCTTGTTAACCAAACCCATTGATGATAAAACAACACAGAATTTCTACAATATCACGCGTCCATTCGGTGCTTGGGGCAGATTCAGAGAAAGTCTGCCAGACCATACAAAATTGGCCATTAAAAAAGAGAATCGCAGAGACATTTTTGCCACGTTCATCGCCGTACCCTGGCAGTTGGTTCTTTTCATGTTCATGATGAACCTGGTTTTCAAAGCCTGGACACAAGCTTTATGGCTTGGCATAATCTTCATCGGCCTCAGTGTCGGACTTTACTTCCTGTGGTACAGACATTTGTCTACCGAAGTGAAGATGGATTAATCCGTGAATTGTTATAAATGACCCGAAATCGGGAAACAACATATATAAAAGCCCTGAAGAAATTCAGGGTTTTTTATTTTATCTACATAATAATCTGTCGCATTTAAAAAAGCCACACCATGTTGTGGCTTTACATTTGTATCATAATTATCGCCGCTCGCCATGAAATGATGTTATAATATAAAGAGACGCAGCATCCCCCTTCGCTCCTCGAGCTACGGAGGACAGGTTGCTGCGTCTCTACTTTTTCCTTTTGTACTTTGCCTTGAAAAGTTACTGTATACTTCTACTTTTCACTTTCCGCAAGGATCTCCTTGCTTCGCAGCAATCTCAAATTCGGCGGGATTACCGCAATACCGAAAACCAGCAACCCGGCGATAAGCATCCAGCCGTTCCCGTTGAACAACACAAAATGATCTCCCCATCCGATATGGTCGAACAAGACAGACCCGGGATGAAAAGGGTGCCACTCTTTGGATACCAGACTTTCTATAAGCATATATAAGGGCGTTGTAAAAAGAAAAACAAAGGGCGTCATGCGTCCCATGGGATATTTTTGCTTTGAAAAGAAAATCTTTACGATAATATAGGCGGCCGCAATATTAATAAGGAATTGGGGGTAGATCAGAAACATCCAACAGCCGAACAGGACACCAATGGATCCGCCACCTTTGAATTTATAAAAGACAGGAAAACCGTGACCGTAGATAGCGGCGATGCCGATAAACATTATCGCCAGAAATTCAGCGCCGTCAAATGGGAATTCCACAGCAAAGACGGGATCCGATGAAAAGAACAACCATTTGTAAAGAAGCATTATAGCCGAACCTTTCAAGGCATCAAAAATCAGTGTCATAACTCCCCAAAATACTCCTATCTCCCGAGAGACATTTGAAGTGCCGGGATTGCCGTTGCCAACCTTTGTAATATCAACACCTTTCCCCAATCGGGAAAAAATTCGCGCATAGCTGACCGACCCTGAGAGGTAGCCAATGATCAAACCGGATACCAAAACAAGATAAAACATTATAATTCTCCGTTATTTGATTCTTTTATTCCAGACCTATTAGCAGTAAAGCCGTATGCTGACCGCCGTAACGGACTTCGAATTCAATATCTTCATGTTCAGACTCGAGCTTTGTAGTGATCGGCTCAAGTTCTTTTGCTTTTATTTTATCATTGTAGTATAAACTTATTGTCATTCTTTCATCGGGATCAGCAGACATAATGGCCGTCATGACAGTTGCTTCGAACTCAATGTTAACAGCAATAACATTTCCATTCATCACGGCAAAATAATGATCTTTGGGAATTGATATACCGGCAAATTTAGAATCTTTAACGCTTTTATACACGCTTATACTGTCTACAAGATCCATAGAGGAGGTCATTTGGTTGAGATTTTCTTCCCAACTGGCGTTCTTGACAAATCCCATGACAGCTGCAATACCCTGGATCACATTTTTACTTGGAAAGATCTCAATATGCTTTGATGTTTCATTCCTGACAAGTTGAACTGCAGGTATGATATTTTTATCATTTGCCAGAACGATAATGACTTCATAGGGCATTTGATTGACATGATTAAGGATATCTTCCGTTTTAGGCAGATTTTTTCCATAGACCAGAACGTCCAGATCCGGTTCAAAATCATGTAAAATAGAACGAAATCCTTCGCCCGGGACCAGCGCCAGTACACCGATCTCATTCTCATGATGAAAACGTGCGAATTCCTCTTCGATCTGCTTCTGCATATCTTCGATCTTCTTATTCTCAATAATACCATAAGAAGAAAGTTTTTCAACCACTTCCTCGGGTTCATTGGTGTGAACGTGTAATTTTATTATATCCTCGTTAATAAGCAATGCAACACTGTCACCGATATCATTGAGATAATTCTCCAGGTTTTCTTTGATGTTATTCCCTTTTCTTCGGATCATCAGTTCTGTGCAATAACGATGAGTGATATCCATCAATTCTTCCATACTGGAATCTTCATCGGGTTCAAAACGATAATCTGCTTCGTTCTCGATCTTGATCTCTTCTCCCGTCATGCTGCGTTTCATACCTTCGAGAATGAAAACAAATCCCAATGCTCCGGAATCGACAACGCCAGCCTTTTTTAGAACAGGGAGTTTTTCGGGCGACACGAACACTTCTTTTCGACCGGCTTCAACCGCCAGTTTGAAATGATCCAAAACACTTTCCGATCTGGCCTTTTCCATGGCTTTGGAAATGGCTTCAAAAACTGACAGCATTGTACCATCGCGGGGTGTGGAAACAGAGGTTTTCGAGATATAATGGCCATGTATGAAAGCTTCCGTCAGGATGTCCGGATTGATATCTCCGTGTTCCAGAATAACACTTGAAAATCCGGAAATAAAACGCGAAAGGATAAAGCCGGAGTTCCCCCGGCTGTTCATAGTGCAGACATCCTGCAAGATCTTTAATACTGATTCATAGTTGTGTTCGGCTTTTTCCCGTATCGCTTCGATAGCAGGTTGAAAGGTCAATAGCATGTTCACGCCCGTATCGCCATCGGGAACCGGGAAAACATTCAAATTGTCTATGGTGTGATAATTGGCTTTAAAATAATCAAGGCCCCCTTCAAGGGACGAGATAAATCTATTGATCTTCATAAAAGGTTTTCTTTCTCAATTACGTTCCAATAACATAGCCCATTTCGAAATAGTCCGGGCCCAGATGGGGCATATGTGCAAAATTCGAATAATTCAATTCAAAATACAGGTCCCAGCCAAGCTCTTCGGCTGCATTTTCGAATAATTTTTTCATATATAGGCACTCTTTATCATGTGTGCCGACATAGGACATGGCAACAGTGATCCTCTTGCTGTTCTTTTCAGCCATTTGCTCTTTAATGGTAGATATAAAGCGTGCGCATGCCTGCTTATAGTTGCGTGCTTTTCCCATAGCCTTTATTTCTCCAGACCCGGGTACAGCATAAAGCAAAGGAAGAATGCCGATAGCGGTTCCCATCACTGCAGCGGCAAGACCGACCCGTCCGCCTCTATGTAAATAGAAAAGATCGTTAAGAGCTCCCATCACATGGGTGTTATCACGATTTTTTTCAAGGATAGCCAGACATTCATCGCGTGTTGCATCTTTGCCTTTGATCTCATTCAACATGGCCAGAAGCTGAACACCCACACCAGAAACCAAACTTTTACTGTCAAAGGGTTTCACGTCGTATTCAGGATGATTTTTTAGAGCTGCAGCCAGACCGTCTGCCGTTGCTTTCGTATTTCTCAGGGCCTGAGTGATCAGGATCATCTCTTCGCCCTTATTTTTTTCGAATGCTTCCACGAATTGGGATTCGGTTGCGCCGACAGTGGTCATTTTGTTCTTCTTATCGCGCATCAGTTCTACGAATTTTTCTTTTTCTTCTTTCCAATTCGGCATATCCCATGACTGAGGATAAACTTCACCATTCATGAGGATAGGCATATCTACGATGGTCAAACCAAGTTCTTTAATCCGTTCGGGTTCGAGTTGACAAGTACTGTCAATAATGATCTTCATTGTCATTCCTCCTGATTTGTCTAAAGTATAAACAAAAAATTATTTTAAAGCTATGATTTTTACGTATGGACAACGTAGCCCATTTCATAAAAATCAGGACCCATATGAGGAAGTAAACTGAAGTTTGAATAATTGATATATACTTCAATGTCATAATTAAGGTCTTCGGCGGTATTCATTAAAAGTTCCTTCATGTGAAGGCATTCTTTATTGTGATCATTCGTATAAGCCATAGTGACCGTAAGTTTATTGCTGTTATGTTCGTTCATTTGTTTTTTTATTTCATCCAAAAAACGGGCATTTGCCTGTTTATAATTCCTGACTTTTCCTGTCGACTTTAACATTCCCGATTGTGGAGCGGAAGAAAGCAAGGGGTACAAGCCCATCGCTGTCGCCATGACCGCTTTAGCCAAGCCGAGCCGTCCGCTGCGATGAACATAAAACAGATCGTAAAGCAAACCCACAACATAAGCGTGCTTGCGATTTTTTTCCAACACGGCATAACATTCATCACGCGACATCTTCTTAGTCTTAAGCTCACGAAGCAATGCCAATCCCTGGGCACCGACTCCGGAAGCCAGTATTTCCGTATCAAATACTTTAACATCGAATTCCGGGTGTTCGTTTAACACTTTCTCTAAAGCGCTTGCTGTAGCTTTGGTGTTATTTAGTGACTGAATGATCAAAAGTATTTGTTGATCTTCATATTGCGAAAAACATTTGATAAGGTCTTTCTTGCTAATACCTGATGTGCCCGCTTTGTTATTTTTTTCTCGCAATAATTCAATAAATTTTTCCTTGTGTTCCCTAACATTGGGAGCATTCCATTGATGTTCATATTCTTCCCCGTTCAAAAAAATCGGGTAATCAATGAAACCCAGGTCAAATTCTTTTATTAATTGCGGTTCAAGCTGACAAGTGCTGTCGATAATGATCTTCATTTTTTATTCCTCCTGCTTACCATAGAGTATAAACAAATTATCTGTTTATCACCACGATTTTATAACAGGAACAGCTTCTTAAGAAACTGAATTCCTGATAAGCAAACGACACTATTGAATGATCGCTGCGCCGTTTTCAAGGTCGGAAAACAGACCGTAACGGATCACATCGGCTTTTTGGTGGCTTTCCGCAAGGGATCTCAAAATATACCGCCGTGCAATGTGAAATTTAGCTTCATATGTTTCAGCTTCATCCAGGATGAGGTAGCCCGTGATAAGAAAACCGTACATTTCGACAAGATCTTTGGATGCAGCATCCTTGAAATCCTTATCGTGTTTTTCACGAATCAGTTCCAGACATTCCATAAACCTTGCACGGATCGTTTTAAGATGCTGTGCCAGCTCACTTAATCGGCCTTTGTATTCTTTTTTCTCATACTCATCGAAAGTCTCCGCATACAGATCATTGACCACTCCGCCAATCGCTGCAACGACCTGCAATTGAGATGTTCCTTCATAAATATTGGTGATACGTGCATCACGTGCCAGACGCTCCACATTGAACTCGCGCATGTATCCTGTTCCTCCATGGATCTGCAGGGAGTCATAAGTCAGCCTGTTTGCGGATTCAGTCAGGATCAGTTTGCACAGGGGGGTCAGCAGTGCGGCAATTCTAGTGTATTTCTTCTGCATGGCCATTGCATCACCCGCCGGTTTACCGTCGGCTTTAAGTTCTTCGATATATTCAGCCAGTTTATCGCGCAGATCAACGGATCTGGCGGTGGCATATAATAATGTGCGATTGGTCTCCAGGGTTGTGCGCATATCGATCAACAGGTTTTTTACTGCCGGGATCTCAATGATGGCTTTCCCGAATTGTTCACGGGCTTTGGCATAGCAAAAGGCTTCCTCGTAAGCCGCTTGCGAGATACCCATGGCTTGGGCGGAAACACCCAGACGCGCACCGTTCATCAAGTCCATCACGTACTTTATCAGTCCAAGCTTACGTTTCCCCACTAATTGGCAGGGTGTATCGTTGAATTGGAGCTCACAGGTCGGGGACCCGTGAATACCAAGCTTGTCTTCGATCCTTCTGACAACAACGGTATCATCTCCGTAACACACGAACATGCTGAGACCGCGGCCATCAACCGTGCCAGGTTCCGAACGCGCTAAAACCAAGAGAATATCACCGCTGCCATTTGTGATAAAGCGTTTGACTCCTTTCAGTTTCCAATTCCCCGCATCATCCTGATAGGCTTTAAGACTTACGGCCTGAATGTCCGATCCGGCATCGGGTTCTGTCAGTACCAGGGCTCCGGTAGAACTGCCGTTGGAGAATTTTGGTAAGAATTCATTTTTTTGTTCTTCGCTTCCGAATTTATTGATGGTCTCGGCAATATCCTGGAGTCCATACAAATTCATGAGCGAAGCATCGGCCCGGGATATCATTTCGATCGACATGGTATAAATGCTGATGGGCATATTCAGCCCTCCGTATTTCCTCGGTAAAGTAAAGCCCATCAGGTCGGCTTGGGTCAGGCGTTTTAATGCTTCCTGTGTCCCCTTCGCATAAGTGACGACACCATCTTTAAAATGGGCGCCTTCTTTATCAACTTCAGGTGCAAGAGGTGCAATAATATTAGCCGCGATATCACCGGCGATCTCAAGGACTTTCCTGAAATTTTCCTTTGCTTCATCAAAATCTTTTGGTGCGTAATCAAACTTTCCTGCATCCCGGTAATTATGTTCGGTCAGTTCCGTAATAAATTTCAGATCCAGATTTTCGAATTGAAACACAAGGTCTTTGTTATCTGTAAAAAAATTCGGCATGGTCTCACCTACTTCAGTTTATTTTTATAAGCTTCAATAAAAGCTGGAATAACGGTCATGGCATCGCCAACGATCTTATAATGACAGATCCCGAATATCGGTGCTTCAGGGTCGATATTGATGGCAATGATCTTGCTGGATTCATCCATGCCGGCCCTGTGCTGGATAGCTCCGGAAATACCGACCGCGATATAGAGTTTAGGACGAACGGTCATTCCGGTCTGACCTACCTGGCGTTCATGATCCACAAAACCGGCATCTACGGCTGCGCGACTTCCTGCCACTTCCCCGCCGATAAGGTCAGCCAATTCTTTCAGCAATTTAAAATTCTCTCGTGAGCCCATTCCGTACCCGCCTGAAACAATGATGGGCGCACATTTGAGATTGACCCGGCATTCTTCCTGATAACGTTCAATGATCTTGATGGTTTTATCAATTTCTTCAGCAATGTAAGGAACTTTCATGATCTTTCCGTCGACAGGATGATCAAGTTCGGACATTTCCATTACCCCTTCACGAACAGTCGCCATCTGAACGGGATTATCAGGTGTGATAATTGTTGCAACAATATTGCCGCCGAATGCGGGACGGATTTGCAGAAGCAGATCCTTATAATCCTTTTTCATGTATGTGACATCCGAGATCTGAAGGTCGGTACAATCGGCCGTTAGTCCGCTTAAGGTATTGGAAGCTACTCTTGGAGCAATGTCGCGTCCGATAATGGTTGCCCCAAACAAAACGACCCGCGGTTGATGTTCTTTAATAAGGTCACTTAGGATCCTGCTGTAAGGTAATGTCTTGTAATCTTTCAGATCGGGATGATCAACCACGATCGCTTCCTTAACTCCGTATTTAAAAGTCTCTTTTGCTAATTCATCAATTTGATGACCGATGATAACGGCTTTCAGTATACCGCCGAGTTTTTCCGATAGTTTTCGCCCTTTTGATAAAAGTTCAAGGCTGACATCGGCGATCGCATCGTGTCTTTTTTCTATGTATACCCAAATGTTATGAGTTGTTTTTTCCATGTTTATCCTATCCAAAAATATGATCGTTCATCAGTTTGTCTATAAGCTCCCCAAGACCTGCTTTTGAGGGTTCAATTTCTACATGATCTCCCGCAGATAATACAACCGATTCTATCTTATGAACTTTCGTCGGAGATCCGGGCATGCCGCAACGTTCAATGTCGACTGAAAGATCATCTGCAGTCCATTGCGGTGGAAAATAGTTTTTAAAGGCCATCGCCCTTTTAGCTCTGAAAGGCCGGGGCACGGCCGCATCACTGATGACCGTCAATAATACGGGTAATGTCGATTCAAGTATCTCATGCCCCCCGTCGATCTGCCGTTGCACTCTGATCTTTCCGTCTTGGATATTCAATATCTTTTCGGTATAGGTGATCTGGGGTAATCCAAGCTTTTCAGCCGTTTGCGGCCCAACTTGCGCCGTATCGCCGTCAATGGCCTGACGGCCGGCAAAAATAAGATCATAATTGCCGATCTTTTCGATCACTTTCTGCAAAACATAAGATGTTGCCAAAGTATCAGCACCCGCAAACTTCCTGTCTGTGATCAGGATAACATCATCAACACCCATAAAAAGGCATTCTTTCAGCAATTCAGCCGCTTTTGGCGGACCCATTGTTACAGCCGTCACGGTGCCGCCCACATTATCTTTTACCTGTAGTGCCAATTCCAAAGCAACTTTATCTTCAGGATTGAAGATTGCAGGCAATTTTGCGCGGTTCACCGTTCCGTCCGGCTTCATTACCTCACCCGAAATATTTGCAGTATCAGGAACCTGTTTGACTAAAACTATAGAATTGTAACCCATGTTATCCCTTCTGTGTATTTGTCGATCTATAAATCCTGTTTATAAAACAACTCCCCTTCAATTTATGATTGAGTGAAAATTATTACAAATGATAAATCATTCCTGTCGGCTGTGTGTTCATATACAGAACTGCCGGCAAAATCGATCAATCATTTATAAAGATCAAATAATGGGATGTATTTTCTTTAACGGGAATTTAAATTGACACCTTGTGTCGATTCTAAGTTTCATACTGCCTCCTGTGTGTTGTAACAATTATAAAAAAATTTTATATGATTTCCAACGATTTAGGATATTGCCCGCCACGCTTATCTGAAATCTAAAATTATATTGTATATCAATTTTATTACCTTTATTTTTCACAAACTAAACACAGACCCTTATTACCTCAAGGAGATCATATGAAAAGATTATTCCCATTTATTCTCATCTTATTGTTACTGTTGGGCTGCAGTGGATCACAAACAACTGATCTGGATATTATCCCCGTTCAATTCGTTTTCAGCGGCGACAGTGAAAATATAGTTGTAAGCGATCTGTTCTACGCTGATGATTACAGCGATCTGACTTTCAGAGATCATCCTCATTTGGATGCAGAACTTTCTGAAGATAAAAGCGAGCTCGTTCTGAAAGCCGACCGGGATTTTTCAGGATATACAACTCTCGCGTTTTTATTCAATGATCATAAATATGAATTGCCGGTTAAAGTCATCGAAAGAAAATACATTACTTTTTCGTATATTCCCGAGGATGAGGTTGAAAAAGTTTGTGTGTTCGGAAACTTTAATTTCTGGCTTAGAGATCAGTTGTGGATGAACAAAGGGGATGACGGTATTTTTTCGCTCACGATCCCTTTCGAACCCGGTCAATACGAGTACCTTTTCGGAGTTGACGGACGAGAGATCCTTGATCCTTCTAATCCCGATTCCGTTCCGAATGGACTTGGCGGATATAATTCTCCTTTGAAAGTCTTGCCGGATTTTACCGGAAAACGTCCTTTTATCACTCCCCTGAAATACTCATCGGCCAATCAATTGAAACTGTCTTTCAATATCCTGACAAATGATTATGATGGAACGATCTCACACTACGACATTATTGCTTTGGTGGATAACCACCGAATACATTCAAGCCGGATCAAGATAAGCGGCAATGAAATAAACTTAAATATCCCCAAAAGCACTGCAATGCATTCAAGGCGCATCAGACTGGCCTGGTCGGGCGATGGCACAACATCCAATCTTCAGGAAGTTATTTTGGAAAACGGTAAACCTGCAGACAATGACGGTGAATTCAAATGGCAGGATGCCATTATATATTCCCTGATCATCGACCGGTTTTACAATGGCAATCCGGCCAATGATGATCCGATAATGCATGCCGACCTGGCTGACAGAGCTAACTTTCGAGGCGGTGATCTCCAGGGATTGATCTATAAGCTTGATGAAGGATATTTTAACGATTTGGGCGTGAATACGCTTTGGATCCTGCCCTTTGTTAAAAATACACCAAATCCTTTTTACGAAACCCCTCCTCCCCACCGTATGTTCAGCGGCTATCATGGATATTGGCCGATATCCGCCAGAGAAGTGGATCCGCATTACGGTACCCGTGATGATGTCCATACGCTTATAACCGGTATGCACTATCGGGGATTGCGCTTTTTAATGGATTACGTTTCAAATCACGTTCATATGGAACATCCTTATTATCAAAACCATCCTGAGTGGTTTGGGCAATACGACCTTCCCGACGGAAGAAAGAACTTACGCTTATTTGATGAATACAGGCTCACGACCTGGTTCGATTCTTTTCTGCCCAGCTTCGATTATCCGAATGCGCCCGAAGCGATCGACACCATGGTTTCAGATGCAATATGGTGGATGAAAAATTATAATGTCGACGGTTTCCGTCATGATGCCGTTAAACATGTTCCAAATGAATTCTGGCGTGCTTTGACGAAAGAGATCCGAAAAGAATTTCCCGACAAAGACGTTTATCAGGTCGGCGAGACTTTCGGGGACCATTCACTGATCCGCTCTTATGTGAATAACGGACAATTATCCGCACAATTCAACTTCAATCTTTACTGGCCTGCACGATATGCTTTTGCCATGGATGATGCCAGTTTTGGCGGACTTGCGGCAGAAATGGAACGTATCGTTGATATTTACGGCCAAAACCATTTGATGGCTAACCTTATGGACAGCCACGATCAACCGCGCTATCCTGCTTATCTGGAACATGACCTGGACTGGGGTGATGACGCGGCGGAAATGGGATGGGAAAAAGATATTCAAATTGATGACCCCGCAACTTATGATAAAATAAAAATGTACATGACCTATCTTATGACCATTCCGGGTCCTCCCGTTATCTATTATGGCAATGAAGTGGGTATGACCGGCGGTGCGGATCCCGATAACCGGCGAGAGATGGACTGGAGTTGGAATTCACATCAGAAGGGTTTGAAAAAATATATTTCCGCTCTTACATCCCTTCGCTCTGAGCACCCCGCACTGAGATATGGGGATTACAGCACAATACGCGCGGATAAACAAGTCTATGCATATTTGCGTTCGGATTTTAACGAACGCATTTTGGTTGTCATTAACCGCAAGAGTTTCGGAGGCGAGATCCATATTACACTTCCTGAGATCTATGGTATTTCCAAATTGGAATGTTTGAACGGTTCTCCAACTGTCGAAAGAAATTCACTGGACGGGAACACCTTCAATATACAAGTAAAACCTTATTCAGGATATGTGTTCAGGGTATTGGATTAATAACCGGGAAACAAATGATCAAAGGTGGGCTTAAGCTCACCTTTTTTATTCATTGACAAATAATGCTGTGCTCAGATATTTCTCACCCCTGTCGGGAAAAATAACCACCATGCAACCGTGATCGATACTGTCGGCAACTGCCAAAGCCGCGACCATGGCCGCTCCGCTGCTCATTCCTACGAAGATCCCCTCCTGATGTACTATCTTACGGGCCATTTCAAAAGCTTTTTCGCTTTCCACGTCAATTTGTATATCGATCCTCTTGGGGTTGTAGATCTGAGGAACGATCGCCTCTTCCATATTTTTCAATCCTTGGATATAATGGCCTTTCACAGGATGTGCGCAAACAACTTTTATATTCGGATTGTTTTCCTTTAATGCCTTACTTAGTCCCATAATGGTTCCCGAGGTTCCGATGCTCGAGACAAGATGAGTTACCATTCCACCTGTTTGCTGCCAGATCTCTTCCGCGGTAACCTTATAATGAACAAGTTTATTATAGCTGTTTGAAAACTGATCCGGATGAAAGTATTTTTCCGGCTCTTTCCCGTTAATTCTCCCCACTAGCTTGATCGCGACATCTCTTCCCTTGCTTGCTGGTGTGACTATTATATCCGCTCATAACGCTTTAATTATTCGGCGTCTTTCCACAGATACTGTCTCGCTCATCACTATGGTCACCGGATATCCCTTTACTGCACCGATCATTGCCAAGCCGATACCCGTGTTTCCGGAAGTCGCTTCAATAATGATCTGTCCGGGATGAATACAGCCTTCGGCTTCCGCTTGCTGGATCATACGCAGAGCTATTCTGTCCTTAATGCTCCCGGTAGGATTAAAACCTTCCAGTTTTGCATACATATTCAAATTCGGATTCGGATTCATTTTGTTTATTTTAACCAATGGCGTTTGTCCGATGGTTTGAAGAATATTATTGTATATCATCTATACTCCTGTTTTAATCCCGAATATAGCAAAAGATCGATTTAAAAACTATTTATGAATGGGTTGAAAAAGTTGAAAGTTGGAGAATTGAAGAAAAATTGACAACCTTTATTTTTACTTTTCTAATATTTCAAATTCAGGGTTTTTAAGAATATTACAAAGGCAGCACCACCGTAAAACAGCTTCCTTCATTCTTAATGCTTTCGGCGAATATCTTACCTCTATGCTTTTGAATGAATTCTTTACTCAGTATCAGTCCGAGTCCGGTCCCTTTTTCACCCTCTGTTCCCGGTGTACTTACGGTTTTGTCTATATGGAAAAGTTTGTCCAAAGTATCATTGTCCATACCGACGCCTTCATCTTTGATCTTCAGTATCACCGCATTCTTTTCTTCTTTTGCGCTGATATGGACTTTCCCGCCGGGATGAGAGTATTTGATCGCATTTGAAAATAAATTCTGAAGAACAGTATGCATCATTTTTTCATCGATCATAACGGCAATGGTGTCGATATCCTTGATAAAATCAATATTCTTATTTTTTGCGTCAGGGGAAACCGAATCTAGGGCATTTTTGATCAGTATTCTCATATCAACGGCTTTCGGTTTGAATTGTATTTTCCCCGTCTGGGAACGTGACCAGTCCAGGAGATTTTCCAATAATTTATATGTTTGTATCGATACTTCTTGAATATGATGCGAAAATTCCCTGGTTTTTTCAAAATCCTTTTGTTCGCTGTATCGCTGCAGCAAGTTTGAGAATCCCAGGATCGAATTGAACGGACTTTTCAGGTCATGGGCAATAATTGATGTAAATTTATCTTTTGTTGCATTCAGCTCTCTTAGTTCTTTTTCGTTCTTTTTAAGGATCTCATTGGTTTGACGATTTGAAGCAAAGAGTTTCATAAAGAAAAACGCAAAAACGATCGCCATGGCTAAAATGATCAGTAAAAGGTTCCTGACCGTAATTTCTCGTTCAAGATTAATTTCATTGATCCTTTTTTCCCGTTCAAGTTCCAGGATCTTGTTTTCCTTTATTTCAAGTTCGTAAAGTGCTTCCAATTGTGTAAGAGCGCGCGTTGATTTTGCCTGACTGATCGAATCGTTGATCGCCATTTGAGTGCTTCGATATTCATATGCCTTATCAAATTCTCCCAGCTGGGCATATATCTCGGCAAGTTTTTTGTTCAGATTCATCATACGGTTTCTCTGAGAATTTTGTTCAGCATATCCAAGGCCTACGTTCAAACTGTCTATGGCCGCTTGGTATTTTTTATGATCCATTAATATCTTGCCATACAATTCATACACGCCTGGGAATCCAAGAACATCATTGATCTGTTTTTTAATACTTAGCGATCGATCGAGATATTGAATGGCATCATCGTAATTTCGATAACTGTATTCCAGACGAGCCAAATATTTCAATGCATTGGACATACCGAATTCCGAATTGATATTTTTATAGATCTTCTGAGCCTCCAAATTATATTCGCGGGCTTTTTCGGGTTCGCCCAATTCCAGCATTGTTAATCCAAGTTCATCCATACAAATTGCAATTCCGGTCAAAGAACCGACAGTTTCGGGCAACATTCTGTATTGCTCAAGCCCTTGAAGATATTCCCTTCTCGCCTCTTCATACAGACTCATGGTTGAATAGATCCTGCCGATCGAATAGGAGACCCATGCGATACCTTCGTGGAACGAAATGGCTTCGTAATGTTCTTTTGATTTATAGATAAATTCTATTGCTTCCCGGTAACTGCCATTCATTCTGAAAATATTCGATAACTGGGAATAGATCATAGCCATGGTCTTATGATCTTCGGTCTTTCTGGCGTAGCTTAATGCCTCATTATAGTAGGTGATGGCTTTTGATTGATCACCTGTTACCCCCAGGTAATTTGAACCGATCATGCACAAAACTTTTGCAAGTTGAATATTATTTTGATCTTTTTTGTAAAGTTCTTTTGCGGCGTGAAGATATTTAAGAGCGGTGTCGGCCAAATCGTGATAATAATAAGCCAGTCCCTTATAATATAAAGCCCTTGCCTGAAGGTTTGTTTCTTCAAGTTGTTTTGCATTTTCATAAGCTTGTCCGCAAAGCCGATCAACCTCGTCAAGATCGGTTTTTCGCAATTCGAAAGCGATCTGCAATTTAGCTTCAATGCCGGGAAGGCCATGGTGTTTTTCAATGGCATCATACAGGCTGTCCAAATGAGCATCGGCATATAAAGAAATGAAGGGAAAAAATAATACGAGTAAAAAAATATTAATGCGGAACAAAAAGGTTCGTTTTGCAAAATTCACAAAAACTGATTTTTCCATGTCTTTCCTCATTTCATCCGGTAAGATTATTATCCCAGTAAGTATAAATATAGGTCATTTTAAGGAAAATTATTAATACTTATTTTGATGGAATGACGTTTTATAATAAAATCAATTTTATTCGATGATCATCAGTGCATGTTTATGATTGATGATTTCCAAGCGTTTCCCGGCTTCACAAATGGTTTCCCCGTCGGCGTGAACCGCAAGTGTCCCCGACAGTGCTTCTACGGTGATCTTTTCACATCTGCCTGTTATGGTATCTTCTCTTTCGCCCTGTTTGCCCTTCGTATAGGCGATCATTGCAGATAAAAGCTCTTTTCTTTTCCCTTGTTTCGTTAGGCAAATATCAAAAAGGCCGTCGTCCATTTTCCCTTTGGGAGCCATAAAAAAGGAACCGCCCAAGCGTCTTCCGTTCATGACGGAAACCAGTGCCGGAGAAATACTGATCGTTTTGTTACCGTAGTTTATATCAAGGTCGGGAGCGGAGGGATATTTTATCAGAGTTTTTATAGCACTTAAAGCATAGGCTGCCGAGCCATGAATATGATTCATCTTAGCAGCTTCAAAACCGACTATCGCATCAAATCCAATTCCCAGGCCGTTACCGAAATATCTGCCGTTCGGATAGTCTCCCCCTTTGACTTCACCAACATCCATATGAACGGGTTTTCCATTTTTGATCCTTAACAGATCTTCACCCAATCCGGAAGGAATATTGGCACTGTACGCAAAATCATTCCCGCGGCCGATAGCCAGTACTCCAAAAACAGGCAGTGAGTCCGCCATCTTTTTAGAAGCATGCATCAATCCATTGATGATCTCATTCATTGTACCGTCCCCGCCGGCGCCAATAATGAGCGTATCGTCCATCATTGCATAGGCTTCGGCTAATTTGATCGCATGCCCGGGATGTTCGGTCAAAATGATCTCGTAGGGTAACTTATGTTGAAAAAAGAAACTTTCGATCTCCGGGATCCGCTGTTGAGCACGACCTTTTCCGGCTGTTGGATTCAATATTACGATATGACGTTTCATTTTCCCTCCTGAAACTTTAAGATCGCTGAATTTAAAGCGGAATTATTTCCTTCGCATCAATATAATTCAATTTACAAATAAAATAAATTCTTTATTGAGCTGTACAAAAAACACAATTACATATATGAAAAAATAAATTCGGCTTCACAGGCAAGCTGGTCGCCGACATAGGCCTTGCCGATACCATTGCCGAATTTTTCCTTAACTTGATGAAGTTCTACTTCCATGCGCAGCACGTCTCCCGGAATAACTTTTCTCTTGAACTTTGCTTTTTTCAAACCGCCGAAATATACGCTTTTACCATTATTTTTTGGCAACGCCAGAAGTGTGATTGCTCCTGTCTGAGCGATCGCTTCAATGATCAATACACCCGGCATAATGGGTTCATTCGGGAAATGCCCTTTAAAATAATATTCATCAGGATTGATATCTTTTTCGCCTATTGCCGTAGCTCCCGGTTCGATATCCAGAACCCTATCTACCAATAAAAAGGGATCCCTGTGCGGAATAATTTCTTTTATCTGTTCCTTGTTCAATATCATTTAATCTTCCCATTTTTTAAATACGATAGTTGCGTTATGGCCGCCGAATCCCAAACTGTTTTTGAGTGCATATTTGATCTCGCGTTTTTTTGCCTTGTTCGGGGTATAGTCCAGATCGCATTCCGGATCTTTGACCTTGTAATTGATCGTAGGCGGTACCATACTTTCTCTCATGGCCATAACGGTAATGGCCGATTCGATGCCCCCGACAGCTCCCAGAGAATGTGCGTGCATGGATTTGGTCGCTCCGATACTGATCTTGTATGCATGATCTCCGAAAGCTTTCTTGATACCCTTGGTTTCCATGCGATCATTATAGAATGTTGACGTTCCGTGCGGGCTGATGAAATCGATCATCTCGGGTTTTATTTCTGCATCTTTCATTGCATTTATCATACATCGTGTAATGCTTTCAGCAGTTTCATCGGGCTGAGTGATATGAAAGGCATCGCAGTTGGTATGATATCCCACGATCTCAGCCAGGATCTTTGCATTACGTTTTTTGGCATGTTCGTATTCTTCGAGTATCAGCAGTCCGGCACCTTCGCCGATGACAAATCCCTGCCGTTCTTTGTCAAACGGAATTGAAGCCCGGTCAGGGTCCAGGTTCGGTGAAATGGCACGCATGTTCGAAAAACCGCCCACGCCCAGCACGTTGACGGGTGCCTCCGAACCGCCGGCAAAAGCCAGATCGACATAACCGTGCTTAATGTAGCGGTATGCTTCACCGATTGAATTTGTTGCTGATGAACAAGCCGTAACAATCGGCAAAGACGGACCTTTTGCATGATATTTAATGGCTACGTTCCCACCGACAAGATTTACGATCGTATTCGGAATAAAGAATGGACTTAATCTGTCTGCACCTTTTTCCACAGCTTTTTTGGTTTCATTATAGATGGTCTCCAAACCTCCTATACCACTGCCGATAAAGGTTCCAAAACGTTCGGGATCAAAACCCCCTTCAGTCAATCCTGCTTGTTCATATGCTTCTTTTGCGGCAACTAAAGCGAAGATCGTTGTTCTGTCCATACGCCTTGCTTCTTTAGGCGGTATAGCATCAGCAATATCCAGATCTTTAACTTCTGCCGCCAGATAAGGTTTTTGCTGTGAAATATCAAACAATGTGATCTCACCTATCCCATTCCTGCCTTCAAGGACACCCTGCCACATATCTTTTACATTATTCCCAATAGGTGTTACCACACCCAATCCCGTAATAACAACACGTTTTTCCATTTATTCTCCTAATTCATTACCATTCCGCCATCTACCTTCATCACTTGTCCGGTGATGTAATCGGCTTGTTCGCTTGCAAGAAAAAGCACCATTGATGCGACATCCCGCGTTTTTCCGAATCTTCCGAGAGGTATCTGCGACAGATAGTATTCTTTGATTTTATCGGGAAGTGTTTCCGTCATATTCGTTTCAATAAAACCGGGGGCAACTGCATTACAGGTGATATTGCGTTTGGCAAATTCACGTGCGACCGATTTTGTTAATCCAATGATCCCGGCTTTGGATGCCGCATAATTAGACTGTCCTGCGTTACCGACAATACCCGTGACCGATGTAATATTTATGATCTTTCCCGTTCTTGCTTTTGCCATAAAAGGTACAGCAGACTTAATGAGGTTCCATGTCCCTTTCAGATTGACATCAATAACCTTATCAAAATCTTCTTCGCTCATTCTAAGCATAAGCTGGTCGCGGGTGATACCTGAATTATTGATCAGAATATCAAGTTTTCCATATCGTTCGATGACAGCTTTTACCAATTCATTTGCTTCCTGAAGTTTTGAAACGTCCGCACGAAACATTGAACATTCCAATCCTTCAAGGGCAAGCTCCTCACAAAGCGTTTTGGCAGCAGTTTCCGAATGATGATAATTGATCAATACTTTTGCGCCGCTCCTTGCGAACTCACTGGTGATGGCTTTACCTATACCGACAGCCCCGCCTGTCACCAGAGCGACTTTATCTCTAAAATCCATAATGATTCCTTTTGGTCTTTTTGACCTTTTTAAGTTCTTTTGAACCTTGATAAATAGTTTACATATTTTAAGCTTCTAAGGCAAGATACTTGTTTTGTATCGGGCATATAAAGCTAAAAAGTCAGGGAGCAAGCTCCCGAAGTTAAACCGGCACCGAAACCAACCAATATGATCTTGTCGCCGGAATTCATTTTTTCCGTTTCAAGCATCTCATCAAGTGCGATCGGAATGCTTGCCGCCGACGTATTCCCGTATTTATGGATATTTACATAAAATGAATCCATTGGCATTTTCAGGGCTTTTGAAGCACTTTGTATAATACGGATATTGGCCTGATGCGGAATGATCTTTCTGATAGAATCTTTATCAATATTTCCATGTTCCAACACGGCATTGACACTTGATTGAATGATCCGTGAAGCGAATTGATAGACCTTGGGACCATTCATGCTGACGTAATCGTCGACATAAAGGATCAGATCTTCATCGCTTTTAGTCTGGACACTGAAAACAACTTCTTTACTCTCGTCTTTTTCAATAATAACGGCCCCGGCCCCATCGCCGAATAGTACACAAGTGTTCCTGTCTTTATAATCGGTTACCCGGCTGATCACTTCAGAACCAATGACCAATGCAGCTTTATAAGCACCTGTTTGCAACATTCTTTCAGCAATATTGAGTGCATAAATAAATCCTGTACAAGCGGCATTGATATCAAAAGCGAGCAGTCCCGGCTTATCAAGTCCCAATTTTGCCTGGACCCTGCATGCGACACTGGGACTTCTGATCTCGGCCGTAAATGTGGCTACAATGATCAGATCAATATCTTCTTTATCATAATTCGCTTTTTCAATGGCATTTTTCGCTGCAAGTGTGGCAAGGTCAGAGGTTGTCTTTCCATCGGAAATGCGTCTTTCCTTGATCCCTGTCCTTGTTGTGATCCATTCGTCGGATGTTTCGACGATCTTTTCAAGATCTTTATTTGTCAGAACACCCTCCGGAGTGTAATGACCTGACGAAATTATCTTAAAATTGCCTTTGCTCAAGCCCATGTCGTACAACCCCCCGATATAATAAATTTTATCATTAACATGATCAAATCCCGTTTAAAAAAATTATACGGCAATACATATCGCACTTATTTTCTGATGATATTTCGTTAAAACTGTGACCGGAACCATAAAGATCCCGGTTTTAGTTCTTTAGAGAAGTATTTGAAAATATACCGATCGGTCTCACCCTTGTTGGGAGATCGGGATATGGTATTGCTGATTAACCGAGTTTATTTATTCTCTTCGAGGTATTTCAGAATATCCGAAACTTTTTTCAGATGATCGATCTCGGATTCGGGAACGGTTACGTCAAATTCGTTTTCAATACTCATGATCAGTTGTATGGCATCCAGGGAATCGGCACCAAGATCTTCCTGCAAATCCGATTCAAGCGTGATGTCTTTTTCTTCTACGCTTAATTCTTCTGCAATGATCTTAATAAGTTGTTCTTTCATTTTTCCTCCTAGTGTGTGTTAAGGTTTTTGATGTTTCAGTTGAGAAACATGAAAAACCTCACCGATATTCTAATACTCTTTTCAATAAATTGCCAATCTTTTTTTTAGGTTGAGATTACTTGTCCGCCGTAGCTCAAAGAGCGAAGGTGGAGGGTTGAGGTTAAGGTTAAGGCTGAGGTTGAGTTTAGAGACAAGAAAAAGATAAATCAAGCCCGGGTATGTTTCACATCTCACGTTTCGTGATTTACGCCTGCCCTTCGTAGCCTTGGTGTAGGAGAATCTTAGTTTTAAGTTTTACGCCTGCCCTTCGTAGCCTTGGCGTAGAAGGGTTTTACGTCCAATAATACAATGGCAATTGCCTGATCTTTGGAATGGCTCAAACTGACGGAAGAAGATAAAATATGTACCTGTTTAAGAATGTTCTCTGAAAATTGGAGGTGGGGTTTACCGTTTTCATCGTTTTCTATCCAGGAATCTGTCCAGCTTAATTTGTCTATATGAGATAGAAGAACTTTACGAACCGCTTCTTTTGCAGCAAAGCGAACCGCAAAATGCTGGGCAGCATTTATGGATGTTGCGGAATATTCGATCTCTATGGGATGATAATATTTCCTGATAAAAGTGGGATTCTCTATCGACTTTTCGATGCGATGGACTTCAACAATGTCTATTCCGGTTTCTATCATAAGTTTAACGTTTAGCGTTTAAAGTTTAAGGGGTAAATGACCTTCCGGCTGGAGCCGTCAAAAGACGGCCTGCCGAATGATCGGAAATTATAAGAACATCTTTCGACCAGCCAGCATTCCACTTTCAATGGACCAAGCTGGCAGGTCTATGCAAAATTCCAACCGCCTCTTCCATACTCTCCAGATCAAACACATTAATACCTTTCACTTCCCTGTTGATCCGCTTCAACATCCCCGTCAGCACTTTGCCCGGTCCGATCTCAATAAATGTATCAACACCCATATCGATCAGTTTTCGCATGGATGCTTCCCATCTGACCGGGGCCTGCATTTGCTTGATCAGGGATTTTTTTGCTTCTTCGCCTGAGGTCAGGATCTCAACGTCGGCATTGTTGATCAGCGGAATATCAAGATCGTTGAATTTTATATCTTCAAGCCAGTTTTCAAGTTCATCGGCAGCTTTTTGCATTAAAGGCGAATGGAAGGGAGCGCTGACAGCCAACGGTATTCCCATGGCACGTTTCTCTTTGGCCAGCTTCATGACGTCTTTGACTGCTTCGGTATGTCCGGATATAACATATTGCCCGGGACAATTGATATTCGCATTTACAACAACATGTCCGTTACGATTTACCTGATCGCATAGCTCCCGCACCACATCTTCGGTGGTTCTGACGATAGCCGCCATGGTGCCGACCCCGACGGGAACGGCTGATTGCATGTATTGTCCGCGTTTGTGGACGGATAACACCGCGTCTTCAAAAGAAAGCGCACCGGCACAGACCAGTGCCGAATACTCACCCAGGCTGTGTCCTGCAACATATGACGGTTGTATGTTGGATCTTTGCTGAAACAGTTTTAAAAGAGCGATACTGGTCGTTAGAATCGCAGGCTGCGTGTTTTCAGTCAGTTTCAATTTGTCTTCGGGACCTTCAAAACATAGCGTGGTTAAATCATATCCCAATACATCATTTGCTTTTTCATAAAGGTCTTTTGCAAGGCGTGAATGTTCATACAGATCTTTGCCCATTCCCACGGATTGAGATCCTTGTCCCGGAAATATAAAAACGGTTTTCATCTTATCGGTCATGATTTTGATTCCTTCCTGTGTGTGATCGTTGAAATATCCAATATCAATGATTCTTGGAAAATTAATAAGCACCGCAACAATAAACAAGTCCAAATAAAAAACCCTGTCGCAACAGGACAGGGTTTTATTTAAATGAAATATTCTGCTTAACGCCAATGAGGATACA
>CAYVLJ010000004.1:8729-33904 GCA_964452375.1 uncultured bacterium | reverse complement strand
CCGTGCGCAGCATTCTTCGGGATACTGCCATGCCGGAGGAATAAGCTCCACGGCGGCCTGAAGAAAAGCATCCTGAGACAGATCGCGTTTTTCCTTTAAATGAGATAGATCGAACAGGCAGGTCAGTTCTTTGATACGTTCCGTCAATTCCTTATTGACCCGTTGTTTTTCCCTGTCCTCAAGAATTTTTTCCAGGTCCGATCCGACGATCTCTCTGATCTTGTCCAGGAGATCTGTCAGATTTGCGCCATACTCGTTCTTTTTATTATCCAGCAGACAAATAGTCCCGAACACCTCGCCATCCGGCCAGTTCAGCGGAAAGCCGAGATACGATATCATATTCAGATCAATGTCGGGATTATTATCTTTCCAGAGAGGGTCTTTCCTTGCATCGGGGACGATAAGTTTTTCCTGCGTTCCGATCACGGTCTCGCAGTAGAGTCCGTAGTTCAAGTCCGCCTTTTCGCCGGCTTCATAGGGGTTCGCCTTCGAATCGCTTTTCAGGAACACCTCAATATGCTTTTCCCGAAGCCGCATGATCAGTCCAGTTGGAACCTTTGCGGTCTTTGCGGCAATATCCAGCAGCGATTGCCACTTTTCAAGTATCTCGGGAGGAACGTCGGGCTTTGATTCTGAAGTAATTCTTACTTGTTCTTGACGATTATCTTTGCGAATGGTAACTGTTGCGTATCGTTGATTCATGAACAGCTCTCTTCTTTGACCCTTTCAAGGGGTTTTTTCATAAAGACGGCTGACATTTCTTAAAAAATGCCCATAATAAACGATTAAGACTGACATCTAATATTTATTATTTTTCCTTAATAAAAATATAATGGTATAAACAGGACCTGACAAGGAAATAGATTAAGGATAAAAATGTTAACCGAATATTAAAAAAGTGAGTTTTATTTGTTAACACACAATGTTACAAACAATATTTTTCACTCAAAAAGCAGTAGAAACGCAAAATCTTGCGTTTCTAATACTGCATACAAGTTACTAGTCACTAATTACGATTTATGCCGGCCAATGTTTGATCAGTAACCAAATACCGAAACCAAGTGCCACAGAACCAAAAATAAAGATAAACACTCGTGTACCCACATCACCCATGATCTTGACAAAACCCTGGATCTTGCCCATATTCCAAATCTTTGCAGGCTTGAAACCGGCGATCAGGTAGCAGACGATCGCATAAACGACCAGGAAAATTGCTAAATAAAACATATGTCACTCCTTATGATAATTTTATGAAAGGCCTTTTATGAATTGCTTGCGAAGCAGTAAAAAGTAGCTGCCGCACAGACCGATAACCAAAGCGTTTTTCCAGGCAATCTCCGCCCAAGTGGCAGTTTGGGTAAAGATCGATTCCAGTACGCTGTATACCCAGTAGAAAGGTGTCCAATAGACGACCCATTGCCATTTATCGGGTAACAGGGTTCCACCCAGAATGGAAAGCATCAGAAGCATCCCCAGCATTTTACCAACACCGATGGCTTCATTATCATTGGATGCCAGCGCTCCGATCAGCAAACCGAAGAACAAGGTGATGGAGAAAGAGGCCAGTACAACGATATAGACCTGAAGAATATTAACGTGAATAAGACCAAGGATCAGAAGCGCGATAATAGCATAAAAGGCCATTACAAACAACGGCAGAATGCTTCTGCCAATAAAGTATTCACTTTTGGTCAATGGTGTGATCTGAAGGGCTTTGTTCGTTCCAAGCTCCTTATCATTCACGATCCCCAGTCCTATAATGAAAGCACCGATGAACGCCATAAAAAGAATATAGATCGATCCGCCCATGGTCGCGACCGGAGAAGTTTTGCTTCGATGGGATAATTCTTCCGGAACACCATAGGTGAACGTGTTGGTTTTGGCTTCATCAGGATAGTTCTCTTTAACATAATATTGCCTGATGACCCTTGCTCCGCTTGAAAAAGCTATATTGCTTTTAATATTTCTTTCCAGCACAGAAACATATTGTCCGTTGTCGGGATCCCAATATAATCCTTCGACCGTTCCGGTTCCCCGGAGTTTCTGTTCCATGTCCTCGATGGTATCATAGGTTTTTACTTTTGCAAATGCTTCCAGTTCATTGATGACCTCCTGTTTTACCGCATGAGGTCCTTCGGTCACAACCGCAATAGTCGCCGCGGTGCTATCCATGCTGGGAAGGAAAAAGCGCAGGACAAGGATCATGAGTAACGGAACGATGATCATGTATGAACCCATAAAACCGGACATGTTGGATTTCAGGTCGAATTTGAACATTTGGAATAACTGTCTCATATTAACCCTCCTTCCTTACGCGGTTTAAGAACACCCATCCGGACAGTGTGACCAAAACAATGTTCACGGCAGCCAGAATAAGTGCACTATTCCAGATAATGTTTGCGTTGTTGTCGGGGAACATGGCGGCATCCAGACCGAACAACGTATAATAAGTCGGAATGAACTTTAACCATGCCGGAGAGAAAGTGGGCGCAAAAAGCGAAATGGTGGGAAGGGACAATACCAACATTAACAGGATCACCCAGCCCATTGAGGCCATGGGGCTTTCAAAGTAGGAGCCCAGAAACGTTCCGATGGCAGATCCGAAGATCACGGTTAACAGTGTGATCAACAATGCCGGGAGATACCCGGAAACGGTACCCATCACGGGAATATAAATGATCGAGAACGTGACAAGGCTCACCGCCAGGAGCATAAGGTTCTTACTGGTAAGAAAGCCGATCATTCCGGCAGGTGTCACCCGGAAAGCCCGTATCGTTGCATCACCGCGTTCCTGGCTGATCAATGAAACCATCGCAAACATACCGAGAATGCCGACCATCATTAAAATAATAGCTGGCAATATTCGCCGATTGAAAGGGATCTCATCTTTCAGGCCTTCCTGGAGCGATGTTAACCTGACAGAAGATGTGACATCTTCCGAATAGGCTCCGGTGAGCAGAGAAAACATATCCTCCATTTCTGTCTCAACATATTTTACCATTGCATTTGTAGTATAGGGCTGGACCAGCATCTCGGTCTTGTAAGGGGTCTCGTCACCATATGAAATGATAATGCCCATCGCATTACGGTTCTTGGTCATCCCTTCAATGATCTCTTCACGGCTATTAACAAAGGCATCGAATTCCATTTTCATTTCTGTGTTTTCGCTTATCTTTTCAACGATCCCTTCTATCAAACCGGTTTTGTCTTGTATATAGACCATGGTGTCTCGCTCAATGTCCTTTGGGAACACAAAGAGCAGGAGCAGCATGATCAGAACCGCGAAACCAAGCTCAAGGAGAATGAATACATCCTTAATGCCCAGTAACACGTCCTTTTTGAATAAATTGAATATTTTTTTCATCGCAGACTCCTATTCAAGGCCGCGGCCGGTGAGTTTAATAAAGATCTCTTCCAGCGTCGGTTCACCCGAGTGGATGGTCTTGACTTCTTTGTCGGCAATGAATTTTGTAAGCTCGCCTTTATCCTTATCCGCCATGCTGAAAGTCTTGGACACCAGTTTTTTACCGTCCATGTATTCAACGGTGACGACAGGCTGACCGTATTTCAGCTTCAGGTTCTTGGGACTGTCCAGCGCAACGATCTTTCCATCCACGATAAAACCTACCCGATCACACAGTTCATCGGCTACGAACATATTATGGGTGGTCAGAAAGATAGTGGTCCCTTCTTTCTGTTTTCTTTTAATAATACCTTTAATACTGTTGGCCGTAGTGGGGTCCAGCCCCATGGTCGGTTCATCCAGGAACCAGATATCCGGTTTGTTGATCATCGAGCGGGCAAATCCGATCCGCTGCATCATACCTTTGGAGAATGCACCGGCTTTTTTCTTTGCCTCATCTTGCAATCCGACCCATTCCAGAACTGTTTGCGGATCTTCCGTTTCGCCATCATAAAGTGACGCGTGAAATTTAAGGTTGTCCAGAGCTGTTAGTTTCTTATAAACGTTCGGACGCTCAAAACCGACACCGATCCTGTTAAAGAATTTCTTGTCGGGATGTCCCTGGCGTTCTTCTCCATCAATGACGATATGTCCTTCCTGCAATTCCAGCAGCCCGGAGAGAATACCCTGCGTGGTGGATTTTCCTGCCCCGCTTGGTCCAAGAAATCCGAAGATCTCGCCCTTCTTGATATCAAAGCTGATATCGTTGACCGCGAACTCGTCATTCTTGTCGTACGAGTGTTTTAGATTCTTGACTTCGATCATACTCTGACCTTTCTTTTTTTACTGTGGGTTTTTTATCAGTATTTTTTTATTTGCTCATATCAGTTTACACCGAAACAAGAGGAAAGTAAAGGAAAACCCACCATTTTGTGCTGTTTTTAAAAAATTACGAGTAAGGCGGATTTTAGCTTAATAAAGCGGATATCTTACGAAATATAGTATGATATTTTAAAAACGTAAGGATAAAGCCGAAGAAATTTTATTCATTTTTTTGAATATTTGAATGAAATCGGGCGATAAAATGGAACCTTACTTTTTGCATTAAGCACTGAGCACTGGGCTCTGTGCACTGAGAAAAGATAATGAGATTCTCAGAGCTCAGTGCACACCCTCTCAGCGCTTCATTAATTCCATCACCTCATCCACCGGCAGGGCTTCGATAATATGTCCATCTCGTCCGGTCATGGTCTCGGCGGCAAAAAGAGAGTTGATGACGGCCTCTTCGGTTGCTTCAATACAGGCCATGAAGAGTGAAGACATTTTATCATTGTGCAGAACGGAGGTAGAATGTAATGGCGAATCATAATCGTAAGGTATAAAATTTTCTTTGGCTGTGGACACGGCGATCACGTAGTCACCGCTGCCGTTGGAAGCGATGCCGCCGGTTTTGGCAAGTCCAAGCATGGCGCGCTTGGCAAGGCGTTCCAAATTCCGTGCGCATAGCGGCGCATCGGTCATGACCACGATCATGCAGGAACCGTCAGCTTCATTCAGGATCTTTTCCCGATAGTAATAATCGCCGATCTCTTCGGCAACTTGTACGCCGTTGATCTCGAGCTTGCCGCCGAAGTTGGTTTGAACCAGTATCCCCACCGTGTATCCGCCCAGCGATTCCGGCAGAACCCGTGAAGCAGTACCGATACCGCCCTTATACCCGAAGCAGATGGTCCCGGTGCCGGCACCGACATTTCCTTCTTTCACTTTACCGCCTTTGGCCTTTTTGATGGCTTTTAGAACATGCTCTTTGTTCACATGGCGTCCGCGAATATCGTTCAGCCAGCCGTCGTTCGTTTCACCGACAACCGCATTGACCGAACGTACGGTTTCATTGCCTTTTTTCTCCAGTGTAGTCTATCAACGCATCCATTGCGGCAGGAACGCTGAGAGTATTGGTCAGGATGATGGGTGTTTCTATGTTCCCCAGCTCCTTAACCTGTGAATATCCCGCCAACTTGCCAAAACCGTTACCTATATGTATGGCGGCCGGGACTTTTATCTGGAAAATATTGCCCTCATGAGGAAGGACAGCGGTCACACCGGTACGAATATTATCTCCTTCGATGATGGTGGTGTGTCCGACTTTTACGCCGGGCACATCGGTAATGGCATTGTATTTTCCGGTTTTAAAAACACCGATCTTTATACCCAGATCACGGGGACGGTCTTTGGCAATAGAAAACACACACATTAATAATAAACTCACGATGATCATTAATTTTTTCATACTTAACCTTTTTTATCCACAGATTTCACAGATATACGCAGATGAATATTTGAATTCTGTGTAATCTGCGCAATCTGTGGTTTGAATATTAATTATCTATAAATTCGGGCGGTCTGCGCACTTTCGTAGCTTGCTCATAAGCATACGCGATCCCGATCAGAACGTCCTCGCTCCAGGCACGTCCAAAGAAGGATATTCCAACCGGGAGTTCATCCACAAATCCCATCGGTACGGTAATGTTGGGGTAACCCGCCTGCGCAGCAGGGGAGGAAGAACCGAACTGGAAAGCGTCGCCGTTAACATGGTCTGTTTTCCATGCCGGCGTTCCTGTTGGTGCCATTATGGCATCAAGGTTGTGTTTATCCATGGCAAAATCAATGCCGTTCTCTCTGGAACCGGCGATCATTTTCAATAGGGCATTAAGATAGGCTTCGGAATCAAGCCCCTCTTTTTCCTGGGCCATATCAAGATATTTCTGGTCATAGAATTCCATTTCTACGGGATCATTTTTATTAAATTCAATAAGCTCTTCAAGCGACTTTATGGGAGCATCGGAACCGAGAGATGAAAAGTATTTATTTAATCCGTCTTTATATTCATAGAGCATGACCTGGAAAGAATGGTCGCCGGTACCGTCTTCACGAACCTCACTGATTTCAATGACCTCTGCGCCCAGTCGCTTTATATCCGCGATCGCGGCATCCATAAGTTTGTCTACCTTGTAATTGATCCCTTTGTAGGACGTTTGATAACCGATGCGTTTGCCATCAAGTGCATTTTTATCCAGGAACGTTGTATAATCCTGCTGAACAACACGGTTTTCTTGCAGGGTTTTTGCATCCTCGGGATCTTCGGCCGACAATAGGTTTAGGCATATGGCAGCGTCTTCAACCGAACGTGCCATGGGGCCTGCCGTATCCTGGGTCCAGGAAATCGGAATAATTCCCGAGCGGGAGATCAATCCAACCGTCGGTTTAATGCCGACGATACCGTTGGCATGCGAAGGGCATACGATAGAGCCGTTTGTTTCCGTGCCAATGGCAAGTACACATAAATTCGCGGATACGGCAACTGCGGAACCCGAAGATGATCCGCAGGGATTTCTATCCAGAACATAGGGATTTTTCGTTTGACCGCCCAGACCGCTCCAGCCGCTGGAAGATAATTCACCTCGAAAATTCGCCCATTCACTCAGATTGGCTTTACCCAGAATTACCGCACCCGCATCTTCCAATTGCTTAACCAAGAAAGCATCTTTGGTAGGAATAGAGTTTTCAAGTGCACGTGAGCCGGCCGTAGTTGGCATATCGTCGGTATCAATATTATCTTTCAGTACGACCGGTATGCCATGTAGAGCTGACCGTTTCTTTCCGTCATTTAACTCTTCATCAAGGCGTTTTGCAATGAAGACCGCATCCGGATTGACCGTAATAAAGGCATGTAATTCAGGACCTGCAGCATCTATCTTTGCAATACGTTTCAGATAAGCCTTGGTTACATCCGAAATGCTGAAATTGCCATTATCGTAACCTTCCTGAAGTTCTTTAATTCCATATTCAAGAAAAGTGAAATTATTAAGATCAGCTTTTCTATTATTATTGTTAACAATAATAAATACGATCAAAATACAAAGGATAGTCACATAAACAAGCCGAAATGATCGGGGATTTTTCATTTTTCCGCCTTTGGTATTTTTTTGATAATGTTGTAGAGCATCAGAACAAGCAAAAGTCCGATCACCAATGATGAGGTGAAAATAATATCCTTATAAGGGACATCCGCGCTTGCCCGTTTAATAATGATCCCAGTATATGCCCAGATGACAACAAGCGTATAAGCGATATTCCGATGCCTGAAAAGCATTACAACCGTCACGGCTGCTCCGATCAGTATCATCGTAACGGTCCAGGCATTTTCGGAAATGCCCCAAGCGCCCCAATTTTTAGCTACCAGCAAAGCAGTGGTATTGGCAATGGTCGCTACAGTGATCCAACCAAGATAGACACGAACAGGGATCTTGACATAAAGGCACTGTTTCCAACCTTTTGATCCCAGCGCTTCAGTCTGAAGAAAAAGATAGATCAGTGTTATTAAAAGCAGGATCATGACGATCTCAGACCAAATGATGAGTTTATAATGCCAAAGGAAGATCCAGCCGGCATTCAGGAAACAGGTCAAAGCAAAGGCAAGTTGTGTTTTAATATTGAGCACGCCGTCAACCGTTCCTTTCACTGACATCACCAGGGCATAGATCACATAAATGAATAGCAAGGTATAGATCAGCCCCCAGATCGAAAAGGTCAATCCGGCGGGAACAAAAAGGTTAGGATAAAAAGCCGACACCTCCCCGGTATTCAATCCGTTGATCGGCAGGGCATTCGCCATGGCGTTGGCGGCGATCATCCCGGCAAAGAACACAATATTCAGTATCGCCAACCACAAATGAATACGATTTTCTTTGATCATAATAACCTCCGGTGTTTAGTCATTCTAGATAAACGTAAGTTATAAGAGATTTTTCGGCTTATCAATAAAAAATAACCACGATTATTCAAGGATATGTTTTAAGAGGGAGGGCGCTGAGCACTGAGAAGATGTGTGAAGAAACGATGAACGATAAATTCAAGATCACTTGATTTTTGTTTCTTATCTCTTGGATCTAATTATGGCTTCTGACTTCTGCTTGCTACCAACGATTATAAACCTTTTCCGCAAATCCCCTCCTTCGCCAAGGCTATGGAGGGTAAACTAAAACCTACCATTTGTTAAATACTTTTTCAGCAAAACCAAAGAATTTATCCAGTATTATTTCCGTACCATCGTCCAGCACGGCCGTGCCGGTAAAGTAACCGAAAACCTGATGTTGGTCGGATTGCAGAAGAAGAAAATTTGCATTGGAATGACGGTCCAGGACGGGTTCAAAATTCATTTCGAAACGCTTATCCGAAGACGTGAAGGTCCAGGGTTTCAGGTAACTGTCCGGGGGAATGTTAAATGTAACATCTTCCAGTTTATGCGCTTTACCGTTATAAAAAAGCATATTTTCGCTCGCAGCTGACGTATCTCCGAAGCCATAACCGATATTGAAACCAAAGGGAATACCTTCCAGTTCACCCGAAGCAGATCCCCAATACCATGTGTTCTGATAGGTCCAAACCCCGCGACCCCAGTCCAGAACACCAAAAGAAGGCCTTGCCTCAAAGTCAAATATCTTACCCCCGAATTCGAGCTTACCCGAAGCCTTCATGTTATTGATCTTTTGATTGTAATAAAATCGACCCTTCCTTTCAAAAGGGGTTGCGATCACCATTGATTCGTGTTTGGGGTCTTTTTCAAGCGTGATCCTGCCGCTTAGCGGATGTCCTTTTTGAAAATTAGCGATATTTACAGTCAATACGCGTGTATTGAGATTATTCTCAAAGGTAAGATTAAAGCCTTTTTGACTATATTGCACATCTCTTTCTTCAGATGTGGAGGGCATTTTAAATTTACCCATTGGGAAAGGTGTCATCAGTGTTTTGGTGATCTCGTGTTTTTTCTCAAAATCGAAGAGGGTGACGGAAATGAATCCCATATATCCGTTATCCGCGATAGTGAATGCGATCCCGAAATGATCGTTCAGCACGGCATAATAATCCCATTCTTTGATACGGCTCTTGGGTGCCCGGATCATTTTACGATCGTAATCCAGGATCAAAGAGCGTGCCCACCCGGGCTCTCTTATAAGGCCATTATCATTTAACAACGGTCCTTTTGCGGTAATTTCATGCTGTGTCATTCTATTCCTCTTTTAGTTATGAGTTATAAGTTATGAATTATGAGTAGAGGGGCACTCATCACTTATGCCGAAGGCATCCCTTTGGGATAACTTATCATTTATCACTCCGGTTTATTTCCATGGTCCGGTATATCTTGTATAGATTTCAGGGTCCGCATATTTCCCTTTGATCGTAATGGCATGCTCGGGACAGCGGTTATAGCATCGGGTACAAGCCGTACAGGTCGCGTCAAAGATATAATCTCCGTCTTTTTCCTCGATCGAATGTGTGGGGCATTCACGAACGCACAGACCGCAATGTGTACAACGGTCAAGATCCACGCCCAAAGTTTGGTAATAGGTGTGCAATCCCTCACGGACAGCTTTTCTTATTCTGATACCGATCAGCAACTGAGGACCGACCCCTTCGATGCGTTTTTTGTCAACAGCGATGTCCCTCGCAATACTTGCGATCTTTTTTTCTATGTGAGTTTTACATTTTAAGCGTTTTTTAAGAGGTTTTACGGGTGCTTTGAAGCCCGGGGCGGAGATATCATTGAACATTTTCACGTTATAATAAGCTTCGATCTTTCGGCCGAGCATGCTCTTTTCGGCATAGATCCCCAGGGCGTTCACAAATCCGTATGTCGCTATAATAATAAGTTTTCTATTGCCGGGTATCAGCTCATCGACCTTTTCTATCACAAGTCTTGGAACAGTAGCCCCGTAAACAGGGTGTGCCACAATGAATTTATCATAATCATGGTGATCAAGATCAAATTCTTTTTCAAGGTCAAAAAGACTAATATCTGTCTCCTCGGTCTTCAGGTTTGCATACAGGGATTCTGCCAGCCATTTGGTATTACCCGTTCCACTGAAATACAATAAAGCGATCTTCATGGTGTTCCTGACGTATTGCTTAGAGTTGAATGAAAATATACGATAAAAAAAACAAAAAGACAAAAAACATATACTGATCTCCCGGAACATTAACCTTGATTCTTTTGTATTCGTCCCGTTCGATCACTGGAGTGAGAAAGTAGGTTCGTTCTTAAAAAAGATGTTAATTTGACAAAACAAAACACAGATTATAGCCCTTGTTTAAGGCGTATTATGGGTTTAAAAATATTTTCTCAAAACAAAAAATATTATTTGCAATCGCAAAAATTGTATCTAATTTCATACATCATTCACCGTTAAAGGAAAAGGTAAATGAACGATATTTCGCAACAAGATTCAGACCCTCCTTCGGGTCAAGAACTATCCTCGATTGAGGTGTTTCTCGAGACGACCGCCTCAAATGATAACGTTTTTCGCCAAACCAAATTACCACAAACAGATTTCAGGACGATCAGTCCGGAAACCATGGCTTTCAGGAAGAAATTCTTTCCTGAAATTACCGACGTTCAATGGAACAACTGGCGCTGGCAGGTGCAGAACAGCTACACCAATTATAAGAAACTGTCTAATATTTTGAATATTTCGATCGATGATGATGTCGACTTTTTATCCCGCTCGCGGAAATTACCGTTGCGGATCACCCCATATTACGCCAGTTTACTGCATGGTAAACCGCTTGACTATGCTCTGAATAAATCGGTCGTGCCGAGCAAGAACGAGTTGATCGTATCCCCGGGGGAGGAAAGCGATCCGCTGCATGAGGAAAGCATGTGTCCGGTTGAAAATCTGATACATCGTTATCCCGACCGCGTTTTGATGCTGGCAACGGGTTTTTGTTCGGTTTACTGCCGTTATTGTACCCGGTCACACATGGTCTTGAAAGACAAAAAGCATTACGGTGTAAAAGCATGGGAAAAATCCCTCGAGTACATTTCCCAGAACAAAAATATCCGTGACGTCGTCATTTCAGGGGGAGATCCCCTGACCATGCCGGATTCTCACATAGAATTTTTATTGTCATCTCTTCGGTCAATACCCCATGTGGATATCGTACGCATCGGCACCAAGGTTCCGATGGTCATGCCGCAGAGAGTCACCATGAAGCTTGTAAAAATGCTTAAGAAATATCATCCTCTTTATATGAGCATTCACTGCACGCATCCCGACGAGATCACACCCGAAACAAAAGAAGCCGCGAATCGTCTGGCGGATGCAGGCATTGCTATGGGCAGTCAGACGGTATTGCTCAAAGGAATCAATGACAATGTCGAAACCATGAAAAAACTCATGCATGCCCTGCTGAAGATCAGGATCAAGCCTTATTATATATATCAGTGCGATCCCATTCCCGGTTCCCTGCATTTCAGAACACCCGTGTCAAAAGGTATCGAGATCATCAAGGGGCTCAGAGGTTTTACCAGCGGATACGCCGTTCCGCATTATGTGATCGATGCGCCCGGTGGCGGCGGAAAGATCCCGATTTTGCCCGAATATTGTCAGGGGCGTGATGGGAATTATGTCCTCCTGAAGAATTTTGAGGGAAAATCTTTCCGTTATTATGACGTATCGGAATAATTATTTTTAATCCCTTTTCCGATATAGAACATTGGAGAGATGCCAGGATCGCGATTCAAACCACCCTCAATTCCGGTGTGAACGACGACACACGCTCATAGCGACAAGCGGTATCTGAATCCCCGGAAAAGGAAAAGTAAAGGAAATCATACATGAACATAGGTTTAACCTACGATATGAGGTCGGATTATCTTCTGCAAGGTTACTCGATGCAGGAAACGGCCGAGTTTGATAAAGAAAGTACGATAGACGGAATAGAACAGGCGATCCGGCGATCCGGGCATGCAACGGAACGTATCGGGAACAGCAAGGCTCTAATGGAAAAACTGCTGACCGGAGAACGCTGGGATATGGTTTTCAATATCGCAGAAGGCCTCTACGGTGCCGGACGCGAATCACTGGTTCCCGCATTACTTGATGCCTACAGGATCCCCTACACTTTTTCCGGTCCCGCAACGCTTGCCTGTTCCTTGAACAAAGCCTTTGCCAAGGGCGTTGTCAGGGATCGAGGGGTTGCTACAGCGCCATTCAGGGTTATATATACCCTGAAAGATCTCGGAAAGATACGATTGGAATATCCCCTGTTCGCGAAACCTGTTTCTGAAGGAACGGGCAAAGGCATCGACGACCGGTCGCTGGTCCATACGAGAGGGGAGCTTCGGGAGGTTTGCGTCCGCTTGCTGAATGATTTCGACCAACCGGTGCTTGTGGAAGAATACCTGCCGGGACGGGAATTCACGGTCGGTATTCTGGGAAGCGGTGAAGATGCTCGGGTACCGGGCGCCATGGAAATACGATATCTTGCACAAGGGGCGGGCATTTATTCCTATGAGAACAAAGAGAATTTCGAGAATATTGTAGAATATGTAGTCATTGAGGGTGAAATACTGGAGAAATGCAAAGAAGTCGCATTGGGCGCCTGGCGGGCATTGAATTGCCTCGACGGAGGCCGCGTTGATGTCCGGTATGATCGAAATGGAAAAATGAACTTCATCGAAGTTAACCCGCTGGCAGGACTGAATCCCGTTATTTCCGATCTTCCTATTTTGTGCAAATTAAACGGTATGGATTATCAGCACATCATTGACGCTGTGTTGGAATCGGCGATCAAAAGGAATTTCAAATAAAAAGTAAAGATAATTATTCTTCATAACCGGATCAAAAGCGGTTTCCCGGCTAAGGTAGAAAAAGCGGGTTATAATAAAAAATGATGATAAAAAAGAATACTTGAAAATGCAAACACCTATTCAATATCGTGATAACATAACGGACCGGGACCTTTCATTACTCAGGGATATCTTGGAGTCCACGGGCTATTTCTACGAGGAAGAGATAAATATCGCGCTTGAACTTGCGGGTGAGAATCTTAAGAACGGTCCGGAAAAAAGCGGCTATTCTTTCGAAATTGCAGAGTTGGAAGGCCGAATGATCGCTTTTGCATGTTACGGGAAGATCCCGGGCACCAAAGACAGTTTTGATCTGTATTGGATCGCTGTACATGAAGATCACCGTGGAAAGGGTATTGGACGGTTGTTGCTGCGCAGGGTCGAAGATATCGTATCCGATATGTCCGGGAAACATATCTGGCTGGGGGTCTCTTCACGGCCGCTCTACAACGCGACACGTAAATTCTATCGGAGCCTGGGATACAGGGTAACCGCGGAATTATATGATTTTTATGCCCAGAATGATAATAAGATCATCTTTGTCAAGCGCCTTTAAAAACAAATCTAAAAAGTTTTTTTCAAATTGCCTTAGGATCAGTCAGAGGTCCATATCAAGAATCGTTTTGCATATTAAACGAAAAAAATTATTTTTAATGCAATAAAACTAATCCTTATACGTTGTTCCATATGAGGCGGAGATTAACGGGAGATAGAATGAACAGCAAACATATCGAACGGCTTTACAGGGAAGAGAAGGTAAAAATGCTTTCTTATGTAAGGTCGCACATGGACGACCGCACCCGGGATGCGGAAGATATCGTACAGGATGTGATGCTGAAGATGTTCCGCCTGCTGAACATGAACACCAAGATCGAAAACCTGGCCGCCTATGCCTGGCGAAGCCTCAAGAATCTGATCATTGACAATCGGCGACGAAAAGAATATTACAACGAGCGGATCGACGATCATCATGAAGAACTGGCTGATGCAGATGTGGGTCCGGAAGAAAACATGCTGAAAGAGCATTTTTCGGAGTACATGAAACAGGCGATCAAAGAATTAAAGCCTTCGGAACGGGCGATCTGGATCGCGATTGAGGTTGACGGCGCAAGTTTTCAGGAATTGGCTTTTAAGTGGAAAGAGCCCATTGGAACTTTGCTGTCACGCAAGCATCGTGCTGAAAAGAAGATCTTGGATACTTTGAACAACATTTATAAAGGAGACATAAAATGAACTGGGAAACATATCATCCTGCAAAAAAGATCGTCCTCGTTATCGGGGGCATAATACTCGGAGTCGGTGTCGCTATTCTGGTCGGCTTCATCATCATGTGGTTGTGGAACGGCTTGATGCCGAAACTTTTCAATTTGCCTGAGATCGCGTATTGGCAGGGGATCGGACTGGCGCTGCTCGGACGCCTCTTATTTGGAGGTGTCGGTGGCGGCAGTAAGGACAGTAGTTCCAAGCGCAAACACAAACAACGGATTTCCCACTGTGAGGACGCTTATGGGGCCGATTGGGAAAAATACGATAAATGGTGGGAAGCTGAAGGTAAGAAGTCATTTGAAGAGTTTGATATGGAACCGAAAAACCCCGATGTGGGAATTGTAGAATCTGAATAATGTGACAAATATATTCGCAGATGTAGAGACGCGATTTTCAACCTGTGAATCCGCCAGCACCAAAGGTGTCCCTGCGGGACTGGGGGAGAAGAAGGTAATCGCGTCTTTACATTTTTAAAAGTATTATTATAAAATCAGGTTATCTTTGTCAATCACGATCTTTGAGATCGTATTTATCCGATCTTTGTTTCCTTCGATCCCGATCTTCAGAAAGTGAGAGGTGTGTCCGTGAATAATCCCTTCTTCCCATTGTTCCCAAAGAACAGACTGAGAAGTACCGATAAATTGTTCGGCATATGCAGAACGAAGTTGCTTGTCGGTATCTTCCAGGATGATCGCACGGGCTTTTTTACCCTTTTCCGGTACCTGGCCTTTCATGGTAGCAGCCGGCGTTCCTTCACGTTGGGAGTATCTGAAAACATGCAAGTATGAAAAAGCGGTTTGTTTGATGTATTCGAGGGTCTCGCAGAATAAAGCATCGGTCTCACCGGGGAAACCGACGATCACATCAGTCCCGATCGAAGCATCGGGCATGAACTTGCGAATGGTTTCCACCTTTTTGGTAAAATCAGCGGTCCGGTATTTACGATTCATAGTTTTTAATATCGTGTCTGACCCCGATTGCAAGGACAAATGAAAATGAGGCATGATTTTTTTAGATTTACCCATATGTTCGATCAGTTCATCACTGAGAGTGTTCATTTCAATGGATGAAATCCGGATACGTTTTATTCCTTTGATCGTTTCCAATGCTTTTACAACATCGATAAGATAACGTCCATTATCGGTATAAGCCCCTATGTCGATACCTGTCAGGACGATCTCACGATATCCGATTTCAGCAAAATGTTTAGCTTCATCAATGGTGTTTTCAAAATCGCGGCTCACGGGATTCCCCCTTGCATATGGAACGATGCAATATGTGCAAAAATTATTACATCCTTCCTGGATCTTAAGAAAGGCGCGAGTTCTATCCGGAGCTGCAATAAAAGCGGAAGATAATCTTTTTACATTGTCTACTGGGGATATATTCACCACTTGTTTTTTGTTTTTTTTAAAATTTTCGATCGCAGAGAAAAGATCAAATTTATCCCGTGAACCCAGTACGATATCAACGCCTTTGATCTCCGGGGAATTTTTGGGATTGACCTGAGGATAACAACCCGCAAGTATCAGGATGCCTTCCGGTGAGCGTTTTTTTGCCTGATATAAAGCCTGTCGCGTTTTTCGGTCGGCCCGGTTTGTGAGAGTGCACGAATTAACGACCATTACATCAGCAGATTCATCGAAATCAACAAGTTCATAGCCTTCTTTTTTAACTGCAAATTGCATTGCTGCCGTTTCAGCCTGATTGAGTTTACAGCCAAGGGTGTAAAATGATATGCGGGGTGGTTGTTTCATTATTTTTTTTTCGGTAGCCATATTTTGACGTTAAGGTTTTTTTTACCCCAATCGAGAGCACGCTGATGACTTTTAAAAAAGATATCAACATGCTTACCTTTAATTGCAGAGCCCCGATCTTCAACTATACCGTAACCGTAGCCTTCGATATACATGATGGTGCCCATTGGGTAGAGATCGGTGTCCGCTGCAATAGTGCCCTGTCTTGCCCAAGTACCGTCAGCGGTCAAACCAACGATCTTGCGTTCACCCTTATGTAGTCCATAGGAATATACTTTCTGTCCCAGCCAATTGCGTTCCCAACCACAGCATTTTCCGCACGCACAATAGGCAGTTACCTGCAGGGTTTCGACTTTATAGGCTCGAAAAACGGGAGGTCGCAGTTGATATTGAAACACACAACTGTTCGTAAAAGGCACGACCAATATCATGATCAGCCAAAAATATATCTTGAGATGTTTGATTCGTTTGATATTATTAATGGTCATGCAGGTGTTCTTCTTCATGTTTTAAAATAGATTCCAGTTCCAGAGGATGCGTGATCTTGCCTGTCATAGCTGCAGAAAAACAACTCAGGGCATTTGCAGCCATACCCCCTGAATAAACAATTTTTAATGATGTTCCCAGTCGCATTTGCCCTTTATCGGGATTTTCTCTCAGAAGTTCAAGAAAAGATGAAGGCAGAATATCAAACCCGATCTCAGTCAAGATCCCGGCGATCCCCATGTCCAGAAGATCTCCGTAAACTAATTGTGAGCCCGGTAAAATGCTTCCTGAAACAGAATCTGAAAGGGGACGGTAACGAATAAGCTTTAATCCTTCCTGAATATCCGCAAAGCGGCAGGCATTGTCACCGCCGATGAAGATCAGATCAACCTTTACGCCGTCTTTATCTGTTAAAGGACCTATTTTGATCTCATCCTTTTCTTTCCATGCGATCATGGGATGGATCTTTTGCACCTCGATATTGATGGTTTTGTTATCTGAATCTTTCATATCGGAAAAATAATACTTCCCTACATTTTGTGTGCGATCCTGAAGGAATGCCATTACTTTTTCATCGACTTGAAAGATAAGGTTTTCATAGCCAAGATCGATCAGGGTTCGGGCGAGATTGAATCGCTCGTTCAGCGGTAATGCACTCAGACCTTCTCCCTGAAATTCCAGCATTGATCCTTTTGACAGATCAAAATATTTTATAAGATATAATGCAATGTCAATTCCTCCAACGAATTGACTTGTTTCCCCTTTGAGTGCGATATTTACCACATCAGGGGTATTCAGTTCTATCGTTCCTTCGTTCAGGAGTGAAAGCATGTTCTCTTTTTCAAGAAAGACAACATGCGTTCCAAGTACTGATAATTCAAGTAAGTTCTTGTCGTCGGCAGCAACAACACCTCCCGGCACGGACAAACCGTCTTCAGCGGTTACCAATGCGGGCATGCCGGTCCTTCCGGGCGGATAATATTCAACACCTTTTTCACGTAAGCTTTCGATATCGACCGTATCGATACCCTTACCAAGCGGAAGGTGGTTATTAATGATCAATGCCGGTATCTTTGCTTGGCTGAGATTTTCAGCGAAATAGTTCACATTATCAGTATTTAAGATAATCTGATCGAACTTTCCTTCTGATCCTTTGATAAGCTGTTTTATGATTGAGTTTGCACTCATAAACGCGGCTCCGTCATAAAAATATTTAAATAACGTCTATTCTTAAGTAAATACCCCCAGTCATCAACAATGATCCGGTGCTTAAAATACTGCAGACTATTCTGGAAATCCTTCTCTGCAGATTGCGCCGGGTCGATCTCCAATTTAATGGTTGGAATAACCTTGGCATCACTTACAGTCAACTCCCTTATTAAGGATTGTTGAATCTCTTCATAGTTTTTATCGGGTATGCGGCAAGATGTTTTTAAAACAAAGTGATCAACGAACGGTGCGAGGGTTTTGACATCCTGACCGGCCAGACGCTGCCTGCCCCGGTTATGGTCTTCTTCCTTCCATGGAAGAACAGACAGCATGATGGTACATTGAGGATTAATGTTGTGAATATGCTTGGCAGCTTCTTCCGCGAAGTCCGTGATCGTACCGGTTTTCCAGCTGATCCAGGCATTTTGATAATTATCGAGGATCCACTGATTGATCTCTGCAGGCGAACCGCTGGAAGGAAGTTCAATAGCTGCATGTATCGCGAATGAATTCAGACAACTATTGCAAAAGCAATAATTTCTGCTATGGGCGATCTGGATGTCCGAACAGACATCGTCAATATCCATAGGAAAAGAAAGCTTATCCAGATATATAGCTTCCGGTTGAAGAATGAGCATGATCTCATCGATCACTTGCAATTTATATTCTTGATATTCCGGGCTGGAAGGGCAAATGGCGCTGTTCTCTTCGGATCCGGTTCGAGTGTAATAATCACTTACAGCCATTAGCGTTGGTTGCGATCGATAAGTATAATCATCTTCAAATATCGGAATTTGTGCTACAAAATTGATGTTGCGTCCTCGCAAAGCATGACGAAAGGCCAGAAGTTCCGTACCGAAATCCCAGCGCTGTGGAAGTACATCTGAAGGGTAAAAAGCCGTTCCGCCCTCAAGAACCGGCACAATAACGTGCGTAACACTTGCTTTTTTAAGTTCATCGGCCAGTGCCCCCATTTCCCCACCATAACGCTGATGGACTTCGGGTTTTTGCATCAAAATATGTACACCTTTCACGTGATCGTAACGTGAACAGGCAGTAAATGCAATGAGCAATACCATCATGATGTAGCGTAGCGTTTTCATCTTGGGAAGATAGTGTTTAATTAACGCTATGTCAAGGAGATAGCGTTAAAGCACCGTGCGCTGTAAACTGAGAAAATGAGAGAAGAATTCAGATCTCTCAGTGCCCCCATCCCAGTGCTCAGTGCAAAAAAAGGGCCAAATGAAAATTCAGCCCTTTCTGTTTATCTTGTTGATTTAGTCTTACGACTATTCTAGTTGCCGGCAACTTCTTTGACTTTTTTACCAAAGCCGGGTTCGATCTTAAGGAACTTAAGCAGAATAAATCCGGGTATCGTAGCAATCACCACCCATATAAAGAAGTGTTGATAGCCGATCAACTCTTGCAGCCAGCCAGAGATCATGCCGGGGATCATCATTCCCAGTGCCATGAAAGCGGTACAGATGGCATAATGCGAAGTCTTATATTCGCCTCGTGAAATATAGATCATGAACATCATATAGGCGGTGAAACCAAAGCCATAACCGAAGGTTTCGAAAGCCACACAAGGAACAATGATCCAAAGACTTGAAGGCTGCGCATATGACAAGAAAATATATACGGCATTCGGAACATTGATCATAATGGCAAACCACCAGATCCATTTTTTTAGTCCGCTTTTTGACACGGCCATACCGCCAAGGATCCCACCCAAGGTCAGAAAAAGCAATCCGATGGTTCCATAGGTCAGGCCGTATTGTCCGGCTGTTAATCCCAGACCGCCGGCTTCACGGGTATCAAGCATAAAGGGAGCTGAGAGCTTGACCAACTGAGATTCACCCAGACGGAAAAGCAAGAGGAAAACAATAGCCAATCCTATACCATCCTTTGTAAAGAAAGTCCCGAAGGTTTTAAGGAAATCTTTGATCGCTTCCGCAACGGATCGTTCTTTTCTTGCAACTTCAACTTTTGGCAGTGTAAAACGATGTGCCAGCCAGAAAATAAAGAACATGGCACCAAGACAGAAAAATAAGACAGACCAGGCCATCTTAACTTTACCCGACTCGGCATCGAAAAATGCAGAGGTAGTATAATCCAGTTTTTTATCAAGCTGGATCACCGCCATGACCGGTTTATTCCAGTTTTCTTTCGTAAACTCAAAGCGAAGTCCTTCTACCAATTTTATACTTTTGTCGCCTTTATCCTGACCGAAGGTCACGACAACGTTTTTATCCGTTTCGGGTGCTTTTGAGAGATGAAAATAGATCACGCCGAGATTTCCGGCATAATCCGTTACTTTGGGTTCTTCCACACCAAAATTTCGTTTCAACCAGGTTTCAAATTTATTTTCGCGAATCTTTTCTTTTGTTTGTTTTTGTTTCACACCTTTTGCGATCTGAGGTTTGTCCGGATCGGGTTGTCCCTGAGCAATATTCCAGGCTTTTACAGCAGCGATCACGGAATCGGCATAAGCTGTTGGGATCCGTTTGATCGGAATATTCAATTCTTTGGGTGCATAGATCAAATGCATATCGCCCGGTTTCTCGGAATAATCGAAATCGTCGAGCATCACTGTTTTAACTTTCATGTCATCCGGAACTGCATTGACCTCTACGGTTGCTTTGTCCATGCCCGAAGCATTGATCAAAACAGATACAAGAATAACAAAAACACCTTGTCCCATGAGCATAGCGACACGATAAAAAGCCGAACGGATACCATTGAATAAAGCCTGATCTCCTTCATCAAGACCGATCATATAAAAACCGTCCGCTGCAATATCATGTGTTGCGGAAGTGAATGCCATCAGCCAGAGAAAAGCAATACTGATCTTAAAGAAATTCGTTGTCGGAATGGTCAGCGCGATACAGGCGAATAAAATGCCAAGAACGAACTGCATAAGCAGTATCCACCAACGTTTGGTTTTGAGGTTGTCAACAATGGGACTCCAAAGTGGTTTGAGAACCCAGGGAAGATAAAGCAAACTTGTATAAAGCGCGATATCGGTATTTGAAATACCCAGCATCTTGTACATTACAACCGAAACGACCATTACAACAGTGTAGGGAATCCCTTCAATGAAATATAGGGACGGCACCCAGCTCCAAGGATTTCTTTTCTTTGATTTGCTCATGAAAAACCTCTTTTAAAATAATAGTGGTAGAATTTATATGTGCGGAACAAACATGTCTGTTCCGTACAATATCTGTTTATTTATAGATCTTTTTATATTCGCTGCCGGGATAATAATGCGCCAGGATCTGTTCGGTAGTATAGCCTTTTAATGACATGCCCAAAGCACCGATCTGACAGAGTCCGGCGCCATGTCCCCAACCGGCGCCTTTGTAGATAAATCTTTTGGGAACATCGCCGGTGCCGACCTTTTCAATCACCACAGCAGATGAAAATAGAAATCTGGGATGTAAAACCAAACGGGCATTATAGTCTTTATCAATTTCAACTTCATGTATTTTTTCGTCAAAATCACGATAGATGATGCCCAGCTTGAGAAGCCGTGCGGATTCTGCGCGTTCTCTGGTCTGCAGATCGAGCACTTCTTTCACATCGAGCTTTAATTTATCACGGAGATTCGCAGATAGATCATCGTTCGCTATTTCAACTGTCCAGCGAAAATATTCACCTTCTTCATCGCAAGCCCCGATATATTGTTTCAGTTCATTTTCCGGCACGGTAGTGGATGAACAAAAAGCTTCTTTAGGGTTGGACAGGATCCATTTTCGTGCATTATCTTCGATCTTCAGATCAGGCACTTCGTTTCCTTCCGGCATATCCGGGATTGGCTGCATATAGGGAAGAGGTGTGTTTTCCCAAAGATTTTCAAACACTTCCATTTTTCCGCCGCAGGATTTTGAATATCTGGCATCACAGATCTTATTATCATATAAAATAACCATACCTCGTGTGGCTTCTGTCCCGGATTTGCTTTGTTCTGTTACGTTATTCAACCCCTGGTAGCGCTGGCAACAGTCATCGTTACAGACATCCATACCGAGATTTGTATGTTTTTGTTCCACATTTGCCAACATCCAGGAACGGGCAACCACGGTTTGTGCCTCGATCAATGCCGGCGGGCAGGCAGCCCCCATTTCCGAGGTGGCGACACACATCAGATAATCTTCCAAAGGCAGTTCGTTAATGACCAGCAGATTGCCGTCGACAACAGAAAGTTCAACAGTCCCGGGAACCTTTACAGAGATATATTTTCGCCAATGGAATTCACGTCCCGAAATAACCGGATCCAGTGTAATGTAAGCTTTATCAACAACCGGACGGAAAATAACTTTTTTAACCTTCTCGTAACTCTTGCCGTCGATCTTAAAACAAATGGCATTGTCTTCTACTTTGAAGAGAATGCTCGCAACTTCGCAAGTTGAAAAGGTAAGGGTATCGACTGCGAGTTCATAATCACACATATCGGATAAAAAAGTTGTGATCTTCTTTTGATCATCATGCGGCAATACGATTCCCACTCTGATCTGGGGTTCTTCGGAAGGAATAACACCGGGTTTTAACATAATCGCGTACCTTTCGCTTAACAAATTAGTAATGTAAAAACTGCGCTTATTTTGAACAAATATAAGCTTGTTAAGTTAGCATTAATTGATGGCGTTTTCAATTGGAAAATGGACTAATTGACATGATGAATTTAAGACATGATAACAGGATCTCCTTGATAGTTCTGGACATGATAACAGGATATATGGGATTTCAAGATCAGAATTGTTTTTCTGGTTCCGGCGGGAACGGACGATAATTGATTATATTCAAATTAGAAATACAAACGCAGCTTATACTTCCAAGTCCATCGGCTGACGAACTGATAAGGAGTTTGTTGAGAGTTTAAACACTTAAACGTTAAACCTCTTAAACTCCCTTGTTATTTAAAATGCTTTTAATTATTATTCTTAACAAATAAGGAATTTAAAATGGATATTCTCCTGATAATCATCGGACTTATTTTTTCTATTTTTGGTTTGCTGGGATGCCTGTTGCCGGTTATACCGGGACCGCCATTAAGTTATATTGGAATTCTTATACTTCACTGGTCGCCAAAATATCAGTTTTCAACAAAATTTCTTGTGATCATGGGTATTGCAACCTTGATCGTGACGGTTTTAGATAATTTTCTTCCGGCAATGAATGCGAAACGTTCCGGTGGTTCAAAACGGGCCGTATGGGGAGCGATGATCGGACTTGCTGTTGGAATGTTCGCATTTCCGCCTATCGGACTTATCGTCGGGCCATTCATTGGTGCAGTCATCGGAGAGCTGAGCACAGGTAAAGATTCAAGTGATGCACTTAGATCCGGTTTTAGTACCTTTATCGGATTTCTGGGGGGAGTACTGATAAAGCTGATCGCTTCAGGTGTGATGTTCTGGTACTTTGTCAGAATGGTGTTTTTTACGTAATTCCAATTTATTTTTTATAAAGCAAAAAAGGCGTTCGGGGAGAGCGCCTTTTTCTTATTTTCCCGGGAGGGAAGATATAATATTGTTGGTTTCATTATTTAGACACCTGAAATGTGGAAATGTTACCATGTTTTTTTATTTTTTTTGGCAAAATAATAATGTGTGGAATTCCACTCAATAAACCTGTCCTGTAATCTTGCCCCAAAACAATCCTTCTGATCATGTTGTCCCATCAAAAAAATATCTTGTATAAATTAATTAAGCGTCCATCGAATTTGGACTCTTTATAACTGTAAATCTTTTTTGTCAATTCGACCGTAGCGCAGCGAAGTGGAGAAATCTATTCATGAATAACACACTATCTCATGAATAGATCTTAAGACTATCCCCGATCTTCATCAGAGTTCGCTCATGATAACAGACTTTTTTTTCAAGGAATTTAAAAAGCGTCTACTTATCGCAGACGCTTTATAACCCGGAAAGGGGGAAGAAGGATTTTATCTCTAACTCATCTATCTGTCAATTATCTCTCTCTCTTAAAAGACACTGTTATTTGAAAAAAGTTAACACTTGATTTGTAAAAAATATTTAGTGATTTATAGAGTAAGGACAAGGCAGTGCCTTGTCCTTATAATTATTATTTTACCGGCATGAACCAGGTGGCAAGTTCAACGGGCGCCTCTTCTTCTATGAAGGCTGCCGTGTTGATCATTCGAACCCGAACTCTGCTTTGTCCACGGCCTTTGATAATACTACCGCTGTAGATATTGTCATCGGCAGTCAGATCAAGGCCTTCACCGTCATCCAGCAATTTAAAGTAACGGCCGCTTGATCCGAGCACGTTTACATCATCGTCACCATCGATAACAACATAAACTTCAGTTGATGTGCGTCCGGGACGTTCTCTGAATGATCCCCAGTTTGCAGAGCGACCACGTACCACTTCGTAAAGTGCTTCCGGATCATCATAAACCAGCATGGTAGAATCGTCATCGGCTAAGAGAGTAACACTTTCAATGGTATTTAAGATACCTTCAGTTTCACCGACTTGAATACTTTTTGCAACGAGCTTCCATCGCAAACTGTCTGTCTGAGCGGAATCGCTTTCACATGTATCCCGGCAAACAACTTGTACGAACTGCATATAAGATGTTGCGTTATAAACATAGTCTTTTTCCCAAACTTCGGGGGTATCGACGATTGCTGTATCATTTTGATGAATTTCAATTGAACCGAAAATAACTTTTGTCAGAGTTACCAATGCGGTGTCTTCCGATGCATTGTATTCGATATCCTTTGATACGGCAACGGAATCAACGCCCTGTTTGACCATCAGTCGGATCTTACGTTTGCTGCGGCCATTTCCATTACCATTTGGACCGGGCGCTGCTTTGGCAAATGATTCGGGGATCTCAATCTCGATCTCTTCTTCAATGGCGGCATCTACATCAGTTTCTGCTAATATCTCAGCTTCAATTAGTTCAACAAGCGTGACATTATCATCGCCGCTATCGCTATTCCAGTTTCCTGTCAGTTCTCCGAAATCACAAGAACTCAAGATCAACATCACAGAGATCATAAGTCCGATCATTAATTTCTTCATGTCTTGTCCTTCATTTTTTGATTGTGTTTTTGGCATTCATACAAAAGACACGTAGAACCAATAATAAGTTAATGGAAATGAAAAAATTTGTTTTATATCACAAATCCTTTTGTGACAAAGGTAAATATTGTATTTACAGATACAGAACGATAATAAATTTAACTTAGATATTTGAATTTTATCTCATTTCTTGTGCCTACTGCCTACTTATAAAAAAATCCCCCGCAAACATTTTGTCAGCGAGGGATCATTGAATTCATTCCGAAATAAATCGTTTAACTATTCCGGATTCACACGTTTAAGATATTTATAGAAA
>CAYVLJ010000004.1:5912-8629 GCA_964452375.1 uncultured bacterium | reverse complement strand
CCGAAATAAATCGTTTAACTATTCCGGATTCACACGTTTAAGATATTTATAGAAATCACTTTCGGTTGAAAGAATAACTGAGGTTCCCGAATCAAGTGCTCCTTCATAGGTTTCCATCGTCTTCATAAAGGCATAGAATTCCCTGGAAGCAGTGTTCTTATTATAGGCCTCATTGTAGATCGCGGCGGCTTTGGCGTCGGCCTCACCCATGATCTCCTGTGCGGTTCGCTTGGCTTCCGACTGGATACGCTTGAGTTCGCGTTCTTTTTCACCATTGATCCTGGAGGCTTCTCCCTGGCCTTCGGAACGATATTTGTCGGCTATTCGCTTCCGTTCGGTGATCATTCTCTCAAAGACAGTCTTTTGAACCTCTTTGACATAATTGATTCGTTTGATCTTAAAATCCAGTATTTCGATCCCAAGATCCGACACACGTTCCCTGGAAGACATTTCCACTTCTTGAGCGATCTCTATCCGGCCTTTTTGAATTCTTTCAAGAGTACCTGCATCCATATCAAGAATAGGGTCTTCCAGCGGATCACGATTTGAGGTCCGTACCAGCTCGATCAAATTATATTTTGCGATCGTAGTCCGGGTCTCACCGTCAATAATATCATCAAGACGGGACAAACCTCCGCCCTCGTCACGCAGACGCTTATAGAATAAAAGGGGATCCGTAATGCGCCAGCGCGCGTAGGTTTCAACCCAGATATAACGTTTATCCCGGGTCGTGACCTGATTTGAATCGCCGCGCCATTCCAAAAAGCGTTTATCAAAAAAGTGTGACATTTCAATGAATGGGATTTTGAAATGCAATCCCGGATTCGTGATGGTTCGAACCGGTTTCCCAAAACGGGTGATAATGGCCTGTTCCGTTTCGTCTACCACGAATAAGCCCAAACTTCCTACAACAATGATAATTAAGGCCACCAATGCAATAATGACAATATTTTTCGTTTTCATCTTGGCCTCCTTATTTATCCAGGTTTAGGAGCGGTAAAACTCCGCTGCCGGTTTCGTCGATGATGAATTTCTTTTCCAAGCGCGGAAGGACCTCTCCCAGCGTTTCCAGGTAGATGCGCTGGCGCGTAATATCCGGTGCTTTTTCGTATTCCTTGAACACTGCATTGAATCGGGCAATATCGCCCAGGGCGCCGTTTATACGCACTGAAGCATATCCTTCTGCTTCCTGAATGGTTTGTTCCGCCTCTCCCTTTGCTTTCGGGATCACGCGGTTGTACTCCGAGCGTGCCTGGTTAATGAGTTTTTCCCTATCCTGCTGAGCCTGATTGACTTCATTGAATGAGGCTTTTACGGCATCAGGAGGGTTGATGTTCTGTAAAACAACCTGTTTCATGCGAATACCGTTCTCATATTCATTGCAGAGTTCCTGAAGTTTCTCTTCAACTGTCCGCGTTATCTCCAAACGACCGACGGTCAGGATCTCGTTCAGCGTACGATCGCCAATAACTTCACGCATGACCGCTTCGCTCATATCACGCAGTGTTGGTGTTGCATTCCGGACCTTGAAAAGATACTTGTAGGGATCCTGAATTCGATACTGAATGATCCATTCGACGACCACCACGTTCAGGTCACCGGTCAGCATGACCGATTCGCTGCCGTAATTTCGGGAATACTGTGAGGTTACGCCCGCTTTTAATGTGCGAAAACCGAATTCTTCTTTCAGCTGCCGTTCCACTGCGACCTGGTAAACCTTGTCGATCAGCGGGATTTTCAGGTGCAGGCCCGGCATGGTGGTTTTCGTATATTTGCCAAATCGCAAGATAACGCCGACGTTCTCTGCCTGAACAACATATATTCCACTTGCAATGATAATGACAACAAGCAGTATAATAATGATGTTCACAAATTTTTTGGCATTGAGCGTAACGCTTCTTTTGACTTCTTCTGCGTTTGCCATAATGTCCTCCGTTCTGACTTTGTTTGCTTTAATGTAAAAAATTATTTATCAATATGATATATATTTCGTAATTTTATCCGAAATATAAGCATTTTCATCATAAACGGAGATCCTGTGACACAAGCCACACCCCTTGAACGCGCGCTGAATTGCGACAAATCCGTCTTTATCCAGGCATGCGCCGGTGCGGGAAAGACCTTTGCCCTGACAAAACGATACGCAGCCATTCTTGACGATTTTGCAAAAGCGATTGAGAATGGGGCGGACCCGGGATCATACGATCATAAACAGATCCTTGTCATTACTTTTACAAAAAAAGCGACAGGTGAAATGAACCGGCGGATTTATGAGGATGTAAACACTTTGCTATCCGGTAATGAAATAAATGAATTCAAGGGAACGGGATTTTGCAATGTCCTTAGAACAAGTAAAAATAAAAATGTCCGGGAATTTACAGAACGTCTAAAAGATACCTTTTCACAAAATTCCATTTCAACCATCGACAGCTTTTGCGCAGGTATTTTAAGAGAATTCGCATACAAACTGGATCTCGATCCACAGTTCTTGTCCCAAGATGAGCATGACACCAAGAAATTATTAAATGAGACTATAGACAACTGGATCTCTGAAAAACTCATATTTTCATCCGAATATTTCAATGATCTGCTTGAAGAATTCAGCTTTTATGAGATCAAAGAGATCCTGAAGAGCATGTACGGATCGCGGGAAGTGCTGGACGAGTATATCAATGATTTTGAGTACACCCTCGCCGAACAGTATATTGGCATCTTCA
>CAYVLJ010000004.1:0-5902 GCA_964452375.1 uncultured bacterium | reverse complement strand
GAAGAGCAGATATGGAAAGACTGGCTGACAAGATATACACCCGGCGGCGAGATCGAGAATTTAGTTGCCACATTCGAAGCGATGTGGAAAAATGCTCTGGATTTATGCGTTAATAAAGAAGATGATCTATACAAAGGAGTTGAAGATCTCCATGCTGAATTGATAAAACTTGATAAGAGCAATCCACTTGAATATCGTACATTTTTAATTTCTGAAGTTTTTCGTAAAAGTATTTTTGTTACAGGAGGCGGAACATATCTAAGGAAAAAAACAGGTCAGGTTGGGAATTGGAAAGATAAAAAAGAAAGAGTAATGGGTTGGTTCCAGAATCTGAAGGATACTATTCCTGAAGATGAAATATTAAAAACACCAGGTCCTCAGGATAAAAAGATCATCCCGATCTTGAAAGACCTGATTATAAAATTCAATGAATTTAATGAACATTTTTCGGAGATCCGGAAAAAGCGTGATCTACTTGATTTCTCTGATATCATTATATTGACGCATCGGCTTCTTGAAAAGCATGCTGATGTACGAAATATTCTCGGCAAACGCTACCGGCATATCATGCTGGATGAATTTCAGGACACCAACCCTTTACGCTGGCAGATCATTGAAATGATCCTGAATGCGGGCAATGATATCAAATTGTTCATTGTGGGGGACAGAAAACAATCCATCTACCGCTTCAACAATGCTGACGTTACCGTCATGGATACTGCTCAGGAAGTTGTAAACACTTTGGGTGGGGATATCATTGATTTCAATGACAACTACCGCTCTTCAGATAAATTCATCAACGAGGCAATCAATCCTCTGATGACTGATATCCTGAAAAAACCGAATGAAGATAGAGAAAAATACGAAGCTGTATTTGAAAACACGGAAAGCCCGAAAAATAAAGAAGGAATTAAAGAGACAACGATCGAAAGGATCTGGTGTGAGCATACCGGGGAAGACGAAGAGTATATTCCCGCTTTTCATACAGCCTATCAAGTTAAACGGTTGCTCAAAAATTATGAACACAGCAGGATCGATGAAAAACCGGATGAGCCATTGATCGGTGTCCTGCTTCGACGAGGTACAAAATTAAGCGAATATCTTCAGGCTTTCCATAAATGGCACATTCCCGTTTCGATCCTGGGAGGGAAAGATTTTTATACAACTCCTGCAGTCATGGATATTTTTTATTTTCTTTCAGTTCTAGATAATCCCCTTGATGACCATGCCTTGATAGGATTATTACGTTCCCCGTTTTTTGCTTTACCCGATCCGGCTATCAATAAACTCGCCCATCGTGGAAAGAATTCGGTTTTTGATACCATGAGCTCATATCCCGAGCTGCAGCATGTCTATCATGAGATCCTGATTTGGAAAGAATTGTCTAAAACAATGGCTTTGGATGAATTGATAGCAAAGGTTATCGATAGCGAGGACAGGGAGCTGGGGTATGTTTCGGAATTAATGCCCGAACAGCAGCTGGCAAATTTCGATAAGGCTCTGAATATTATAAGGGGCTTACAACGCAGCGGATTCTCACTCCATGAGATACGGGAGTTTTTACACTATCAGATAACAACCAAAGCCGATGAACCGCAGGCGGTCTATCCCACAAAAGCCAGAGTGCAGATCCTGACAGTGCATAAAGCCAAAGGATTGGAATTTCCTATCGTGGTGATCCCCGAAATGAATACAAAAGGCAATAGCGATAAAAATAAATTTCGTTACGGCCGTAGCCATGGTCATCCGGAGATCTCATTGTCCTTATCAGATGATGAAAAGCCGGGTTTGCTTACACGCTTAAAGGAAATAACGAAAAGCGAAGAAGACGCAGAGGATAAACGTGTTTTTTACGTTGCGGTCACAAGGGCTATTCATAAAGTCGTTTTATTGGGAGAGGGCGAAAAGGCTCTTGCCAACAGCTGGTGGGCAAAGTATACGCTGAACCTTCCCAACGACCCTGATAAAAATCATCTGCTGCCGGAAAACTGGCCATCTAATATCAAAATTATAAATAAGAATACAGTCATTGCTCCAACTGATCGGAAAAATATTGAAACTCTACCCTGGAAAAATAGAACGCAATTTGATGAACCTGGAAAATACTTGTATCGCTCGCCGCATGATCTAATGGGTGAATCCGATGGATTTAATGGCGGTTCCGGAAGTGCGCATGGCGCTGTTTATGGAGATCTGTTCCACGCTTGCATGGAAAGAGGTTGGCTGGACGCCCGGCATCATGACAATGAGATCAGGTCATTTGTTTCAAATCGTTATCCGGATCTCTCACAGGAAGAGCTGATGGCAAAACTGACACACTGGCTGGGGACGGTAAGATCCCATGAATTGGCTGATATTATTTTGGATCCTGCTATTGAAAAGTATCCCGAGCATAAGATCAAAGCCTGGCTGGGAAATGGAAAAGATGTCATGCAGGTTAATGGCACAATAGATCTGCTTTATAAAAATAATGATCAATGGGTTATCCTAGATTATAAAACCGATGCAGACAAACATCGTTTACCGGCCTATCGGAAGCAATTGCAGAGTTATCAATGGATGGTCAAGCAGATTTATGGAATTGATGCAACAGCCAAAATATTTTTTGTTTCATTAAATGAAATCGAAGAAATAAAATGGAATAATTCATATTTCGATGAGCTTTCTTTTAACGGGACTTTTACTCCAGAATTACCGGATTCGCCGATGGACATCTCAAAACTGAAATCGGAGATCAAAGCGGGTAAACATTTGATCCTGTGTGCTTCAGCCCAGCATGAAGAGCAAGTTATCCTTGCGTTATCTTCAGACGGATCTCTCCGTCCGGATATTAAGATCAGCACCTTAAGCAAATTTCTTCAGGAAAACTGTGAAAAAGGCATATCTCAGGATAGGCTTCGATTAATGATCCGTCATCGGAATCACGGCATGAAGAACGGTACTGCAGATCTTCTTGCAAAAGCACTTCGGGACGAAGAATTGAAAAAAGGTAAGATAAAGAGCGAATTCCATCAATATCTTGGAGATATCAAGTCTGCCCCGGAGTACCGTTCGGCAGCAGAGCCGTATTATCAGGCAAGTGCAGACGGACAGCGTATCCTTCTTCTGGACGTTTATGCCGAGACCGAACTGGAAAAACATTTGATCCAACGCCTCAGTCATGAAACAGAGGTATTAAGACTATCACTGAGTCCCGATAAAAAAACCGGGGAATATACTTTGCTGAAGTCTTTTTCTCCCAGGGAAGAAGTCCTTGCATGTGCAAAACACATTAAGGAAAATCGCACACGAGATGAGCAGGTTTTTATTGCTGTTGCTTCGATGGAAAAATATGCCCCGCACTTGGAACGACAATTTCCGGAATACGAGCTTAGAGCCAGATTTATCAGTCCAAGGTCATTATATGAAGTGCCGTGCATAAATCTTTTAATGAACTATCTCAAGTTATGTTCACAGGATAAAAAAGATAAACAAAAATGGTCTGATCTTGCCCCGGTGCTGTTGCACCCCATCATGAAAACAAAGGATCTTTTTTACGGTTTTGATAAAGATATAAGGAAACATCCCCTGGATGAAGGAACTGTGTCTGAGAGCGGGTTGAATATTTGCAATAAAACCTCCGATCTCTTAGAAAATGTACGGAAATTTGCAGATAGCCTTAAAAATGATGACGACCCCGATACTTGTAAAGCATGCGAATCATTTATCAAGATACTTGAAAAGGTCATTGTCGATCTGACCCGGCTTGACCCAAAAACCGACATTAATACGATTTACAGAGAAATGGCCGAAAGGGTAAAAGGAGAAAGTATTCCCCGACGTGACCAATGGAATGGGATCCCTGTTGTCGGGTTGCTCGACAGTCTGGGTGTTCATGCAGACAAGCTATACGTTCTGGGCATGGTTGAAGGAGATATCCCAAGACAGGAAAACGATAATCCTTTCTTGACAGAGAAGAGAAATCATTCACTTGAGCTGAACCGTCACTTTATGCAAGAATGGAAAAAACTGGGTAATTCAGTCATTTTTTGCACATCCATTTATGCTGAGGATGGTTCGGAACAGAATCGGTCGTCCTTTTTAGAAGGCATGAGCTTGAATGAGATCATGGATAATGGTTATTGCCGTCGAAATGAACTGCTCGAGTACAATAACAAAGGTATCAAAGATAGCCAATTTGCTTTAGCTGAACGACATCAAGAGATATTGAATAAAAAGCCGGGGATATACAGTGGGAGTATCGGTACAAAACAAAATGAATTCAATATATCTGTCACGCAGGTTGACACACTGCTTGCTTGCCCTATGAAATTCTATTTTGACACAGTCATGAAATGTAGTCCCATTGATCAGGATGAAGCATTTTTCTGGGGTAGTAAAAAGGGAACCGTTATCCATAAAAGTTACGAATCTTTTATAAAGGCCGGCGGCTATGAAATGGATATGGAAAGGGCTATTGAGCTGATGTATCATTGCCTTGAAGAGGCTCTGGAAGCAGAAGGTATAGACAAGAACGATCCCCGGCAGATGGATCATTTCAGGAATTATGTCAAAGAACTGTTTGCCGGTTCGAAAAAAAACTGTGTGGCAATAAATTTGGAAAAGATAAAAGCCGGATATGCAGATTATAAAAAAACAATAAGCGAAAAAGATTTCAGTGAATTGCGATTCGATCATCCAAAACTTGATATTAATCTGCGCGGTCGCATCGATAAGATCATGATCAATGAAGAAGAAAAGAAACTCATCGCTTCGGATTTTAAAACAGGCAAGCTAACGACAACCTTGCTTTCGAAAATGATGTTGTCTCAACTTTATTTATACCTGAAATACTGTGCTGTAAACTTTCCGGAATACGAACTGAAAGCCATGTACGAGAAATTGAAAAAGCCCGATGATTGCAGAATGATTGAGTACATGGAAATTGGTGACGAGTTCAAACAATTAGGCAAGAACGCAAAGCAATCATTTGTTATTGAAGATTTTGAAAAACATCTGAACGATCTTTTTTTTCAGATAGCTGACGGAAAGTATTATATTACGAAGAAAGAATTTAAATATGCTTGCGAATATTGTCCCTATGCCGGACTTTGCCGCAAGGACACAAGAATAAAGATCGAGGAGAATTGATATGAAAGATTTTATCATAAAAGAGCTTGAACGGGTTTTTGATGAGGATAAAAGAAAAGAACTGACTGCTGAAGATATCAAGAAATGGATCAGAAAGACAAAGCTCAAACAACTTGCCTTTATCTTTTTTGAATCGGTTATCCTGCTTGGTTTCGGGTTGGGAAATCTGATCAACAACCCACCCTTATCATTCTCCTTTGCCCTAGGTGTTCTCTGTCTGATCGTCTGGCCGTTTTTAGCCATCAATATTCATCGGTATCTGAGAAAACTGGATTATAAAGAAGGGGAGTTGGAAGACGTTATAAAGGAGTTAACAGACTAATCGCGTCTCTACAAAAACAAACATATATGCAAGCAACGCGCCATGTTGTGTTGTGACAGATTTATAATAAATTATGTAGAGCCACGCAATTGCGCGGCTCAAATGAATTTGAAAACTTTATTTCAAGAGCACAAGCTTCTGCACTTTGCTCATTACCCCAAAACTCAATTTACACACATATACGCCAGATGGAAGATTTGAGGCATTCCATTTATAAGAATAAGTTCCCGGATCGTATTTTTTATTGATCAGCAGATCAACACATTTTCCGGCAAGATCATATACAGATAGTCTGAGATCATCCGAATAGGGTAGGGTGAACTCAAGAGTCGTTACGGGATTGAAAGGATTTGGATATGCGGGTTTTAATTCAAATGTTGCCGGGATTTGACCATTAAAATCATCAACCGATACTTCGGTGGCATTTTCAAAGAAATCAACGATCCGTCC
>CAYVLJ010000003.1:0-39461 GCA_964452375.1 uncultured bacterium | reverse complement strand
GAAGTACCTCTGTAAATATAATAACTTAAGATACCCTCCTCTTCCGCAGTTTCAGGTTCAATCCATTCCAAATAAATGGCATTGTCTGGGTGTGCATCAATACCGGTTTCCACCAAACTGTCAGGGGGACTTTTGGGAAAAAACATAGGGGGGGTAATATCAGGGGATTCAAAACATCCCCATAAGAACAAGATCATTATATTTATCAGTAAAAGTTTTCTCACTTTTCACCCCAATAATAGGATAGTGCGATCAAATGGCTCCAATTTATCTCATGGTGCTGGATCGTATAATCGATCTTGATCTTTCCCATCTGAATCGGTATTTTCAATCCAACACCGCCACTGATACTACTATAATCTTTTCCGAAACGAATATCAATAAAATCTTTAATTTTCCACTGAAATCCGTACCTCACTCCATAATCCGGAAAGAATTGGCTTTCATAAATATATCCGTCCATCGCTAGTTTTAATTCACTATGCAATATATTTATTGGTTGATGTAGTGCGATACCGGCGGTTATGCGCATATTGCCGTTATCATTTAATTCATTGAACCAGATAATTGGCGATTGAATAATATTTTCCATATTTAAACCAATGGAAATATCACCGAGATATTTTATATAAAATACTTCATTACCCGGAACGATCAAGCGCACACCGCCATCCATACCTGCCCCCAAAGCGCTTGATCCATCTAAAGATTTAAATATGAATTTTGCGTTCAAGCCATATTGTAGATATATCGTAAATCGATCATAGGACCATCCCAGCTTAATATCAATTGGAGTTTCGCGAGCAATCGACATTAACAAAGCGCTTTCTATATCATAAAATGTATCAAGATTGAGCGTTTGACGAACATATTCGCGTCTGTCATTAATGTTCGGGATATCGTTTATTATATTATCCCTATAATACAGCTTTGCTCCAACGGTGTTCAGCATAAATCCAATTTGATAATTTCCATACGGCAGCGAAAGCCCAATGCTGTTTTGAGATGCTAACCCAAATAAATTATTGTATTGAGAATATATTTCCTTTTGACGATAACCGATCAATCCGGCCGGATTCGATATAACTGAAGTTATGCCGTTCAATGATGTCAATCCGGTGCCCCCCATTGCGATGGATTGAGATGATTTGCCGGCAAAAATAAAGGCATCGCCATAGTAACCATAGTCAGCGTATCCAACTGATAATAGCAAGCATAACAATGTTGTAATAAATCTTTTTTTCATCTTAACTTGGCAATTTTTCCGGTTGATTTTATCTTTTTATCATCTACAGAGCCTTCTATAATATAAAAATATACACCGTTGGCTACCGTATTCCCAAATTCGTCTCTTCCGTACCAAGGCACTTCATGATATCCAATGCTATATAATGGAAGATCTGTGATGGCATTTTCACTAACCGACATGGTAAATATTTTTTTGCCTGATATTGTGAATATCTTGATCGTAACGTCATCAAACTGTTCAGTTAATTCAAAAATGAAAGTGGTTCTGGTTGTAAAGGGATTTGGAAATGTGCCGTAATCAATTAACTGTGATTCTCCTGTATATATGATCTCATAAATATCTGTTTCTTCTTGATTGCCGACCAGATCATGTGCAACAACTTGTAATGTATGTTCTCCGACTTCCATATTAAGTCGAAAATTCATGCCCAATTCTTTTATGTCGGTATTTTCCACAATGCTTATATCTTCTTGAGGTATTTCTTCACCATCTAATAAAACACTCCAGTATTCCGGAAGCGGGTTTATGCCGTGATCGTCAGTCAAAATAATTGAAAAATCGGATCTCTCGGAAACATAACCGCGTGTTAATATTTCTCTTGCATTAATATTAAGCTCAATTTCCGGAGAATTATTTTCAACGGCAGATGCAATTAAATAATATCCCGGTTTCCTGATAGGGAAATAGATTAGGGTATCTAATGTTTCCTCCGGCAACCTGTAAAAAGTTTCAAGGTCTGAACTTAGATATGCTACAAATTTGTCATCTTCCAGCAGTGAGTTGGAAACTGACGCTTTTAGATCAATTTCTTCAAGTGGAGAATTTACATAGAGGATATTCAATAAGGACTGAGATGCCCCGAATTCAGACAAATTGTAATTTCGGTTATAATTATTTAAATAAACCGTTCCTGTGAACAGAGGGTTATTACCGGGAACCAGTTCATTGAAAATTGATTCAGTAAGGTTTAGTGTATCTGACGTATAATTTGTAAAATGACCATTATTAATTTTAAGCCATTTATTTTCAAGATCAATCTCTAGCTTATTGTTTGATGTATCGCTGTCATTGATGTCTAATGGATCTATTTCAATTAACAAACTTCCGCTGCCCATGATCGGAATAAAATCAAAATAGAATGTGTTGATCTTTTCATGCCCTTCTTCATATTTTCCGTCAACATCAAATGTTGTCAACACAGTATCGGACAATGAATAATTCAAACCTTGATCATCAATTGTCATATGGACTGCGACATTTACACTCGTATCCGCCTGATTGAATAAAATGAGCTTGCTTTGTCCGTTCTCAATGGAATATTCAAGAATGGAAATATCTTTTTGAGTTGGTATCACCGGATATAATTGATAATAATCTCCTGTTATTATTTCCTCAGCAGTATAAATAACCGGAATAAAGTAGTTGCCGGAGAAATATTCCCGTGCCGTTACAGAATCACTTTGGGTTGTATAGAAAGCACTGGAACCGGAATAAATTATAGGACTTGATTTGTAAATTCCGCCGGTCGAATTGGTCATTGAGAGTTTTTTATAGTTTGTTCCAAGATAATTATCGGAATAAACTCTAAGGGAAACCGAATCAACCTGATCATAAGATTCCAGTGACAAGAGAATGGCCACAGCGTTACTCAAGATTTCAGGTTGTTCGGGATAAAAATCAAGGCTGTTGATAAAAGGGGAATTAAAAGAAATCGATTCAACTCCGGAATAAACATTATTATTGTTATCCCAATAGGTCATTTGAATAAAACCATCGTGAATATTATCAGTAATATCCGGTGCGTTTATCTGTGCTGAACCCTGGGTAAATTCTAAATTTACTTTTTGTCTAATTGGATATTTTCTTTCATTTCCATCGCTTCCAACAATATCAGCAGAGCCTCTGGTAATATTCTGTTCACTTACTGTGATATTAATAGCTTGATCTTCAATTATACTTTTTGGGGTAAGCTGAAAATTACCTTCTTTGTTTTTGGGAAAGGTGGCAGATGGATCTCCCAATAAACACATTTGATAAAACAGTGATTTTCTGAAATATTTGTAAATTATATTTCCATCAACCTGGTCAATAAAATTGGCGTTTCGTCCAAACGTTGAGAAAAAATAATCCGTTAAAGCAAATTTCAAAGCTTTTCCATGCGACATTTCATCATCTAACATGTGTTGCATTAATTTTTCATATATGAAATAATTGGAGTTGATCCATCCGTACCCTGTAGAAGATAAAACAGAAACACCTCCCCTTGGATGACGAACGAACATTTCACCTAAAGCATTATCATTTGAGAAAGTATTTGTAAAACAGGTTAAAGAATTTACTATGAAGGGTTTTCCCGGTTTAAATCTCTCGAAAGCTTCATAGGGCAAAACATAGTTATCCCATGTATAACCACCGCCGTGCCCCAGATAATTTATACAAAATACACCATCGTTGATAAAATTCACCAACGTATCTGTTGCATAAATACCGGCATCAAAATTCCCTGTAACGTGCGAATCGTATAAGTACAAGCGATCTGTTTGAATATTATCCGGAGAAATACGATTCAAATAGTTTTGGATCTGTGTTTTAAATGTGCTTTCGGGACCCGATATAAGAGCCATTCGGTTTCGTTGTTTTGGACTTGGCATTTGGTCGAATATTTCGATCTTGGCAATAATGCTATCCAGCTCTTCTTCCGTTGAAACCGGTAACCTGCCCAATGCCATTTCCAATACAAAATCATCGTCAATATCAACAAACCAATTCTCGGCAATAATTGCACCTATAGCTCCGCTGGATTGATACTTTATAGTCGGTAATGGGTTCTCTGTTCCGGTATCTCCAATAAATAAAACATATTCGGGTCTAATGCCCCAAGAAGAATAAATATCAGTCAAAAATGATTTTATCGCATAAGGACTTTCATTTCCATGGTTGTATTCATCATAGATCCGTTCTAGTTCATATATGACTGGCGTAAACCCCATGTTTGTTTTATGTTCAACCAGATCAAGTGCTTTTTCGTAGAAATCCTTATGTGTAACAATGACATAATCGCCTTGTTCTGCCGTATTATAATGATCGTTTTCAGGAATGTTAACATATCTTATCGAATCAAGTGACTCAATACCAAAACCCGGAGTATCTTCCATACCCGGTCCGGCAACCTGATATGTTTCCGAACCATTACATTGATCTTCAAAATAAATGGTATAAGTTATTTCACCTTTTGAATTCACGTCTTCTTCTACAAGATATCCGCGGATCCAGTTGTTCTCATTTTTAAGGATCAAGACATTTGCTGCAGAAGTCAAACCTTTAACTTCGAACATATATATACCCGGGCCATGCTGAGGTGAAAACTTCAATCGGTTGTTATGAACGATCATATAACGATCGTAACTTACTTTCAGCCAATCAAACAATACCTGGTCATCAAGATAGGGATTACTTTCAAAACCCTTTACTGAAATATCAATACTGTTGGTGCCGTGTATAAGATTTTCATGATTATATTGCATGTCGAAATTGGTCGAAATCTTGGGCACCTGCCCATCCCACTCATCTTCGAGTAAATATTGATTGTTAATGGATACCAATATCTGGTGGTCCATTTCATCATCAACAGAGTACGTCAAACCCTGCATGCGCAAAGTAAAATCTACATTATAAGGAGAGTCGAGAACGGGGTCCCATAATTCAAAGGGGAAAGAAACGCTTCGACCTATTCTGATCGAAGGAGAATAAAACGAATGTTCATATTTGTGAGACAATTCTTCTTCATGCAAGCGTGAGAGTTTTTGATATAATTCATTTTCTTCAATATGAACAGTGCTTCTGAATATCCGATTGTCTTCGGGCATAAATTTGTTCTCTGATGAGATCGAAACATCGATCTCGCTATTCTCCTGTATATAACGTAAACCGTCGCCTTCATTCCAATATAAGTGAATCACATCATAATCCGAAAAAGGATTGAATTTATAATTGCCGTAAGGATTCTTTTTTTCGGGTATATAGAATTGAATAAGATCATGATACTGAAAAGTTTCAACGCCCATTTCATACGTACTTGTAACACGACAGGGAAGTTCTTCGCCCCACCAATATAATTTAATATTATCCGGGTCTATGTGTCTGATATCAATATCACGATCTGCCAGATCCTGACCGCTCACCTGATAAACGCCCGCCTCTTTAATGTATAATGCACAAAATTCATCAGGCAGTTCCGCTTTCAGGGATGCGGTTTTATTCATTTGAAACCTGTCTTTTTCCAAATCGGATTTTTTAAGACTTTTCGAATCCGTTGAAAAAAGTTGTATATCGGCTTTTGTCAGACATCGAAAACTTCCGTTTTCATTCGGCAAACAAGGCATGATCTCCACTAAAGTCCCTATGCCCGGTACCTCGCGCAGATTAATAAAATCAGAAAAGACTGAAGGGTCAATATTGTCTATCGCTTTATTTTCTATAGAACCGTAATCTACATTTAAAGAAGGCGCAAGAATTGTTTTTTCTTCATTGTTCTGAATTCGATATGACAAATCGTTGCTTGAATTCTCAATCAAAGTTGTATAAACGGGATAATATCTCCCGTTATAAAATACACTCCCACTTATTCCTTGTGTAGAAATTTGTCCGGATTTAACGAATTCCGTAAGATCATCTTGACTGATCTCCCATTTATAAGTAAAAATACCGGGGGCTTCTTCGATCTGGAGTTCAGCCGAATGAATTTGCGATAAGCTCATTAGCAGTACGAGAAAAATACTGCTAACGATTCGACAAATAGGTATACAACGCTGTCCGAAGTTCGTCTTCATTGACATCCCGATTTAATTTCCCCTGACTTGCTATAGATATTTTCCCGCTTTCTTCTGATACTATGATCACCAAAGAATCACTTTCTTCAGATAACCCCAGTCCGGCAAGATGGCGTGTTCCAATCGTTGGATCCAGTTCAATATTTTCACTTAATGGCAAAATACACTTGGCAGCAAGGATTCTATCTTCAAAAATGATTATTGCACCATCATGTAGAGGGGATGATGTGTTGAATATCGATAATATAAGATCGTGATTAACGATGGCGTTAACACTAACACCACGGTCTACTATTGACTTCAAACCACTATCTCTCATAACGACCATTAGCGCCCCCAAGCCCGCTTTTTTAAGTTCAAACGCCGAATGAATGATCTCTTCCGTTTTGCTGTTGTCGGATTTTGACAACCATCGCAACAGCGGGTTTTGTCCAATATATAATAATATGCGTCTTAGCTCTGGCTGAAATAATATTATGAACAATACTACCCATACCGTTGCAAGCCTTTCAAATAGCCATGCTGTTGCCCTAAAATTAAGAAGATGGGCAAAGAAACCCAACAATGCAATTGCTATCATTCCATAAAGCATTTGAACGGCACGCGTATTGCGAAACAGCAAATAGGCACCATAAAAAACAAAACCCACAACAATAATATCAATGACATCAAGCAGGTTGACGGAGATGAATCCTATGTTGAACAATTCTACCATATTTGCTCTATCACTTTAAGCGCCTGAAGTGTTTCGGGCACATCATGCACTCTTACAATATCAACTTTTCGCTGTGCGGCAACACATGCAACAGCAAGTGAACCCGGCAAGCGGTCATGAACATTCGCACCGGAGATCATTCCGATCATGGATTTTCTGGATGCTCCGATCAAGACCTGAAAACCAAGGTCTTTAAATATATTCAAATTTTTTATAATTTGCACATTATCTTCGAGTCTTTTACCAAAACCTATACCCGGGTCCAAAACAATATTCTCTTTTTTTACTCCCGATCTTATGGCAAGTTCTGCTTGTGTTCTGAAAAAACTCAAGATCTCGTTCAATATATCATTTGAGAACGGATCATCCTGCATTGTTTTTGGAACACCCTTCATATGCATGATCACGAGTTTAGCATGATTTTGCGCAACATATTCTGCGATCTTCACATCATATTGCAAACCGGAAATATCATTAATAAAATCAGCACCAAGATTCAACGCCTGTCTTGCCAATTCGGGCTTTGTTGTATCAACAGATATTTCAACATCGGCATCGACTAACTTTTCAACAACCGGCAATACTCGATCCATTTCCTCTTGAAGTGAAACCGGATCTGAACCGGGGCGTGTAGATTCACCCCCGATATCGATAATATCGGCACCCTGTTCCATCATTTTTTCGGCATGGGACAATGCCTCCGGAAAATCCCGGAATAATCCGCCGTCACTGAAAGAATCCGGCGTCACATTTAATATTCCCATGATTCGGGGTCTCATGAATTACCCTGTTTTTTCAAAGATCATTTCGATTCTCTAATCTTAATACCCTTATCTTTGACAACTTTTTCGAGTTGATCGCGATCCAGGGTTTCCTTGTCAAGCAATGCATCAGCTATCATATTTAATACATCAAAATGTTCTTTTAATAATTTTTTTGCACTTTCGTATGATTCGCTGATAATCCTGCTGACTTCCTGATCGATCTTCTGTGCGGTAGCTTCGGAATAATTTTTGCTTGTGCCAAATTCACGCCCAATAAACACTTCATGTGTTTTGCTTCCAAATGCTGTCACTCCCAACTCTTCGTTCTTCAGCCACTCGTCCGCCCATCATGACTTTAAGCTGGGCAAGAATATATTTTTTGCTGTAATTATATTTATCGATCTCGGGAAGCATATGGGTAATACCGAGAGCTCTTCCTCTTGGAATAATGCTTACTTTATGAACAGGATCTGAATCTTCAAGCAATAATCCGACCAAAGCATGTCCGGCTTCATGGATAGCTGTGATCTTTCGGTCGTTTTCACTGAGGATCATAGATTTTCTTTCAGTTCCCATCATTACTTTGTCTTTGGCTTCCTCAAGATCCGCAGCTGTTACGGATTTATGATTTTTTCTTGCTGCCAATAATGCGGCTTCATTGACCAGATTGGCCAAATCTGCACCAACCATGCCGGGTGTACCCTTTGCAAGGGTTTTAAGATCTGCCTTTGGAGATAATTTGATATTCTTGGCATGAACTTTTAATATGCCTTCTCGGCCTTTTGCATCTGGAATATCCACAACGATCTGACGGTCAAAACGTCCCGGGCGCAATAATGCGGAATCTAAAATGTCAGGCCGGTTAGTTGCGGCAATAACGATCACAGATGCGTCGGAGTTGAATCCGTCCATCTGAACAAGCAATTGGTTCAGTGTCTGTTCACGTTCATCATGTCCGCCCCCCAGACCGGCACCCCTTTGACGTCCAACGGCATCTATCTCATCAATAAAAACGATCGCGGGGGAATTTTTCAAGGCCTGTTCAAACAAACCTCTAACTCTGCTTGCGCCTACGCCAACGAACATTTCAACAAAGTCCGCACCCGAAATACTGTAAAAAGGAACTTTTGCTTCACCGGCAACGGCTTTTGCCAGTAAGGTTTTGCCCGTTCCGGGAGGGCCCAATAGCAATGCCCCTCTCGGAATACGGCCGCCGAGACGCTGGAATCTTTCGGGATTCTTTAAAAATTCAATGATCTCTTCAAGTTCTTGCTTTGCTTCATTGCAGCCGGCAACATCTTTAAAAGTTGTCTTTGTGTTTTCGGGATTGAATTTCTTTGCCGGGTTTTGGTTGCCGAAAGAAAAGATCCCTCCACCCGATTGACCGCTTCGATTACCGGACATCCGTCTCATCAATACGATCCAAACTCCAATAATAATGATCCAGGGTAAAATATTCAGCAAAATATCTTGAAAACCGATCGTCGGTTCTACGAATTCATATTCGAGCCCGGCATCATCCCATTGATTCAGAAGTTCCGTGTCAAGATGTAAAATAGTAACTTTGTATTTCAGAAACTCCATTTCCTTGCCGTTGACATATTCAATTTGCGGACTTGTAAATTCTCCGGAAAGCGTATTCCCCTCAAAAACCCCATTCTGAATTTTACCATCTTCCAGATATTGATTGAATTCGGAATATTTTAATTTCATTTCTCCCTGGCGACCGCCGGTACCGAAAACCTGAGCCAAAATCAGCATAACAATGATCAATCCTATCCAGATCAAAGGGGTTTTAGGAACTTTTACCGGGCCGCGAAAATCCGGACCGCCACCTGATGGTTGTTTCGGCTTTTGTTTGTTGTCGGGGTTATCGTTAGAACTGTTATAAAAACGGTTGAACATGAAATCTCCTTTACATTCTATTAATATACTATATAATTGTGAGATTATGTTCCATTTTATTAGTTTTTCTCATCATTCATAGCATATATGTCTTTAAGACGGCGATATTGCTGCTCAATATCCAAGCCATAACCCACAACAAATTTGTTGGGAATATTAAAACCTATATATTCAGGTTCAGTTTCCACTTGGGATATTTCTTTTTTATAAAGCAATGTTGCAACACTTACTGAAGACGGAGATGAATATTCAAAATGTTTCCTGAGGAAATTGATCGATAAACCCGTGTCAATAATGTCTTCCACTAGAATAATATCCCGGCCTGTAATATCTGCGCTTATATCCTTTATCAGGCGAACGGTACCGGTTGAATCTGTTTTTTGATATGATGATATTTTAATAAAATCCATCTCGGCTTCAATTTTCATTGCACGCAGCAAATCTGCCATGAAGTAAAAACTGCCGTTCAAGACACCAATGACAATGGGAGGTAGTTTTTTATTTTTGAAATCTTTTGTTATCTGTCGAGCCAGAATCTTAACACGCTCCTGAATTTCTTCTTCAGAGATCAAAAGATCCAACACCGCCCCGTTAAATGAACCGTCATATTCAAGCGTCAGGGTTTTTTTGATCATGTTCCTTCTCCGTTTTATATGTGATCTGTAACAATGTTTTATCTTCTTGTTCTACAATAAACAAATTTGATCTTTTTACGCCCGGAATCCAAATAATATCACCTTCACATTCCAAAACCGGGAAGTTCTGTTTTTCTGAGGATTCCACTTTTTCATCTTTTAAGACATTGCTAACCTTTTTTTGCCGGCCTTCTCCAAAAATACGAATTTTATCTCCGTTTTTCCAGGAACGCAAATTTATTTTTTTACCTAACAGATCAAGTGAAAAAAATGCAGTATTATTATTCAGTATTTTGTGTTCTTGTTTATTCGGTATTTTTTCAATCAACAATGCCCCTGCCGTAAAATCAAATTCTTTTTCCGAGCAGATGAAATGCTCGTCTATGTTTGTTTTGCCCTTATGTTTCCAAATAATATTTTTTCTCTCTTTTATCATTTTAATGCCGTGCAATTCGAATACGGTTCCGATATCGGATCTTTCAAAAAATGACAGAATTTGTTCGGTTTGATCATCGGATATATGTCTCTGAATATTTAAATTTTCCTTATAGATCTGTTTTATAATTTCTTTTTGAACAAATATCGGCAGTCCTGTAAATTTTTTAAGATCAAGTTCAATTCTTCCCTTATTTAAAATGACCAATTTCTCTTTTTCTTTTTTAATATAAAGGTTCAATGCGGAATATGCTTGTTCTATTGATCTCGAAGAGTCAAAAAGGGCTTTTTCGCAATTTTCAAAACCCATTTTTATCAAAGATGGAATAACCGTATGCCGTATTTTATTTCTAACATATGCGGTGTCCAGGTTGCTTTCGTCATCAAAATATCTAATATTTTTGCTATAGGCATATTCTTCAATATCTTTTTTAAATACATTTAAAAGTGGTCGCTTGAACAAATCCCGTGAAACGGGAATACCGCCAAGCCCTTTAATTCCTGATCCCGTTAGCAATCTGTATAAAATGGTTTCCGCCTGATCGCTTGCATGATGAGCAATGCATACTGCATCACAATTCAATTCATGCGCCCATTTTGATAAGTTCTCATAACGGGCAAAACGAGCCAGCGACTCCAAGCTGGGGGTTTGAGAACTATATTCTGAATATTCTTGTCTAAGATCAGATTTTTTAAGATCTAATTTTTGTTCTCTATATTCAAGCTGATGATCTTGCGCCAGCGATCTGCAAAGGTTAGATTCTTTTTCATCTTGACCGGGACGAAGACCGTGGTCGATGTGCCCGACTACCAATTCCCACTCCCAGGTTTTGCGCAGTTCCAAGAATACGCGGAGCATTACCACGGAATCCATGCCTCCTGAAATGGCAAGCAATAACTTAGTATTCTCTTTAAGCAGAGAATTGCGGATCAGTGATTGATGTACCTTTTCCGCAAGAGCTGACCATTTCATGAGGAACCTTCTGGGGATTATTTTTTAAGTTTTAGAAATTTACGTTTACCGACCTTAAGAACATCGCCGTTGCTGATCTTAAGCGGGACGACGTGCGAAAGAATGCGATCTCCGTTCAAATACACACCGCCTTGTGCTATCAGGCGTTTGGCTTCACCGCCCGATTGACACAAGCCGCTTTCAACCATAAGTTTCGTAATAAAGATCTCTTCTCCGGAAACGGTGTCCCGGGGCATATCATCCGGAATATCCTTTTTTACAAAAACTTTTTGAACATGTTCTTTTGCTTGTTCGGCTGCTTCATTGTCGTGGTATTTTTTCACCAGCCTCAGGGCAAGTTCATGTTTTATATCACGAGGGTTAGCGCCTTTTTGAATGGCTTTTTCGAATTCTTTGATCTCATCCATCGGAGTATCTGTAACCAAAGTAAAATAACGGATGATCATATCATCATTGATCGAAAGGGTTTTCCCGTACATATCTTCTGGAGAATCCGTTACACCAATGTAATTATCCAGTGATTTGGACATTTTTTCTTTGCCGTCCAAACCTTCTAATATCGGCATGGTTAAAATGGCCTGCGGTGCTTGGCCATATTCGCGCTGGATATCACGTCCAACCAATAAATTAAATTTCTGATCGGTGCCGCCGAGCTCGACATTGGATTTGACAGCAACACTGTCATAGGCCTGAGCAAGAGGATACATGAATTCATGGGTTGATATGGCGACACCGCCGGCATAACGCTTGGCAAAATCATCGCGTTCAAGCATTCTTGCAACGGTATAATGAGCGGAAAGCCGGATCACATCTCTGAAGTTCATGGGCGCAAGCCATTCAGAATTATATCTTATCTCCAGATTATCTTTGTTAAGTATGATACCCGCCTGGTCAAAATATGACTTGGAATTTTCTTTTGTTTGTTCAAGTGTAAGTGCCGGCCGGGTCTTGCTGCGTCCGGTCGGGTCTCCGATCATGGCTGTAAAATCACCGATGATCAAGACCGCCTGATGGCCAAGATCCTGAAATTGTCTCATTTTTCCAAGAACTACCGCATGACCAATGTGAAGGTCGGGACGCGAGGGGTCTGCACCCAATTTTATTCTTAACGGTTGTTGTTTTTTTATGCTTTTTTCGATCTTTTTCACAAGTTCGTCTTCGGGAATGATCTCCTCAACACCCTTTCGAATTATGTCCATCTGTTCATTCAAAGATGGAAAGCGGTCCATATCGGCTCCTTTATCAATTTTTCATTTGACGATCAATATTGCGCTGTTGGTCTCTTTTTGCAATATCGTGTCGCTTGTCATACATTTTTTTTCCTTTAGCAAGACCCAATTCCACTTTAATATGATTACCTGACCAATATACTGAAAGGGGAACGATCGTCAGATGCTGCTCATCTCTTTTCTTGCGTAATTTACGCAATTCTTTTTGGTGCAAAAGCAGCTTTCTCGGCCGGACGGGATCATGATGTTCATACCCGGCATGTGAATAGGGTGAAATATGTGCCTGCTGAAGATAAAGCTCGCCATCCTGAAAACTGCAGTAAGCTTCTTTTATATTTATTTTACCTTCACGAATGGCTTTCACTTCCGTTCCGTGAAGCACCAATCCCGCCTCGATCCGCTCAAGAATGTGGTAATCGTGCAGGGCCTTGCGATTTTTCAGTATCAACTTTTCCACGCGGTAATATAAGGATTGTATATTGAAATATGAAATAATTGTTAATAGTGAAATTATATGCTGTGTGCGTCATAAACAACTGATTGTTGCCGTTTAAAAGTTTAAATGCCTTCGGACTGTTTAGGGTTTTGGTTCAAAAAAAGAGACTGGGACAAATCCTAAGTTCAAGTTAATTGCAGATTGACGATTATTGATTTTATGTTTTTGATAGATCAGTAATCGTTTATCAGCAATTATTAATCAATCTAAAATCAACAATATGTGGTCTGAAGTCTGAAATCAATTGCTAAATGAAGTTTGCCTCTGTTATTCGGCGTTTCCATTCAGTACCAGTCCCACCAATCCAAAGGATGTCATCAAAAATGACCCTCCATAACTGATGAAAGGTAAAGGCTTTCCGGTCACTGGCAATAAACCTACCGTCATGCCGACGTTAATAAAGATATGTGCCAGGAGTGCAGTTGTACCGCCGATAATGAGCATGGCGGAAAATGTGCTTTTTGCCGCAATGGCCATTCTGTACCATCTTAGGACGAGAAAACAATATACAAAAAGGATAAGCGCAACACCGATAAAGCCGAATTCCTCGGAAATAACCGAAAAAATGAAATCCGTATGCTGCTCAGGCAAAAAATTCAAGTGTGCTTGCGTGCCTTGTAAAAAACCTTTGCCGTGCAATCCTCCCGAACCGATCGCGATCTGGGATTGTATGACTTGGTACCCAGCCCCCATGGGATCAAGGTGAGGATTTAACATAGTTAAAATTCGCTGCTGCTGATACGGCTTGATCCCGTTCCAGAAAAACGGCGTCATTACACCGACCAAAATATTCATTAAGAACATGCCAACAGAAAAAATGACATTTTTATTATTGAGAAAAATGATCACGGCTACAATTATGCCCCACACAAGAAAAACCCAGCTGTTAAATGCCGCCAATACCGTAATAAATGGCGCCAGGATCAAAAACATATAATATAATTTATAACCACTCGCAAAAAGCATGGCACCAAATATGGCGATATAGATCAATGTGGTTCCCAGATCCGGTTGTAAAAAGACCAATATGGACGGAATCGCCAGAACACCCAGCGGGTATAGGACATAACCGGGTTGAATTGGGGACCTGTGTGTTTCGCTGAAAACCTTAGCCAGCATGATGATCAGAATGAATTTCATATATTCCGACGGCTGTATCTGAAATGCTCCAAGGTTTATCCATCGGTTCGTTCCCGATGAAACCATGGAAAGAATGAATGGAATTATGACCAATATCACGCCAACAATATAAAGCACTTCAGCATAACTTAACAAAAAACTTTTTCTTACCGAATAAAGCATAATGAACATGGCCAGCCCCCCGGCAATACCCATGATCTGTTTCCAGAAATATTGCATATTTGCTTCTGAGCCGATAAACGAGGTTGCTGAATAGATCGCTACTAAACCCACACCGGACAAGAGGAAAACCAGAGCAAGCGATGGAAAATCTATTTCCGATATTTTAAATGAGAAAAAATCTTTAAATTTCATTGTTCTCTCATGTAATAATATGCTTTTAACAATTGGCCGGCTACCGGAGCGGCAATATCCGATCCCGATTGGCCGTGTTCAATAAAAACAACGATCGCATATGGAAAATCTTTAAGTTTTGAATAGCCGATAAACCAGCCATGCGAATCTCCGTGAGGATTCTGCGCCGTACCGGTTTTCCCATACATATCCAAACCGGGCACATTTGCAGTTCGTCCCGTTCCCCAATTGCTTTGTACGGCATTAAGCATCCCTGCGTCTATTTCTTTCCATGTCGAACGCGAAATATCATCCACATATGTAATCGGATAGGTCGGTTTTTCAATAGAATTGTTTTCAGTATAGTGAATTGTTTTCAGCAGATGGGGTGTTACGACTTTTCCATGGGTTGCAAGAATACCGGTATACCGTAACGCCTGAAGTGGGGTGACAAGAACATCTCCCTGTCCGATAACCATGTTAAGCCACATGCCTTTCCACCATTTTCTTCTACCGTATTGTTCATCCAAAAAACTTCTGTCCGGACATATGCCGGGCAGCTCGCCCGGGAGATCAACGCCGGTTGGTTCTCCGAAAGTCATTTTTTTGGCATATGCGCTCCAGTCGTCCACACCAAGCTCCAGGATCACATTATAAAAATAGATATTACATGAATGTGCAATTGCCTCATTCAGATCTTCAATGCCGTGAACATGTGAACATTTAAAATGTCGCCCCCCCATGTCGTATCCACCCGTGCATTCATATTCGGTATCCGGAGTGATCACATTTTTTTCAAGTGCCGCCATGGCGGCGACCATCTTGTATATTGAACCCGGCGGATATTGACCGCGAATGGCTCTGTTAAAAAGAGGAATACGCTTATCCTGAACAATGGAGTCCCATTCGGTTTGTGTTAAACCCTCGGTGAACATATCCGAATCATAGGAAGGAGATGAGACAAAGGTAAGGATCTCGCCGTTTTCATAGTTCATCATGATCGCAGCGCCGTTATAGTCTGTCATTAATGATTCGGTGTGTGCCTGAAATTCCTGGTCTATGGTCAAAAACAGGGCATTTCCGGGAACGGGGTTGGTTTGTTCATAAGCCTGGTCGTTCAGGGGTTTGCCCATTGAATTCACTTGTTTATAACGATAACCCCTTTCTCCTTTTAGCAGGTTCTCATATTGCTTTTCTATACCGTCAAAGCCAATAATATCACCAAGTTTATATCCTAAATTTCTATATTTATAAAGATCCCGGCGTCTGATCTCGGCAGTATATCCCAGAAGGTTTCCGCTGAGTATTTTATTTGAGTATTCTCGAATAGGGTCAAAGGAAACTTCCACGCCCGGAAGATCCTGTATGCTTTCATTGATCACGGCATTTAATTTATTGTTGATATTTCTCAATACAATTGCGGGTCTGTATGAACCATATTGGTTCCGTTTCATGTTTTTCTTTAGTTGTTCAATCGAAACTTCTGTAAGCTTTTCGAGCTTTTCCCATGTTTCAGGGTGTTGTTTGATAATATCGGGATAAACGACAATATTATAACATGGAACATTATAGATAAGTTTTTCTCCGTTCCGGTCATAAACGATCCCCCTGGGCGCCGATATATCAATACGGTTAAGCATGTTTCCGACCGCTTCACTTTTATAGGTCGTATAATTCACTATTTGAAGTGAATAAAACCGAATTACCAACACCATGAACAGTACAAAAGCCAATACAAAAAGCGTAATGACGCGATATTTTCCCATTCTGTTCTTTACTTCGTGCGGCATGGTTACCTATTCTTGCTGTTAAGCGGGAAGATCATATTTAAAAGGAGCAAAATAAGGAAGGTATAGATGGTCTCCGGAAGCGTATAGCGATAGAAAGCGGCAAAAGGCTTGACATATCCGGAATAATATAAAAGATTATAAAACACATTATGAAGCAGGATAACACCAAATAAGCTAAGAAGGAATGTAAATCCTTTTAATCTCATGATAAAGGGAAGTAACTTTAAAAAACCGTAGATGATCAGGGTTTTCAATAATGGCGACAATCCCCAATACTGTATATAACCGGGAAGAAAAACATCTTGAATAAAACCAAAACCGAACGCTGCGATGATCGCAATAACCGGCTTTTCATACAAAGACAGAAATATTAGGAACACGAGCAAAATATCGGGTCTAACGCCGATAATACTGATAAAATCATTAAAAGTTACGGCCAGGATGAACATGATGCTCATCACAAGATAAACGATCCACGATCTGTTTTGTTTATTCTCCAGCATGTTCAAGTATAAACACTTCCCTTAGGTTTTTAAAAGCTACGTTATAATTTCCTTCAATGATATGTGTAAATCCGTTTTCCGAAGTTTTGACATCAGTAATGATACCAATGGGAATATCGGGAGGATATACTTCCGATAATCCGGAGGTGGTAACTGTCCAGCCGGGTTCGATCTCAATAGTTGTCGGAATGTCCTCTATGATAAAAGTATTGCCATGATGCCATTTTAAAATACCGTAAACCCTTGACGGGTTGATCCGCACGCTGACCCTGACATCCGGTTCTATGATCATATTGGCTATGCTTGTTCTTTTTCCCGATGAAAGGACCCTTCCAACCAAGCCTTCTTTATCGACAATAATATCATCCTGATAAACGTTATGGGTTTTTCCCTTATCAAGTGTGATGACCGAAGAACCGTTTTTAAATCCTTTATAAACGATCAAAGCCGGAAGCAGTTCATAGCGGGAAGTATCCCTGAACCCTATCATCTCCCTTAATCTTTCGTTCTCGGTATCAAGGTTCTGCAGTCGAGCTACTTCTCTGTTAAGGCGAAACACCTCCATGCGCAATTCTTTGTTTTCATCCAAAACTTTTCTTTTGCGCTGGCTTTCAGCCACAGGTTTTTTTAAAAATGTTGAGACATCCTGCCAGGTGGACTGGATCTTAAGGATAACATGATTTTCTGTTTGGGATAAGAGTATCAGAGATATACCGACAAATATTACGGTCAATACCTCGAGATGTTTTCGAATAATGAAATCATACAGTTTGCTCAACATCTACAGTAAAATATCAAGGTAGTTTTCGATATTCTCCAATACTTTGCCGGTTCCTTTAGCTACGGACAATAAAGGTTCGTCAGCTATGCTAACGGGAAGATTTGTTTCCCGTCGAATTCTTTCATCAAGACCCTGCAGCAATGAACCGCCGCCGGTCAGGATAACACCCCTGTCCAAAATATCTGCCGAAAGCTCGGGCGGCGTATGCTCAAGTGTCCTTTTGATGGCCGCGATCATCATTTCAATGGTCTTTTGCAGACATTCGGATACATCATTCGCATCCACTTCCACCGTTCTGGGAATACCCGTCAAAAGATTTCTTCCCTTTACGGCAATGATCTTTTCTTCCGTCGGTATGGCTGATCCAACAGCTTTTTTAATTTCTTCGGCGGTACGTTCACCGATCAGTAAATTATGTTTCCCGCGGAAATAGTGAACTATGGCATTATTCAGCTCATCACCCGCAACACGTATGGATTCTTTTGCCACCACACCATTAAGCGCCAATACGGCGATCTCAGTGGTGCCGCCCCCGATATCCACGATCATGCTTCCGATCGGCTTACTGATATCAATACCTATACCGATGGCCGCCGCTACGGGCTCTTCGATCAAATAGACCCGACTGGCGTTCGCACGTTCCGCAGATTCCTGTACAGCGCGTTTTTCCACTTCCGTGATCCCCGATGGCACACAAATGACCATTTTCGGGCGGGCAAAACGCGAGAGGTTGATCTTTTTGATAAACCCCTGAAGCATTCCGTCGGTCATTTCAAAATCGGCGATCACGCCGTCTTTCATCGGCCGTATGGTGGTAATATTGGGATGTGTACGCCCCAACATGTCCCTTGCTTCATTTCCGACCGCAATGATCTTACCGGTTTTAGTTGATTTTGAAACGATGGAGGGTTCGTTGATAACGATACCCGCTCCACGCATATGTATTAATGTATTTGCCGTTCCCAAGTCAATGGCAATGTCGCTATTTAACCATTTGAACATACTCATGTCTGATCCTTACAAATTTTTAGAGCCACCTGGCGGATTCGAACCGCCGACCTACGCTTTACGAAAGCGTCGCTACTACCGACTGAGCTAAGGTGGCACAGCTTATAAATATAATATCTTCAATAAAAAAAACATTAATTTTTCTAAACTAATTTACACCTTTGCTTTTTTTAGCCACGTTTTCACTTTTTCATAAACGGCATCAGCCGTAAACCCAAATTTTTCTCCCAGGATCTTATACGGTGCCGAAGCCCCGTAACGGTCAATCCCTATATGCAATACCGGGTTCGAAGTCAGGTTTCCCCATCCCAAAGTCCGTCCCGCCTCAATCGTAATGATCTTTGTGCTTCCCGAAGGAATAACCGAATCTCGATAACTTTGTTCCTGTTTTAAAAAAGTTTCGTAAGATGGACAGGATACAACTTGAATTTTAAAACCTTCGGTATTGAGCTTTTCGGCGGCTTCGAGACTAATTGAAACCTCCGAACCGCTGGCGCAAATTACGGCATCCGGCTCTTTTTGTTCCAATACGGCAAACGCACCTTTTTCAAAATTCTTAACCGGTCCGGTATGAATATTGGGTAAGTTCTGCCGAGTTAAAATAAGTGCAGTGGGGCCTTTTTTATACTCAAGCGCCGCCAGCCAGGCTTCTGCCGTTTCGATCTCATCGGCTGGCCGGATCACCTGTAACCCCGGGATCAAACGCAAAGACATAAGCTGTTCGACCGGTTGATGTCTCGGCCCATCTTCGCCGACAAAAATACTGTCATGAGTAAAAACATAGATCACTTGCTGCTGCATGAGGGCCGACATTCTGATTGCCGAGCGCATATAATCGGAAAACACTAAAAATGTCCCGCCATAAGGGATCAATCCGCTGCCATATAGGGCCATACCGTTCAAGATGGCACCCATGCCGAATTCACGAATTCCGAAATGGATGTTTCTGCCGGAAACATCATTTTTTGCAATGGCCGTTTGATCTTTGATCGTCGTTTTATCCGAGCCGGCAAGATCGGCAGAACCTCCAATAAAACCCGGCACCAGTTTAGCCATAATTTGAATGATGTTTCCGGAATGTCCGCGCGTGGCACCCGGTTTCCCTGTCAGATTTTTTAAAACTTTATCTTTAAGATCGACAGGTAAAATTTTGTTTACCTGAACTTGATATTGTTCATAAATATCAGCAGACTCATTTTTCCAGTTTTCAAATTTTGCTTTCCAGTTTTTATATTCAATGAGAGTTGAATCCGCATGTTTCTTAAATAACCCTCTGACTCCTTCCGGAATATAAAATTGTTCATCTTCGGGAAAACCGAAATGTTTTTTTATTAAGCGTATCTCATCTTCTCCGAGCGGCGCGCCATGAGCTGCCGAAGTATCTTGTTTATTTGGAGAGCCATAAGCAATATGCGTCTTTGCAATGATCAAAGAAGGCTTATCCGTTGCATTTTGCGCCTGTTCTATCGCTACAGAGATCGCATCATGATCATGTCCGTCGATCTTCTGAATATGCCAGCCGTAAGCTTTGAACCTTAAAGCGACATCATCGGAAAAAGTGATATCCGTTTTGCCGTCAATTGTAATGCTGTTGCTGTCATAAAAACAGATCAGTTTATTTAATCCAAGATGGCCCGCCCAAGAGGATGCTTCATGGGATACGCCTTCCATCATATCGCCATCGCCGCAAAAGCAATAGACATAATGATTACCGAACAGTTCCGGGTTCCATTTATCTGAAGATATTTTGGCCGCAAGAGCCATTCCGGCAGCATTGGCAATACCTTGCCCCAAGGGACCTGTGGTTGTTTCGACTCCCGGGATCTCGCATTCGGGGTGTCCGGGCGTTCTGGAACCCCATTGTCGGAAGTTTTTCAGATCATCAAGGCTCATATCATACCCTGCCAGGTGCAAAAGAGAATAAAGCAATGCAGACCCGTGACCGCCGGATAAGACGAACCGGTCCCGTCCCGCCCAATCCGGATCTTTGGGATTATATTTTAGATATTGTGTCCAGAGAACTGTTGCGCAATCCGCCATGCCCATGGGTAAACCGGGGTGTCCGGAATTTGCTTTTTGAACCATATCTGCCGCCAGAAGGCGGATGGTATCAGCTGTCTTTTTTAACATATTATCCTCACTATTCAAGACAATAATTTAAGGGGAAAAAATCAACGATAAAACCCTTTAATAAAATAAAACGTGAAACGCAAATCGTCCCAAGGGGATCCCTGTGGAAAAAATCGTTAAACAACGTAAAATGTGTTATTATAAATGGTGTTAAGGATATATCTGTTCTGAAGAAGCTCCGCATATTATATCGGCGTTTATTATAATACGCCCCTACTGTTCCGAGAACATCCGGTTCTCAAAACATTTGGTCAATACGTATGAAATCTTTACATTCTACCATGAAAAAGATCATCTTATTTATTCTGGGCTTATTTTTGTATTCAGGGCTTTTTTCTGCAGTGGAGTTCATGAGCTTTGATGCTGAAATTCAAGATGGGAATATTTTGCTTACCTGGTCAACCGCAACTGAAACGGCTAATCAGGGTTTTATTCTTGAAAGAAAAACGGATTCTCTGGCGGCATGGGGGCCGTTAACAAGTTATCTTGATTCAGACGATCTTCTGGGTCAGGGTACCGTTACATACCAAACCGATTATTCCTATGTTGACACCACCGTGGTGGAACAGGAAACATATTATTACAGGATCTCCGGGGTTGACGAAGCCAGCAATATCGGATTGCTTGACAGTTTGTGGATCACAGTTGGCGAAACTTCAACAAAAAATATATTGCCTGATGATTTCGTATTGAAATGTTATCCCAATCCATTTAATCCCTCAGTAGTCATCAGCATGCAACATACAATTGCCGGTAATGTTGTGATCAATATTTATAATACACAGGGTATATTGGTTAAGGAATTTGTCAAAGGCTATTTTGAAGCTGGCAAACATGAAGTGATCTGGAATGCTTCCGGGATGCCGTCAGGTGTTTATATTGTAAATATGACAGCCAAAGATCTGATACGAACGCAAAAACTCATATTGATGAAATAGTATTTTACAAATTAAATATTTTAAAGGTAATGAACAGAGCGCTTGTGAGCGCCTCTTACATTTTAAGGAATAATTTCATGAAATCATTGGTTTTTTCAACCCCACAAGAACCATAAATCCCAGCACCAGTCCCAAACACGCATACATTATCCAGAATTCGCCATGTTGTGTTACTTTTTCCATTCCAAGAACCCATTCATGGCCGATCTCATCTGCCAGGACCTTAACAGCCATAAGGAATAAAAGCGACAGCATGCTGCCGATCAAATGGAAGATCGTAGTACCTTCGCATTCCTTGCTTCGTTGGATAGTCACGAACGAAGATATGAATAATGTCAGAAGAAAAATCGTAGAAAATAATATCACAATTACAACAAAGATCTCAATTGATCTTCTTTCATCGCCGATAACAAAGAATCGTTCCGGCCAAATTGCCAGACAGAACAACACAAAGATCATCAGGACCGAATTGCTTAATGCCCATATACGTTTAAGTTTTTTATTCATAAAGCGTCCAGTTGTTAAACTGTGCATTAAGCGAGTCGCTCATGTTTTTTGTTCCCAAACAAAACACCGTCCGCCGATTGGCGGACGGTGTTCTATGTGGGCGCTACAGGACTCGAACCTGTGACCCCCTGCTTGTAAGGCAGGTGCTCTAAACCAACTGAGCTAAGCGCCCGGAATTTCAAAAGCCCGTAATAATAAAATGTTCATGGTTGTTTTGCAAGATAATTTTTGTTGAAAAATATTTCTTTAATGATTTGACTCAAATCCAATTGTTAAGATCGACTCAAATCGATTTATTAAATTCGAGTCGAATTTAATAAACACATTCTTCAAATATTTATTTCAACAATATCATCTTTGATGATCTGAACTCACCTGCTTGTTCCAGCGTATACAGATATATTCCGCTTGAATAATCATCCATATTTAAATTGATCTCGTTTAATCCGATAAAAGGATTTGAGATCCGTTGCGTTGCGATCAATTTTCCATTAAGTGAATATATTTTTAATTCGGCAGGACTTTCTTTGGCAACATAATATTTGATCTTTGTCCTGGGGTTGAAAGGATTGGGCATATTGCCTATAAGCTGAAAACCGTTCGGAATAACGTCGCTTTGTATTCCCGTCCATGTTGTAACTATTGCTCCCTTTCTGTCTGCGCTCCCCCGATGCATGGACCAATAAATATTTCCTGCACTTTCTTTCAAATCGATCACGGAAATTCCCGAATATTGTCCTGCAATAAGTTCATTGTCTCCATCGTTATCAATATCGCAGATCACAGGTGAAGATTTGGACAAATAGCGCGTATTTATCGGAAAGCCATTAACACCCCCGCCTTCCATATCGAAAGCATACAGGTATCCGTTGTTTCCAAGCGCAATGACTTGCGGTTCATCGATCCCGTCATCTAAAACATCCGCCAGGATCAGCGATTGATAGATGGCATTAATATGGACAGGCCAGTTGGTTTCAAGAGAACCGTTATTCAAATTGATCTTATAAATATTACCCTGGTTCGTTCCAAAAAATGCATATATCACATCTTCTCTAACATAGAGAGCCGGTGAAGAGTAAACCGCGCCGTTCCCTTCGATCATGAATTTCTGATCTCCATTGAGATCGAAACCGTACATGTCTCCATTATCATTTCCAATAAGGATAAAAATCGAATCATTGGGGGTTTTTATAACCTGTGGTTCGGAGCTTATGGAACCGGATGTCATAACGGGGAAATTGGAATATTGGCTTCCATCAGCCAACAGTATGTTCAGTTGGCCGGTCTTTGAACCATAAATAATATCATCAAGATCATCACCGTTTATATCGGCGAGCGAAACTCCGCTGTGAAGCATTTGTCCCGTTGAATAAGGCGAAGATCCAACATCGGTACTATCATGATTCAGAACATACAGCTTTTGGTCATATGAACCCACCACAACTTCCAGCTCGGGATCACTGTCCAGATTCCCGATCGCCGGTATGGCCATGTTAAACAGATCGGTATGTCGCGACCACTCATAATTTCCGTCAACATCATACACAACGATCTCTTTATCGAAAAGGCTTGCAACGATCTCCATTGTTCCATCAAGATCAATATCGGAAACAGCAATTCCGCGGGGTTGAGAAGATAAAGTAACTGGGAAACCGTCCCGGACATTGCCCAAATAGTCAACTATATACAATTGCCCGTTTTTATCGGTAAAAATGATCTCCTGTTTTTCATCATCATCCAGATCCATGAATACAGGCGGAGCCTCAACTTCAGTTGATGCATAAAAAGGAAATCCCTGCTGATCAAGATAAAGTGAAACTGTAAAACTTATTGTCTTTCTATATTGAAATTCATCCTCTTCCGGACTTTCGAGCTTCAATGTAAACCCATAATTACCCGGCAAAAGGTCTTCTGAGAAACTGATCTCAAATCCATTGCTATCATTCATTACCGCGGTATTCTGAGGAATGGAAGTCCAAAAAGCAACACTGTCGGATATATCAATACCCTCTGTAGAGCTTCTTAAAACACCTTGAATATTTGCCGCATTTGTCCACCCGGTGTCATTTTTCAGTTCGATCATCAGGTTGATGCTCTCTCCGGGGTTCAGGATCGAATCGGGATCGCCATCAGAGATGGTATAAATACTTTCAGATAATGACAGTTTCGGCAAGATATCTGAAGCAAGAGCCTTCAGTATGTTCACCCGGCCCGTACCGAGCTGTCCCGCATAATCGGGATTGATATCGTCAATAGGATCGGTATTTGAAAGCATGCGGTCTATCAACCAGTCATTCGTACTGTCGGGGTAAACGGATTTCAGCAGGGCAAAACAAGATGCAACAAAGGGTGATGCCATGGAGGTTCCGTTCAAATATGCATAGTAATAATCTTTTGTAAGGTAAGTGCTGAGCATACTTTCGCCCGGTGCGGCAATATCCACTCCATAGAAATTCGACGAAGGGTCGGCAGCCCCATAGTTGGCCCAAGAGAACACATCCGCAGCACTGACCGCTGTAACCGATACCACATTATCATATCCCGAGGGATAATGGGGCTCGTCGGTAGGCCCCCCGTTTTCATCATCACCGTTCCCCGCAGCCGCTACGATCATTGCCCCATAATTATTATAAACGTTATTTACGATATTTTGTGCATAAGAACTATATCCGGGACCGCCCCATGAGCAATTGATGATGTTCGCTCCAGCCTGTGCCGCATATAAAATACCGTCCCATCCGGTATTGATGCTGTTCGTGGTCTCATCACCGGTGGATTTGACAGCCATGACGGAAATATTGTAAGCCGCAGATGCAATTCCGACGCCATTATTTGTTGTTGCGCCCACAAGTCCTGCAACATGGGTTCCATGGCTATTATTCGTTACCATCGGGTCTTTATCATCATCTGATATCCCTCCGCTTGCTTCCGTATCCCAGCCAATAATATTATCAACATATCCATCGCCGTCTGTATCAAGATCATCTGTCAATAGAGATCTGCTTGAAAGTACATCTCTAAGATCCGCATCTTCTTCTCCAAGAGAGTTAACGGCTTCTTCGGGGGTAACATATCCGTCTCCATCGGCATCGATAAATGGAAAATAGATCGAGGGTATCTCATCCTGATTGATCCAGATATTCTTCCAAAGATCGGGGTGAGTGTATTCCACGCCGTCATCAACAACCGCTACAACGATATCTTTGCTGCCCGGAACCTCTCCCCCTTCAAGATCCCATAATTTCCATGCCTCCTGGACCTGGGCTTTTGTAAGATAATATTGGTTGCCGATTCCGGGATCATCCGGGATGGCGAGTTTTCGCATGATAGCTTCGGGTTCTGCATTTTGTATTGAAGAGGTCGTTTTCATAATGTCCGCGGCCATAGAAAGTGGTGCCGGCTGATCCTGCTGTGTGATCAAACGATATATCCTGTTCAAATAAACATCCCCGTCCCGATCGTCGGGTCTTGCATTTGAAAGCCAGGGTTCTATCTTTACAACATCAAATTTTTTAATGAGTTTGTTAAGTTCGGGATAGGGTGTTTCCAGGGTTTCCATCTGTTCTTGCGTTAAAAGCGGTTCTGTGCTTTCCAAAGAAAAAAGATAGCGGTTTGCGTAATAAGCCGGCGAGGCAATAAGCACTCCCAAAAATATTGAAAGAGACAGTAATATCAAGATGTGTTTTTTCATATGTTTCAAACCATTGTTTTATTAGTGGTAATTTTATGTTTTTTATAAAAATAAAACAAGAAAAAAGAAGGCAAAGGGTAACAAGCAAAAACTATGATAAAGATACGAGATACGAAGTTGTGAAACTCTGCTTACAAACAAACAGAACATGTCATCCCGAAAAGCTGATCGTAGAGAAGCTTATCCGGGATCTATTCTGTTGCTTCCAGTTAATTTTTTGAAACATCATCAAATTATTTAGATCCCGGATAAAATGTACACTGGACATTTTTCCGGGATGACATGACCTAATGCCTTTATGTTTTTTGTCTTAAAAATAAAAAAAGCCGCTCGGTAGAGCGGCTTTTTTATTTATGATGTTAATCTGATTATTTAACCAGAGACATCTTCTTGATATCGGTGAATGTACCTGAGGTCAGGCGATAGAAATAAACACCGCTGGACAATGCCGAAGCATCGAATCTTAGGTCATAACCACCGGCTTCAACATTACTGTTGAGCAATGTCCGTACGTGACGACCGGTGATATCAAAGATCTCAACTTTCGTCATGCCGGTTTCTTTAAGTTCAAAATGGATCGTCGTGACCGGGTTGAACGGGTTCGGATAGTTCTGAGCCAGTTCATACTTAGCCGGAACAACTTCGGGAACAGCCGTCATATCGATATCGGTATCGAAATAACCGCGGATCATCGGGTTACCGCGCAAGTAGCCCGCGATCGAGCTCCAGCCGCCACCCGGGATCTGCATGGTTGCCATACCTGAGAAACTGTCGGTATCGGCACCAAGCCATGCCGGATAAGCACCGGGGGTTGCGCCTTTAACACCAACCCAGACGCTTTCGCCGTCTTCCAATACGATGCCATTGCCGCCCATTGTTAACAGAGTGTTGACCTTATAAGTGTTCCAGCCTTCAATGGCCGTGATCGGAGGTTCGATCAGCATCCAGCTGTCACTGGGCATACCGCTGTTATCTTTGAATATCTTGATCTTATAGAGATCTCCTTCCCAAAGCGCAGCAAAACGGACAGCTTCAAGCTTAGCGGGATAGGTCGTGGGGGTCAATTTGACCACAACGGTAGTATCCATACCTAATTCAAAGATCGCTTCAGCACTGCCATCGTCATGTTTGCGTTCTTCAACGTCACCCGGAGTAACGAAAATTGCATCCGGGACACTGAGTGCGCCTTCAAAATCGTCAGCAGTACATACAACATAGTATGCATATTCCGTAAACGGATCTGCGGTTTCATCAACAAAACTGGTGGTCGATAATGGTGTGCCATTCAGTTTTGTCATCGTTGTTGACGCTATCGGACGACGATAAACATTGTATTCCAGGCCGCTGTATGTTACTTCGGAGTAAGCTTGTGCGCCAATAGGTGTAGCTGAGGCTCCATCGGTATAGAATCCAACTCCGGGATAATAGATCTTTACGCCGCTGCCTGCGGGTAAATAGCAAGGAGGATAAAAGGGACTGCTTTCCCAGAAAGCCATGACCCAAAATTCTCCGTTCCATACAACGCCCTCAGATGAAATGTCCACTTTTTGGAAATCCACAACACTGTCCGGACAAAAGTTATCTGACCAATAAAGCAGATGAAGTGCAGTGTCTGCACCAAATATTGCAACGCTCATACTGTCACCGTAATAATAAGGTGAGTTATAGACAGCGAAATCAATACTTGTGAAATTCATATCTTTACCGTTGGAATTGTAAGATGTACCAAGACCAAATCCGGTTGTACTGTCATTTCCCCAATACGTATAACCGGGACCTAACCAAAGGTCCGCTATACTTGTATCGGTTGCCATGAAAAGCTTATCCATGGGATATGTACCATCCATATCATCCCAGCTGATCTCAACGTTGTCATCTACATTCATAGCAGCTGTAACGCCTGTGGGAACCGGTAGATCGGGTTGTGAATACACAACAAAATCGTCGATCATCAGACCACCGCCGACCGGTTGATCTATATCTGAATGGAAGTAGAATCTGAACATCAGGTCCAGACCTTTATAATCTGTCAGATCACAGGTTTCACCATAGGCCCATTGGAAATCATACCAATTGGCAGCACCAAAGCTGTAGACATAATTTGCGCCTGCCGGATCGCCATAGGGATTTGAGATCGCATACCATGTGTTACCCATATCCGGTGATACCTCAAGACGCCAATAGTCTACATTCGGGAAGGCGTCACCATCATAAAAATCAGGATAGAATTCGAAGTTACAGTAGACCAGTGTTGCCGGTTCATCAGGAATAGAGATCGGAGGAGAAACAAAATAATCTTCCAATCCTATTGCATAGGTGGTATCCGATGGATCCCAGTTGCGCAGGGCATGCGTACCGGAAGGCAGTGAATCGGTTCTGGTTTCAACGGCCCAGAAAGCACCCATAGCCATATTCAATGAAATGGATTTAAGACCGTCAGCAACGCTGCCGTTGAAAACGGCATTTCCGGCTACATCGACACTGTCAATGAACATTCCGAAAAGACTGTCTGTGTCACTGCCGTCTGTCATCGGATCGGAACTGAAAACAAAACGAACGATCACGGAATCACCCATATATTCGGAAAGGTTGATCTCGACATCGCCGGCAACCTGACCTCCCCAACCGGGGATGCCCGGACCCATATTGAATTCAGATCCGAATGAATAGAGGCTTGTGGCGTTATAGGGAACGCCTGTGGGTTCTTCTATATTCCATGTTTCACCGCCGTCGCCTGAAACCCAGACGTTTCCACCGTCCCAGCCGTCATAAGCTTCATATGTGGCCAATCCTTCAGCAAACATCATCAAGTCAAAAGACAAGATGCTGTCGGGACCGGTCATTTGTACAACGGGTGTTTCAAGGGCAACCAACCAATGGCTCCAGTAACCGCCAATTGCAGGGTCACCGCACCACCAGAGTGAATCGCCGGGAGTCCAGGAATCGGTCAAATGCCATTCCGCAAGGGGATCCGGCGCTGTTCCGTCGTACTGTGTCCAGCCGGTTGCACCATCTTCAAAGTCCTCAAGATAAATCAGTGTCACTTCATTGGTATCAATGGTGATCGCCGGAGCTTTCATCATCGATGTGTTCAATGAACGTGAAGGTTTTTCGGGTGCCACTTGAAGCGGAGCCATCTTGACTGAGACAGTCGGATCCGTTTCTCTTGGCATCGCTGATTTTACCTTGAGATCACTTTGGGGTGCCACTGCCGCAAACAGTGCAACAGAAGCAATCAATAACAAAGCAACTACACGTTTCATGTGTGTTCTCCTTTCTCAAGTTTTCTTTTTTTTATATACCTATTTGAATGCTTATTTGGTTAATGAATCCTAAAACTCCATAATTTACAATAGCATAGTCAATATTCAAAGGCATACTATTTACATTTAGTTTCAGGCCTACACCAGCCGAAAAGCTCGTTTCATCATAATTTATGTGATAACCGGCACGAAAAGCCAGCATTTCCCGGTAAGAATATTCTATTCCTGTATTGAATCTGAGAAAATGATCCAAAGGATCGTTCCCGTCAAAAGCAAAGCTTACGCGGTGATCGCGGTTCTTCAGGATCTCGCTTTCAGGACCCATCAGGTCAACCATGATACCCAGACGGAAAACCAGGGGTAATGACCATTCTTCCGTATTCAACCGGGCTTCCGTTTCAGGATTTCCATCATAAAGCGGATCCGTGTCAACATCGATATTCAAATCCGGTCCGTCGAATTTGAATTTGGTGCTGAAATTGGTGATGGACATGCCCAGCTTGATCCCTTTGATCCCGGTATCGAATTGCGAGCCGATGTCAAATCCGAACGCGGTCGCCGATTCACGCCAGATGGTCTCATTGACCATTTTAATCGTGCCGCCTACACTGAGACGGTCGGTTAAGGATCGTGCGTAAGAAAGCCCGATCGCAATATCGCTGACAGTGAAGAACTCGCCGGTCCCTTCGGGATATGCCAAAGAGGTCACTTCCATTTCTCCGGAATTCAAATACGTGATGTGAGCGCCGAAATAATCCGAGCGGCCGATCGGCATGCCGAAAGCCACATATCCGTGCTGTATGCCGGCATAAAGCGATGTGTATGTTCCATACACTGTTTGCCGGTCAATTTTCGCGATCCCTGCAGGATTCCAAAAAAGCGCCGTCATATCATCAACGCCGGCAACATATGCACCGCCCATGGCCGTTGCGCGCGGCCCGACCTCAAGCTTCAGGAATTGGGCGGCATTGGTGCCGACCTTGGAAATATCTTCCGGGATATCAACCTCCTGCGCAAATCCGAAACTCGCAAAGAGCAAGACCAATGTAATGATCAGTGAACCTTGTATTCTATTCATCTGTGCTCTCCTTATCGAATGATGGCAAATTTGCCAACGTGTTTCTTGCCATCGGGAAGTTCAACGGAAAAGACGTAGAGCCCCGGGGCTACTTCCTGGCGGTTGATAGTTGTCAGATCCCAAGCTTCGGAATCATCATAGGGGTTTATATGTTCAACGCTATTGATAAACTCACCCGTCAGGGTAAAAATCTTGATAACACATTCTGACGGAAGATTTGTAAACAGCAGTTTCTTTGAATATTCGCTTTGTTCCCATTGAGCCGATACCATATACGGGTTCGGCACAACCTTTATTCGGGACAGATCGTCTTCATCCAGTTCAACTTCTTCACTGAAATCGGCGGCGGTGAAAGTGAATTCATCTCCATCTTCAAAAGGTTTCAGTGTTCTCAGAAACAAAGTGTCTCCCGGAACAAAAGGGTATTCGTTGGGAGCGACCAGCAGCGTATCCCACGAGAACTCAAACGACCATGTGACGGTTGGAACTGTCGGAGGCACGCTGGGAACATTTGTTTCAAAGAAGGTGATTGCATCCAGGTAGTTCAGAGTGTCGTCCATACTAAAGCCGTTTTCCCTGACCCACATCGGAACTCTTTCTCCTCCGGGCAAGCGGATCGCTTTGAAAGGAACGGGGCGCATATTAAAGGGATTGTTCCATGCCGCCGTATCCAAAACTTCATCCACCGCACCAAAGATCAATGCATAATCGGAGGCAACCGGATATATCATAGTGGATCGCGCTGCAGTGGTAACATACTTTTGTTTTGATGCCCACGAGATCGAATCGACCCGGGTTTTTTCAACATTGTCAAAAACAACCTGAATACCGTCAAAGATCGGACGATAAGTCGTCGTTACGTTAGGGTCAATATCGTTGTTTGACAATTTTTCTATGACAGTATCCCCGGCCGTCATATCAATAACGGTATATTTCGGGTTTTTGATTTTTGGACCGAAAGCATTGGCGGGATTAGCTGAAATAGTGATCTTATATTCGTGATCGGTGACGTTTGACGGTTCAGCAATACGGATCAGTGTGGGGGTGTTCCCGACAGTACTGTCACCGGGCACCAGATCAATCTCACCTTTGATATCAATGGGATATCTCGAGGGCGTGATCCGAACGAATTGCGGTGAGAGCGGAGTGGTTCCTTTGGGATTTTCCAGACTTTCCAGTGAATATGTCGACCATTGATCGTCGGTATTTGTTTTGGACCAAGTGGTATCATAGGTGATCACTTCATAGGTGATCCCGGATGTCGGGTCAACAACCTCTTCACTGCTTATTTCAATTGAGTAACCGGGTTCTATTCCGATATCGTATGCCGTAACGGCATATGTGTATTCTTTGCCGACTTGAACGTCATAATCAACATATTCATGTTCAAGACCGCTGTTCGTTCCCAAATTGAACCAGGGCGCTACCGGGTCGGGTCCGGATATGTCTTTACCATACCGGGCCATATCCTGGGCATAGGTCAGGTCATATTGAGCAAGCGGTTCAAAACCCACTTGTGTCTGATTCACATCATAGATGGGATCGCCCCATGTTTGTCCGCCATCGGTGGATTTATACAAACGATAACCTTCAAAATCCGCATAACCGGTGACAATATCCGTAGAGGATTCGGCGGCATCATCCCATACAATACGAACCGATATCTCTTCGGTAGCGGGATCCCATTCGCTGACAGCCGAAACAATGGGCGCCTGCGGTGCGGAAAATCCCTGATAACGCAGATCGTACATGATCTGTGCCATATTTGCATTGCGGTTCAGATCCGGGATATTCTCTCCCATGATCACGGCAAATGAAAACATGGCGGTGTCTCCAACAGCAAAATTAAAAGGCCCGGCAGACATCATGCAGACACAATCAAGTCCATCGGGGTATTCGTTTAGTAATCCTTCCATGCTGTCGTAGTGAGGGTTCAGTTTCCCGCTGTTATCGGGATGAAAATACCAGTTGTCTTCACGGTCGGTCAGACCGGTCGTATCACCTGCCATCAGTTGATACATTAATTCTTCTTTTTTAGGTGATTCGGGTTGTGAGCCGTCTCCAATAAAGGGACCGCCCGAACCTTCTTTATCCACAACACCGGGCCGGTTATACCAATCGAACCAGTGCCAATCCGTTAACCCCAGTTCTTCGCCGGGGGCAATATATTGGGTTTCATTCAGCCAGACCGTGTCGCTTGCAAGCGGAGTATCGAGCAGTTTGACAGCCACATAAGCGTCTACATCAAAACCTCCGTTACATTCCTTCTGGTCAAGATCGTAAATATAAGCATAGTCGTAAGTCTGGTTATATCCCATCATATCACCGTCGTTGGTGTTACAGGGACGATAACCGCCGAAGTAATAAGCCGAGAACATATCTGCATCAAAATAGAAACCGCAATATACGTCTTCATAGTCATATCCAAGGCCATTATTCAAACCATAGTCATCACTTTGGTTTACGACTTTCATGGTTACGAACATAATATCTTCAGCATAGGCACGGCCGTATGAATGGACGGTTGCATAAACGCGTGTTCCGGTAGGATAGCCATTGAATGACGATACGGGTTCTCGGTCGGCATAGGCATCATCGAATTCGAGATAAATATCAACATCCGATGTAAAGCGGCCATCCACTTCCTGTCCATATGTCGGGGAGGACGGATCCGTATCCGTCGCAAACCACCCCGGCCAAAATCGTTCTTCATCACCGTCATCATTGGTTTCCAAAGGCCATGATTCCGGCGCGATGGAGGTAGCAAGCAGAGGCCATGTATCATCTTCATCCGTCCAGGTCGGCGCAGCATAGTCGCCGGCCGTGATATCGCCTGAAAAAGTTTTTCCTTTTGACCCCACCACGACATCCCAGTCAGTATTGATCTGGTTGCCGGTCCGGTCCAGCCAGGATTCGGACACAGTGGAGCCCCAATAAATGGTATCGTTTTCATTTGCCGGATGCGGTCGCATTGCCCAGGGGTAAGCGTTACCGTCTTTATCGCTGCCAGGTACGCCGATCATGAACGATACGTTGGCAAGGTACTGGTAATCGCCCCAGGCACCGGCCACATCATCCTGCCAATGATCTATAAAGTTACCGTAGTTCAGAATAGCGGTTTTGAATTTACCCTGATCGGCATAGCTTTTTGCCCGTTCATAGATAGGGTTCGCTGTTGTTTTCCCGAATTGATGACCGTATTTCACCTCCATGGGGATCGCCATCAGCAACACCGGTAAAAGAAAATATCCTAATTTCTTAATATATTTCATGAATTACTCCTTAAAACTCCACTTCGACAAAGAAGTCAATGCTTCGGTGATCGTCATAATACCAGGGACGGTCATAATAACTTGAACTTCTGATGCCGTCAAGAATGTATCCTTCATCCACACCGCCGGGATTGTCTGCGGTACCGGTGCGGGGATACACGTAAAGTGTATTCAATCGGTTGAAAAGATTGGTGCAAACCAAACCCAGAACCAGTCTGCCCGAACCGAGAACATCGATATATTTCCTGAATGCCAGATTTGTGGTAAAGTATCCGGGCATACGTTCGCTGTTCTGAGGACCGGCCTGTTCGTTTTGAAGGATCGGTGTATAGGGTGCGCCGGAGATCGCAACAAAGGTCAGGTTGGTCATGGTGTTCTGGAACAAATTATAGAAACCCAGCGGAATTCCGTAACCCTTGGGAACGCGGAAAGTCAGTTGTGCGCTGAAATCGTGAGTTCTGTCATAATCCTGAAGCACTTCGTTCTTCGGCATGGTCAGAGGATTTTCACCGTTTCGATAACCCTCCCAGGGGTCCGAGCGGTTTCCTTTCGCAACCGAATAGGTGTACTGGATATTACCGGTCAGGAACTTGCCGCGGCGCTTTTCAAAGATCATGTCAACACCGCGCGCAGAACCGTAATCATAATTCACAAACGTCGTATAAGAAACGGAGCCTGTTCTGACCTGTTCGGTCGAATTCATATTGCTGTAGTCTTTCGACCATCCGACCAAGCCAAGCACGTAATTACGTGCTACTTCGGTGTTCAAACCGAATTCGTAGCTGGTTACTTTTTGCGCGCTCACGTTAGGATTACCCATCAGCGGAACTGCCGAATTGAAGAACTGATCCAGGTCATCACGTTCGTCTACATTATTATATATGTCCCTATAAGTCGGGTTCTGATAATAAATACCGTAACCGAAAGTAAAGGTTGATTTTTCGGTTATCACGTGTGAAAATCCCCATCTGGGACTCCATAGGAATTCCCATTCCGTCGGTGCGATGGGTGAATTCGGGTCACGCGGGTCCGTCCACATGGAATCGTTGGCATTGGCTGCATCAAAACGCAAACCGGCATTGATGACCATCCAGGGGTATTCGATCTTATCCTGAAAATAACCGGCGAATTCCTGTGGAATTCGATTGTAGTCTTCGGTATATGGTGTTGACAACCAGGGTAATTGAACTTCATTAAAAATAATATCATGGGTTTTGTAGTCAACACCGGTTTTTATCTGGTTGTGGCGTCCGACCTGGGATGTAAGGTCAAGCCGGAATTCCTGTGTTTGCGACCTTGTATAATGATAATATCTGTCAGCCCCGCTATAATAGTATTCAAATGCATAATTATCAAGATTCGGGCTGTTTTGATATTCTACTGTCATGTCCTCGTCAATAAAAGGATAAAGCACATAGGGTGAATTGTATTGTTCGGGGGTTAGCCACTCGGTCATTTCATCGCCCAGGTGCCATATGGTATCCGAGCCGGAAAGAACATATTCCAGGGGAATGTTCCTGCCGGTGCCATCATCCATATAGGGTACTTTTGTGCTGTCATAGAAATCGGCCAGATAGCGTTGTTCCACCCAATCGGGATAACCGTCTTCATCGGAATCGTAATTTTTTACACCCATCGTCATTTCCTGGGTGAAATTCGAATAATTGAAGGTATAATAGGTTTTATCACTTATTTGATGTCTCCACTCCAGCGTATAGCGTTGAGAGATCTTGGATACTTCATTTTTTCCCAGATCATAATAAATATATGCCGGATCAAACGCCTTATAATTTGAATTCACATACCAGTGTGAAAAATTCAGGCGGATCTTGGGAGAGACCAAAAAGGTTAATTTGGAAAATATGTCAAAGGTATTGTCAAAACCGAAGGAACGCCATCCTGCAATGGTATCCAGGGGATTGATATGGTTTTTTTCGTTATATTCGCTCAGCGGATCATCCATATCAAAGGCATAATCATCAAACTTATATACGGCATATGCTGAATTTGTCTGATCAAAACTGGTCCACCAGCGGATCTTATCTGTGAATAAAGGGCCGCCGAAGCCTCCGGCGATCTTTTTAAAATTCCTTAACTGGTCCTGTTCTGATGATAGCGGACCGAGGTCACTGCGTTCGTAGCGGAACATCCCGGTCAATTTACTGGGACCTGTTCGTGTCACCGTATTGATCATTCCCGACATGGCATCGCCGTATTCGGCATTAAAGAAACCGGTTTGAAAGTCAACCTGTGCAACGGCGAACTGATTCAGCCGTGTTCCTTTTCCCTTACCACCGTAAAGCGGGTTCTCAATATACATGCCGTCGATCATGAAACCGGTTTCATTGGCTCGGCCGCCGCGAACGTGGATCTGTTCGATGCCGCGCTCTTCAAATCCGGGAATTCCCAGGTCTGCGGTCTTGATCTCGATAATACCGGACTGCAGAGTATAGACTTCTGTCATGTCCCGTACCGGCAAATTAACGACCTGTTCGGTTCCCATTACGACTTTACGTCCGACAACATCCTTTTCGACCGAAGGCCGGTCTGCAACAACTTCGACCACTTCGCCCTTTACGGCTTCGATCTCCATTCTTACATTGATAATTGTCGATTGATCGCGAATGACCTTGACATTTCGCTGTATTACTTTTTTGTAGCCGATCATATTGAATGTAACAGTGTATTCATCGATCGGAAGGTTGATGATGTTGTAATAGCCTGTCTGATCCGTGAAAGTTCCCATGCGGGTGCCTTCCACGAGAATATTGACACCCATAAGCGGTTCGTTCGTTTCCGCCGCTATGACGGTTCCTCTAATGGATCCCACGATATCTCCAAATGCGATGCCAAAAAATAACAGACATACTACAAAAAGGATATAACCTTTCTTCATACAATCCCCTTTGAATACAGGAGCCCTTCGGAGGAAGGGCTTCCTGTCAGATTTATGAATAATTTTATTTTAATAAGACTGATTTTTGTGTTATGCTTGTCCCGTTACCCGTCAATGAATAAAAATAAATGCCTGAAGACATGTCTGAACCGTCAAGTTCAACATCATAATGGCCGGCATTTCTATAATCATTGAAAAGTGTTTTTACTTTACGTCCGAGAGTATTGAAAACCTCAAGTTTGTATTCGCCTGCATCGTGAATATCAAAGGAGATCGTCGTAACGGGGTTGAACGGGTTGGGATAGTTCTGTGCCAGTTCAAAACCTGCCGGTACATCGGCAATTTCACCAATACCGGTGATCGCCTCGGTGTAATTCACCGACATGAAGTAAACAAGGTTTTTGTAATCTTCTGGGACCGAATCCAGGGTATCCTCATCAACAGTATGGGTGGAATAATCCGGAACCTGATAGACAATATAAACTTCATCATCGGTAGCATCGGGGTCGGTATGTGCACATATCTCATCAATGCCGACGGTTTGGGTTACGTTAAGTTCCGGGCCCCAGGTAGATCCGGCATCTGTAGAACGACGGACATAGACATCATAGCCTCTTAAATAAAGAAGTGTATCTTGCTCTTCTTCACTCCAGGCTTTATAAATATCGCCTTTGGGGTAGACTGCATAAATGACATTCGGGTCTTCAACGGATGTTGCCATTGAAGGGAAAAAGCTTTGCCATGCATTGCCGCCGTTACCATAGGTAAAGCGCCAGGTATTCTGCATGCTGGTCACAAAAGAAACGTTCCATTCTGCAGTTTCGGATGCCGGGTCCGCACAATAAAGATGGTAAAAACCGCAACCTTCATGAACGGTTGGCATAATATATCCCGATTGTTCGGATTCCGGGATCACAAGACACATAAAGTGAACTCCGCCACTGGCATCAACGGCCATGGCGTTATCATATCCGATAAATAATCCGGGATAATTCATAGTGTCCAGAACAGCATCCTCGTCACCGGCCAATTCGTCTACAATAACCGTATCGGTGCCATAAACAACTTCAAACTGTTGAGACGGAATATAAATATCAAAAATATTATCATCAAAATTCTTGTCTTCAACGAAATAATAGGGCACGTCCGAATCAAAAGAAGATGTGCTCCATGTTTCACCATAATCCGTTGTTTTTCGGAACTTGAATGTATGATAAGCATTGTCTTCAACAAGGTCTGCGACAGATGGGTTCCAGTATGCAACATTCGCAATGTAACCAACGCCATTGTCGGCGACTGATACCAAAGCATCCGAGGTGGTTGATCCGTCAGTAGAGCCTTCTTCGAACCAGGTTCTGGCATCAAGGATCTTTTCAGCCGCTCCAAATCCTGAAGTAATATTATTTGAACGGAACAGGTAGATATTATGAGAACTGACTTCATTGGCATCAAATTCGCGCCAAGTGGTGAAGGTCATATTAATATGCCCCGTTCCGTCGGGTTCTTCACAATAATCGGGGCAGCCCATCCACAAGCCTTCGGGATTGGTGCTGCTGACACCTGCGACCTGGGGAGAGGTCAAGTACGGTATGCCATAAGGCAGCAATGTTTGATCATAAGAGAATAAGGGAATAGCGTCGCTTTCCACTCCGCTGTTGACCCCCACATACTCACTCCATAAAACCAGAAGATTGTTCCCGGCTCCGAGAGCGGAAGGATAACGACCTACCGTTTGACCGGGCGATGTTCCGTTCAAGTTTCCCTGGTTTGTCCATGTTTCACCGCCGTCAAGGCTGTATGCCATGCCAACGGCTCCTGATGATTCTTCAATACCGATCCACTGGCGATAGGCCATCACGAATGTGTTGCCACTGTGTGAAATCGGATTGGTAACTCCGGAAACGAGGCCGAAACCGTTTTTACTTGAATCAACCAAAACAGCCGCAAAGGCCGGATCATAAGCTGATGCGGATTTCGCGGTGGTTTTGCTTAACTGATACGAATATAGTTCTTTGCCTGTTTCCCTGACAATGCGTTCAACTCTGGATTTGTGGTTAACGGGTATCGTAGCCGTCTGAACCGCAAAAACCGAGCTAATCAACAACATCGCCACAAATGTTGCGATAACAATACGCTTCATAATAACCTCCAACAATTATTTTATTCTACGTATAAGCTAGATGTTTCTTTTTCTGTTTTCAAAACAATGGTCGATTCCGTATTCTTAACGTTATCGATCAGATTGATGCTATCCAATAATTTTTCAAGATCCTCCGTACCGGATGTCCGGACCTTAGCCATAATAGAGCCCTTGCCGGCGATATAATGGATCTCCTGTATTTTGTCAAAACCCGCCAGGATCTTACCCGTATCTCTCATTTTGGTAAGGTCATAAAGAGATATCAATACCATGGCAAGAAGGTTAAGGCCCAAGACGCCGGGTTCAAGCCGTGCCTCGTAATTTTTAACGATACCGGCTTTTTCAAGTTTTTTTACTCTCTCGTAGATCGCCGAAGCGGTCATGCCCATATGACGGGCGATCTCTGCATTCGATGTGCGAGCATTCTCCTGCAAGATCTTAAGAATGATCTTATCTTTTTGGTCTAGCATTTTGTTTTTCTCCAGTTAAAGTTGAAATTACATGATAATTTGCAAGCTAACAAGAAAAAAAATGCAATATTTTTGAAATATGTCAATAAATATTACCCCGATTTTAACGATTAATTGTTATCGTGCATTTAAAAAATAAAAACAACCTCAATATATTGGGTCATTTAATGATAATAATACAACATATATGATTCAAGAGTTGGCTTTGATAAACGCCTGCCCGCCGGAGCTTTATACGAAGGTGGGATAAACGATAAATCGAAGATCCACCGAAGCTCGCAGAGCGTAGGT
>CAYVLJ010000002.1:2585-45439 GCA_964452375.1 uncultured bacterium | reverse complement strand
AACGATAAATCGAAGATCCACCGAAGCTCGCAGAGCGTAGGTGGACGATAAACGAATCTTCAAATTCTAAATCGGAAAAATAAATAAAAATGTCATCCCGGATCAAGCCCGGGATGACATGGTTTTTTGGTGCTTCTCACCATCTTAGTGCTTACCCTACCAGAACTCAATTTATAGTTCTTTTGTTCTTCTCCACGCAAGGTTTCGAAAGTCTGTGACCTTTTTTCTTATAATAAAAAAGCCGCTCAAATGAGCGGCTTTTTTTATTGTCTCGCATTCTATTCTAGAGACCGATTCCCAAACAGATAAGATTTTCTGTTCCAAGGAACTGGCCCGGACGGAATACGTAATCAACTGCGAGCTTGGTCGTACCGACGTCAAATTTGACGCCTGCGCCCAGGGTCAAGCCATAGACACTGTAACCAAGATCTGCACCGGCTTTGTTCAACTGGAAGTTGTAACCGGCACGGACGAAGCCGATACCTGCAAAGTTGAGTTCCGTACCCACTTTGAGATAATCGGTTTCGGCATTACTGTTCTGATAGACAGCACTTAAAAGGATCATGTCGGTGGGTTTGTAGGTCAAGCCCATCTCCATTGTCGTCGGAAGCTGATCGGAAGAGGTCATAATGCTGAAGAAATCATCATATGTTTCTGTTTCTTCACGCGCTGTTAACAACATGGCCGTACCATTGTATGTCATGTTTGTACCAATATTCCGGATCGATAATCCGAGACCCAGACCTTTTACATCCATCAGATCTTTATACTGTAAACCGAAATCGAAAGCCAATGCCGTCGCGCTTGCGCGGGGAATGCTTTCGTAAACCAGCTTACCTGTCAATCCAACGGAAATGCGGTCAGTCAGTTTTCTGGCGTAAGATGCGCCTATCACAGAAAAGGTCGGTGAAAAAGTTGCACCGCTTTCTCCGTCCATATCCTGAACGGTTGTGATGGGAATATCACCAAAGCCAAGTGATTTCATGCTGACAGCAATGACACCGTTCGCCCCGGTGTTAAAACCAAGAGCAAAGTAGTTCGTTGAGATGTCCGCAATGATCTTTGCCGAGGAGAATATACCGTCTACCCGGCCTTTAATGTCGCTCAGACCTGCAGGATTCCAGAAAATTGCATCTACACCGGTGGTGTATGCAATATCCGATCCGCCCATTCCCAGCGAGCGTCCGCCAACGGGGATCTGGACCTGTACGCCGGAAGTTGTTCCGGAGCGGTCAACGTCTCCCGCAAAGGCAGCACCCACGAGCAGGGCTGCGATCAGGACTAGCGACATGAATTTATTTTGAAGTTTCATCATAACACTCCTTTAATATCGTTATGGTTTTCATGCTGCATTAATAGTATTCCAGAATTTGTTTCTTCTGAACGATCATGACTTTCAAGACCTTCTGTACGCCTTCGTCCGGCATATCGATATGTGCAATGTACATACCGCTGCCAACGGGAATATCAGACTCATTGGTCAGATCCCATTTTGCGAACTGAGATGCGGCATTGTCATGTTCAATCGTCCTAACAAGAACACCGGCCAAGTTGAATATCTTGATCGTTGCCAGTTCAGGCAAATGTGTAAATGTGACATATTGATCATAAGGCGTCGTTGCCAGTTCGTTGAAAGCATAATACGGATTCGGGAAGACATTGATCTTTTCAAGCGCAAGCGCCATTAACGAATCGCTGCTTTCCGGTTCCAATCCGGCTGTTGAGTAGGTGTACTCGTCGGCAAGTGTGTTGATCTTGTTCGTTGCAAAAACGATATTATTGGTAGCGGGAACACCTCCACCCAGGTAATCAACAAACAGACATGCATTGAAATACGGATAGCCAAATGGGTTGCCTGGAGCGCCCCAGCCGGTATTCGACGGAGCGGCTGATAACTGATCGGCTGCTATATAGGCAGCTTCTTTAGTAGGATCATAGGGATCATCGCCCACATAACCATAGATGGGCTCATAAGTGGATTTGTGAAATAAGCCGTCAACGCCTGACGTATCCCATACGGTCATGCCTTGTGCTAATGTCGTATCGCTATAATAAATATCATAAATAGCCGGATACATGCGTTCTTTTACACCTGTTTCGAAATTATGTCGATACAGGGCAAAAGGAACTTTTTCCGTTAAACATTCTTCCGGTCCGGTAGCATACTGCCACGCAACAGAGGAATCGCCAAAGTCGATCTCTACGTCATCCATGCCCCAAAGACCAAACCTGTCCCAGTCACTTGAATAAGGAGGAAGGTTAAAGTCTCCGGCCAGGTTCGAAAGAATGTATCCCGTTGAACCCAATGAATAATCAACAATTGAAACGGTGGCATCAACAACTGCGCCCGCATCGTCATATTCTATAACAGACTTAAGGCCTAAGTTGGGACCACTTACTTTGACTTCAACACCGTCAACAATGGCTCCGCCCTTGTCATCCAGCGTTTCAACCTGTTCATTGCCCGTACTGATCACAACACCGTCTGTCACGTCAGTAACGTCGAACAGATAAGCTGTTGAATCTTCATTGTAGCTGAAGGTGATCTTATAATCATGGCCGGTGAGAGCAAAGGGATCAACAACCGTGATTTTTACCTGACCATCGCCGGGGCCTAATGTGTGTGTTGCCGTAATAGGCGTCACTTCCGGTTCGGCATTGATACCTTCACCGGGCAGAGGCTCCTGAAGCGTCACGCTCAATGCGATCAAGGATGATTCCAAAGCGTTCGCATCGATCAGGCGTTCTTCATCAAAGTTTTGATTGTATGCCGTCACTGCATAATAATAGGTTGTACCTTCATACAGCGGACAGTTATTAATATAATCCCAATCAAGATGGATATAGCGTTTCAATCCTGAATCCGTACCATAGCATGTGGGTACCGATACCGGGTTGCCTTCATAGGCTATCGGTGTCAGGGTTTCATAGATCAACGTAATACCATTCTTGATATCATAAGTTGCAATACGTTTTGACTGATCTTTTGTTGCTGAAGGACTTGGCATCTGATAGATCTGATATCCTTCGAACACATAACCGGATTTGATCGGTTCTTCCGTTGCGGCAACTTTTGTATCGTCAGATCCCCATTCAAGCACGATGGCGTTCTCGCCGTCGATCGTGTATGAAGTAGCGACAACTTCAGGAGATGTCGGAGGTTTGGGGATTTCCGTGAAAAGGCCGTCGAACAGGATCTGTGCGGTCTCATCCGTGAGTTTCAATTCAGCAACGGATCCGATATTATCAACACCCAATCCTCCAAGGATAGCCACAACGACTTCCTGGGTTTCATGAGGGGCAAAAGTGAATGGACCTGAGGACAAGCACATACGGCGGTCACCCGGCGTAAAGTAACTTGCTGTTCCGTCAAGGTCGCCGGTACCGGCAACGGGATCTCCCGAAAGGGGATATGTCGTTGTTGCAGCACCGTCAACGTTACCGATCGTCCATGGTGACGGGGTGTCGATATCTTCAAACGGTTTATAACCTCTCATCAGGTTATAGAACTGAAGTGTACCCATATAATCGCCTAATTCAGGATCTTCGATCGCTGAACCTGCAGCAAACCAACCATAAGATGTCATGGGCATGTTTTTATAACCGGGCACATAGTCCAGTTCAAAAATTGCCGTATCGGTGGCTGTTCCCGGAATCATGGGACCCTGGAAAAAGTCGTAACCGAAAGCGGGCGGTGCCAGATCAAAGACATCGTAATCGCCATCAGTAGCTTCACCGTTGTATGCATAACCTAAACTCAATGCAGTATCACAACCTGCATAGTCGTTTGAAGCTGAACCCAGATCGGGGTCTGCCCACATGGAAACATAAACATCGGTCAATGTTCTGTCTGATTTGTTGATCAGTTTATTGGAACGGAAAATGATCTGTCCCAAACGAACACGGGGCTGATTGTAAGCCCAAAGGGTCGTCTGCAGCGCAATACCGATAGGCTGTGAGCCGTAAAGTGATGTAGTAGCGGTTGCACTATAGTCATTCACTACATACCACAGTACTTGGTCTGCCAGGGCGATACCGGGTTCATCAACGCCGTAGGTGTAAACACCGTCGTCGTCATGATCGTAATAAGGTGCGCCCCATTCTGTGGGCCATTCTTCCCAGTCCAAAGCATACTGATCTTTGATCGCATCGGTCATAGCTGTTGTTACGGCAGATATGTCGACCTGATTTTGTTCGGCTGCATCCTGTGCAAGCATCGCGTGCGACAGGATCTCATAATCCGGACGAATACGATAAACGCGGACTGCAGGATCAGTGGGATCGGCAATTTCAAATGTGCCGTCCTCATAGTTACCACCTGTTATCACGCGGCCGGGGATCGTACCGACATTGTATGTCTGGCCGCCGACGCGGATAGCGTCGCCGATACCGTCATCATCCGTATCGACCTTACCGCCCCAGACAAAACCGTCCTGGTAAATAGCGGCTGCTGTTCCGCGGGGATAGATACCCCCGGAACTTCCGTCCGGCGCATGGCCGGATTGACCATTGTAGTATACCCAATAAGCCCAGTTCGAAATATTCGAAAGGGTTCGGGTAACCTGGCCCGCTGTCGTTGCTGTTGCCTTTGCCAGCGGTTGGCCGTCCAACGGTTTGGCTACCAGGCCGACTGCAAAGAGCAACGCGACAATGGTTATTATTGTAATTATTTTCTTCATCATTATCTCCTTAACTATACGTTACGTCAATGTTAGAATGACAAGCGAACGCCAAAATTGATCTGGCGGGGATTGCCGTAGAGTTCACGGTTGATACTGTCCCAATATGCCTGGCCGTTGACCAGGTTAATTGCTGTGTACATATCTATATAATCCTGACCGCCGTTGTTTGCAATTGTAGTTGCGGAACGAACCGGGTCTGTCAGGAAACCATCATCTTCGGCATTGCCTGTAAATTCATAAACGTTGACAACGTTTTTACGGTTAAAGAGGTTTGTAACCATCACGTAAACATTAGCGTCCAAACCGCCAAATTTGAATGATTTATCCAAACGTATGTCGGTTGTGAATTGCCATGGCGTTTTTGAAGAACCGATCGGTTCAACAGCAACGCGATCACGGGTATCATCCATATAGTCGATACCTGCCGTGTAAGGATCGGACTGACCGCCTACCAGCACATCAACTTTTGTGAAGGGGTGACCGCTTGAGAAACCTATCAGCAAGTTGGCGCCCATGTTCTCCAGGAGAAAACCGCCGTCATTGTCGCCAAATCGGTAATCAAGATTGATCGATCCGGTATGCATCTGTGAAAAATCCAGAGGATTGATCGTTGACGGCATAACAGTGTTCATATAAAGAGCACCGTGTGCTGCCGTACTGTTGGATGCAGTACCTTCAGCCAATGTAAGTGTATAGTTTATGCTTCCTGCAAGACGGTTTGTACGACGCATATTCATGCGAAGTTCAATACCTTTCTGTGTTGCAAAATCACCGTTTTCGAAACGGTCATAGTAACCCGGAATGGTTGATCCCGGAGTCGGAAGCTGTTTAACGACTTCAACCAGGCCTTTTACGTTCTTGTAAAATGCCGTCAGGTCAAATGCGGCCATATCGCTGATCTCGCGACGGAAACCGACTTCGTACGAAGTGGTGTGAAGCGGATCCAGACCGAAACCGACCGGATTCTGGAAATAGAATCCCTGACGGACGATCTGACGCGCATATGTGTAAGAGCTGAAGTATGCTTCGCTCAAACGCGGCATCTGTACAAATTGACCATAGTTCAAATAGAAGACAGTTTTATCGTTGACCGGGAATGAAAAACCGAGACGAGGACTTAAGTGCATCGTCGGAGCTTTATCGGTCCAGGCTGAGTCTGCCAGCATAGCCGTTGCCGGGTCGACAGCCGGGTTCGCCGGATCAACAAGTTCGCGGTCATCGGTATCGAAATAATCGAAACGGAGACCGGCATTGATGATAAGATCTTTATATTCGATCTTGTCCATCAGGTAAGCGGCAATTTCAACCGGATGTTTCGGTCCGTCAATATAGGTACCGTCATCATACACGGTTTTGCCTGTTGTTTTATTGCCATAAGCATCAAAACCGTAGGCATCGACACCGGCATTCTGGATCCATGTTGCGATCGGAATAGAATCACGACTACCATACTGACTACCCTCATAACCGGCAACAGAACTGTCTGGACCCGCATAGATCATCGCGGCCGGCGCTACGCCGAAGTAACGAATGGTATAGCGTTTTGCGTCGATACCGGCTTTGATCTCGTTATTTTTATTGACCTGATTGACATAATCCAGGTTAATACCCCAATAGGTCTGCTCCTGGTTCATATAGAAATTCAGAGGTTCGCCGTTGCGTTCAAATGGGAAGCCATTGAACAGATAATTAACCTTCGGCCTGTATGCATTACGGTAAGTGACCGTATCGCCCATGGCTGCAGTATAATTGTAAACCTCTGTACTATCCCACCATTTTTCCCAGTCATTTCCGAAATACGGGTCGTTCAATTCGCGCGCATAACGGAAATAACTGACTTTGAGGTCCGCATAAGCTGTGTTCGAGAACAATTTTGTTGCTTTAGCGGAGATCAATGTGGTAGGTGTCGTATAATAATAAGTTCTGTCGTTCAGAACGTTCAGCATGACCGGAGCGTTGAACGTACGATCATATTTCGTAAAATCGTGCAATACGTCTAAACGCAGACGGGTCGGCGTATCAATGGTGATAGATCCGTTGATCGCGTAGGTCATGTTTTCGGCATGCGGTGTGAATCCGTCCGGATATGAAATGTCAACCGTATCTTGTATACCTGTCCTGTAAGGGTTGACATCGATAAGATCGGTGAATTCAAAACCTTCGCTGAAGCGAACTTCAGAATCTTTCTGCATGTCATACTGTCCGGCAACAAAGAATTTGACCTTTTCACCGATCGGACCGCCAATGGTACCGATAACTGAATGATGACCATAATTATATGTCCCCAGAACTTTCCGACCAAGCATCGGATCGCGGAAACCGTCTGTCCGGCCTTCAATTGAACCGGTCAGTTTCGAGCTACCGCTTTTGATCTCGGTCTTCACAATACCGGCGTTCGCATTTCCCATATCGGCAGTATAACCGCCGGCGAACACCTGAATTTCTTCAATGGCCTCGTGAATGACTGTCATGACATTGGTGTTAGTGGTTGCTAACGACGTTGAAACACCACCAACCAAAAATTTAACTTCGTGTGGGCGACCGCCTCGAATGTGGACTTGCCCATCCTGGGTGACCACACCCGCCATATTGGCGATCACGTTCCCAACACCACGAACAGGAACGTTTTCAAGTTCGTCAGATGTTGTCATGGACACAGAGGATGTCACGGATTTTTCGAACAATCTGCGTTCTGCGATAACGGTGACTTCTTCACCTTCTACAACAGATTCTTCAAGCTCGAAATTCAGTTCGGTCGTAACGCCTGAAAGCACACGCACTTCCTGTACGGTGAGCTTTTTATGCGAAATGATCGATGCTGAGACATCGTATGTTCCAACCGGGACGTTCAAGATGATAAATGAACCGTCGGCGTTTGCCGCCGCCCCGAGAACCGTTCCTTCAAGAAGAACATTGGCTCCCGCAAGGGGTTCACCTGTCTTGATGTCCGTGACTACTCCCACAACCTTACCTGTTGCTTGTGCAAATACACACATAGGTAAAATCATAAGAATAGCTAATACGGCTACAACAAGCTTCTTCATAAATAACCTCCTTTAAGTTATTAACCTTAGCTATCTTCTATTTTTTAGTTTACACTATTGTTTCTGCTATCATATTCTTTGTTATCCTTGTGATTTTAGGCAAATAATCCAGCATTGACAAGTGATTTTTTACGATAAAACCTAAAAATAAAGAAACGAAAATCTAAAAAGTAATTGCGAAAACAGGATGAAATATATTGGTTATAATACATTAATGCTTTCTATATGAAAATATTTGTACTAAAACAGTGATGTTTCAAAGACGGCCGATCCTCTTTAAAGCTTTGAATTTTAATCGATACATTTTAATGTAATTGATAAATTTGTCCTGCTTCGCGAAGATCTCCGCATAGCTGTTAAAAATGTTTCTTCCTGTCATCCGGTGTAACATTTTTAGCTGATTGACATGTAATCGCTGGTATTGTATGGTAGCCGGGTCCACGTCAGGATACCATTCTGCCTTACAGAGATTATATTTTGACCAAAAACCCATATCAAATTCCGGCAGAATGCTTTCCAGGGTTTTGATCCCTTCATTGAAGAGCCTGTTTGCCTGTTCATGCTTTGGGAAAACCCTCATAAAATCAGCAATACCGCAAAGGGCAAAGATCATCCCGTTCAGGACCAATATGGGGACATTTGATGTGTATTCTTCATAAAAAGGACCCCATTGGGTATTTGCCGTTACCCCGCCACGGTCATAAGACGCCTCAAACGGGGTCAGCGCTTTTTCGGCTGTTGCCCGGTAGCGTTCATCGCCTGTCAATTGATAGCCCCTCAAAAGAACTGAAATACCACGGCTTTGCGAAAAAGCGGATTGCCAGGGTCCCGGATTTTTATATTGCGGCAATGAGACCTCAGTCAACCAGCGAATACCCAAAAGCTCGCTTTCATCATAGTTTTCAGGATCGGCATACCAATCTGCGAATTTTAAGAAACGTTCTTTATCATTTTCCGAGCCCGTTTTGAGATAAGTATGAAAAATGGCAAGGCCCAGCTGTCCGATAGAGATGGGAAAATATACATATTCTTTGTCTGTGACGTCAACATAGGTTTTATTGACCGGTATGCCGTTCTCGTCGAATTTGCTGATCAGGGGTTGATCCGCTCCCGACGAAACCCGGTCTTCCGAGAACACAAAGTAATATTCACCCAGTTTTGAAGAAGTCATGTCTTCGGCAAGAGGATAACGGACTTTCGGCGTTTTCACATCACGTCTGAATTTGTCCAGCATAAATATGTATTTTTTTAAATTCATTTCGCTTCCTCGAAAACCCTAGATAATATTTCCGTTAAATGCTCTCGCGTATAATTTTTCAGACTTTCCGGGTTCGCTCCCCTCAATTCTCCCCTTTTCCAGCGATCATGGGCTAAGCGAAGGGCCTTTTTTATTTCTTCGGGATTTAGACATATCTCCCCGCCATTGTTCTCTTTTAAAATACGGGCGGCTTCACCCTCTTCCGGGGCGATACCGATGATATAATTACCGCTTGCCATATATTCAAAAAGCTTTCCGGGGATGTGGCCGGCATAATTCTTTACCTTTTCCATGAACAGAAGCAGAATCGCGGAAGATCTCATGAGGGCAACGGCATCCGGATGAGAAAGATATCCTTTAACATTAAGCTGAACATCGTTATTAATGATGGATTTGATGTGCTTTAGATAACTTTCCGGTATTTTCCCTGCGATAGTCAGTGATATGTCTTCTGCGGTCAATTTGTTTTCTTTAGCAAAAGCTTTCAGGCTTTCAAAGAACTCGGGATAAAAGCGATTTTCATTCATGCCGCCCACATAAGCAATGGAAAAGCGCTGAGTATTGTCAGCTTTAACATCAGCAAATGAAAGGTCGTCGGGATCGTAACCGTTAGGTATGATCTTTAGTTTTTCTTTATCAACATCTATCAATTTTCCAAAGTGCTTGCTTACCGTTGTTACAGAAATCGCCCCTTCCAGCGTTTTTCGCTCAAGGCGCGCATCAAGTCTGTTTGTCAATACCGAACGATTATTTAAATAATAATGTATCCTTGACCATGGGTCTCGCAGATCCGCGACCCAGGGGATCTTGTTTTTCTGTGATAGTTTTTTTGCAATAGTATGAACTGTCGGCGGAGGTGAAGAAGAAAAGATCACATCGGGTCTTTCACGGTCAATGATCTTTTGCCCCGTTTTGATGCCGTCTTTTTTCCAGCCTTTTTTTGCATCCGGGATCACAAAATTCAGCCTTACCCATTTTGCAAAACGCTTTTTTAACGACAGGTCTTTTTGCGACAGCACCGCTACGGGGATCACCTGATCTTTTTTCATGCCGGAAAAACGGCGATAGAGTCCGGAATAATCCCTGGCGTGTGAATGAAAGACTTTTATATTCTTGGGAATTTCCTTGATCAGGGTTTCGTCCCGCGCAGGATATTCGCCATTATCAACAGTCAGGATCATGGGTTCCCAACCGTATTGGGGCAGGTATTTTACAAACTTCAGGATCCGCTGGACACCGGGCCCCCCCGCAGGCGGCCAATAGTATGTTATGATCAGTGCTTTTTTCACCGGCTTGCTCCTTTAATATATTCGAGCAGTTTCTTTTCTCTGTTTGAAAGCGGGAATTTCTCAATGATGCGTTCCCTTGCCGATCTGCCTGTATCTTTTTTATCATCCATTGCCGACCGAATTGCCTTTGCCCCGGCTTCGGGTGTGTTTTCATCCGTTAAATATCCGGCTTCACCGATGGCAACCGGAATGCCGCCGTTTTTATAACCTACGGGAATACATTCGCACAACATGGCTTCACATACGGCATTGGGAAGTCCTTCTCTCATTGAGAACTGCGCATAAATCTTTGCCTTGCGATAGTATTCAAGTAATTCTTTTGGGGACATTTTTGCCAGGATCTTGACGTTTGAGGGCAAATCTTTTAAATACTGTTTAGCTTTATCGCCAAGGCCAATTATGACAAATTTATATTGAGGCAGCAATTTAGCGACCTCGATAAAATGGTCGATCCCTTTGATCTTGATACGTTGTAATGTTCTTCCTTCGCCAACCGTTAACACCATGTTTTTTTTTCGGCCTTCCGGGGTGAACACGTTTGGATCATAACCGGTGTAAAGGGTCTCGATTTTGGCTTCGGGGACCCTTTCTTTGACCTCTTTGGCAATATTGTCGCAAACGGGAAGGTTCAGGCTTGTGTTCTTCATGGCATATCTGCTGAATTTGCTTCTGAAAGATGAAATAAATGACCCATAACCGATCTCGGGGAGCGATGCGGTGTCATAACCGCCCTCCACCAGAAGCATGCGCTTTTTCCATATTTTGGAATAAAGAGCAGGCAGAAAAGCATGGTAATCGGCAAACCAGACCAGAATGGCATGAGTCGTCCAGATGTGATAAAAAAGCCAGATATCAAGTTTGATCTGCGCTAAAATATTGGACCACGCGCTTTTTCTTCCCGTATAAAGGTGAGATCTTACGATGTAATCTTTTTCAAGTATGGACATATCCCGTTTTACGAAGGTTCCGAATTTCTGGGTTATGACCAACACCTTGTTTTTTTTCATTTATTCTCTTTCGGCTTCCTGAAAATTTTATCCCGATTCAGCAAAAAGATCGAACCGCCGATCAGCATCAGCATTAGGATATCACCGATCCAGACGATCTTCATACCCGCGAAGTAAGAGGCCGGATGGAACTCCATGACAAGCGTGTATTCACCAGCCGGCAAAACGGCTCCTCGCAAGGCATGGTTCGTTTGAATAATCGGGATCTTGACATCGCCTTTCTTCAATTTCCATCCCTCCGGATAGTACATTTCGGAAAATACCGCAAATTGTTCTTCATTCGTCTTAACATTAAAACTCAGGCGGTTGGGGGTGTTCTCGATCAGCGCGATCTCACCTTCGCCGGAAAATGTCATTTTCTTAGTATAGCCTTCCTGTTTTAACAGCGCCTCTTGAGAAGGATCAAATTTACCCGAATTCATATACTTTAAAATATCAGCGCTTTTTTCAAAGGTTTTAAGGTCTTTAATAAACCATGCTTTGGGCATTGCCATAGAATTCACGTACAGGACTTCCCGTCGTGAATTGTCGATAGCCGCGACTTTCAATATCGGATCCTGCATCTGTCCCGGTGCGATAATATATTTTCCTCCAAGCATATTGACGACATTCCAGTTCACTCCACCTGACGAATAAAGACAGTGCTCCCTAAGATCCTGAATGGTTTGCAGCTTAATGGCCGAATAGCCGCTGATCGTCGGATAAAAATAACTGTAATGATTGCTGTCCTGTCCCAGGGCGAGCGCACGATGATCCTTGCTTTGTGTGCGAAGATATTTCGTAATATCCGACTGCCTGAATTCACGACGTTCCAAGACTTTCGGACTGCCCAGGGAGATATTCTTATATGCTTTGTTGCTGACGCTGAAAAGCTCAATCGAGATCAAAAGGCCGATCAGAACATAAAGCGGTATCGTTTTGAGCTTTTTGAATGAATATGCGATCATACTGCCGCCTGTAAGCAAAACAAGGATCAAGGCTTTCCAGATATCGGCTTGTAAGAACTCTTTGCGAACATTTTTGATAACGGCCAGTGTTTGGGCTCCGTATTGGGCTGCTTCTCCGGCTTTTTCGTAGGCAAAACCGCCGCTGAAAATCAAAAGAAGCGTGAGTATTCCTGCCGTGCCGCCAAAAACATAAGCAAGTAATTTCCAGTTCTTCTTTTTAGCTTCTTCGACCGCTGCCTTTATTCCGTAGCCCGCTAAAATGATCAACGCCAGAAAGATCATATTCATGATCATGGACGGCACCCGGAATTTTGAGAAATAGGGTATGATATTGAAAAATAATTTATACAGGGGCAAAAAGTGTCGCCCCAGGCCAAGCAATACGGCAAAGACCGAAAAGATGCTCAGTCCTCTGACAAAACCATCCTTCTTCCAGTAAACCCACACTCCGATGATCGCAAACAGGAATATCAAAATGCCCACAAAGTCATAAGACTGCGTAAAAGGCATTTCACCCCAATAGCCCGGTATTGCCCTTCCTTTCAACTGGGGATATTTGTTCCCCTCGTATGTTTCCTGAGACAGGCCGCCTGCAAATCGCGGCAGAACAAAACTTACAATGCCTTTGCCGTCCAGAGACCATCGTGTTGCATAGCCCAGCCCGGCGCCTTTTGTCTCTCCTTGGGCAACCTTGTCTTCATCCATTTGAACGGCGTTTCCGCCACGGGTCGAATGCGGGGTATATTCCTGCAAACTGACAAACGGCTGGCTTGAAACCGCAATGGTCAGAGCGATCGCAACCGCCACCTTCATAGCCAGATCGCCGAATGCTTTGCCTTCTTTTTTGAATTGCATCTTTATAACAGGCACCAGATAAAGGAAAAGAAGGATCAAAATGCCGTAGAATGTGACCTGAACATGTTGTGTCCTCACCATCCATGAGAATACGGCGGCAAAGAGTCCAACTGCCAGCCATGAACGTTTATTGACAAGATAGTTAAAACTGAGTATCATCCAGGGCATGATCATGAACGCCCTCAGTTTTGCAAAATGCCCGACATGAAGCAGCGCCATCCAGTGAGGTAACAGCATATAGGCTATGGCCGGGATAAGCGCAATATACCAGGGTAATTTTTTATATCTCAATATAAAGAACACGCCCAGCGCGCCGACCAGATAATACCAAAAATATGAATAAATGATCTTGCCCAGAAATGAAATGAGGGAATCGGCATGAATGATGGTGGGCGTAATTCTTGGATAGATCGGCATACCGGCAAAAACATTGGGGTTCCATAGAACTTTTTCTCCGCTTTCTTTTTGATACTCAATATACAAATTCGTGCTGCCTTTCGAGGCCGAAATATCAACACCCGTGGGTCGCTGTCCCTGAAATATCATCGGGGAAAAGAAATAAAATAATGGAATAAGCAAAACCACGGCAATGACCAGGATTTTGATCCATGTTTGTTTTTTTTGTATTTCAGACATATTCCCTCCTGATTATTTATAATAATTTTTTACAAAGCCCGTCTTTTCCCTGCCGCCGAAAATCACGCGCCTGATAAAGGCGCCGCCAAAACCCAGTCCGTAACCCAGGATCTGTATCGGTACAACAAAAGGAATGAAAAAGAAAACCCGCAGGTCTTTATATTTAAAGATCCCGTGAACGGCCATTAAGAGCAGCATACCGATGCCCGCCACAAAGAATGGCCACAGAATACCCGGCCAAATGGCAAGACATATGAGAAAGGCTAAAATGAACGATGTTCCCAAAAACGGGAAAAAGTGGATAAATTCCAGCATGCCTTTATCTATCTTATAAAGATTGATCCTGGCAACACCCCAATTAAAAACTTGCTTGAAAAACCGCCATAAAGACGTTCTTCTTTTATGATATACGACAGCATTTATTACTTTAACGGTTTCTCCCTGCGAACGTATGCGGTGGGTAAACTCGATATCCTGGCCGTGACGAAGGGTGCCGAATCCGCCGATCTTGTCAACCACATCGGCATGAACGCCCATATTGAAAGACCGGGGATAATATTTTGATATCTTCTTCTTTGAAGAGCCCCTGATGCCGCCGGTCGTAATGAATGACGTCATGGAATAATCGATCGCTTTCTGAAGAGGAGAAAAATCCCGTCGGACTTTATCCGGTCCGCCAAATCCGGCTACCGGCTTTTTGATCTTTTCATCATATGCTTTTAACCAATTTTCATCGGCAATGCAATCGCTGTCGACAAAGATATAATACTCGCCTTGAGCATATTTCATTCCCGTATTTCTTGCCGGACCGGGACCCTTGTGGTCCTGTTTGTAAAAAGAAAGATTTAGGGTTTTCTTTTCTATCATTTCATTGATATAAGCTTCCGTGTCATCGGTAGAACCGTCATCGACAATAATGACCTCGAATCTGTTTTGCGGCAATCGTTGTTTTTCCAGAGAAACCAGAAGCTCCCGGATCTCGTCCAGGCGGTTGAAGGTGGGAACAATGACCGAAAAGCGATATGGGAATTCTTTCATTAATTTTTCTTCTTTTTGGATTGATAAACGAGCATTTCACCGATCAGTCCGATAGAGAACAGCTGAACTCCCAGCACGATAAGCAAAACACCCAAGATCAACATGGCCATATGAGACTGGAACGATTCCCCGAAGGCAAATTTGTAGATAAGCACGATCACCTCTACAACAAAACCTGCGGTTGCCGATAAAAGTCCGAAAAAGCCGAAAAAATGCATGGGGCGCATAGTAAAACGGGAGAGGAAAAATATCGTCATGAAATCAAAAAATCCCTTGAAGGTCCGGCTAAATCCGTATTTGCTCACACCGCTGGTCCGCGGATGATGAGTAACCACAATTTCTGTCGTTTTAAATCCTTCAACTTTTGCCAGTACCGGTATCCAGCGATGCATTTCACCGTATAGTTTGATATTCTTGACGACTTCATTTCTGTATGCTTTCAGGCCGCAGTTAAAATCGTGGATCTTAATGCCCGACATCACGCGAGCCGCCCAATTAAATAATTTTGAGGGCCAGCGTTTTGTGATCGGGTCGTGTCTTTTTTTCTTCCAGCCGGATACAATGTCCCAGCCTTCCTCAAGTTTGGCGATCAATGCCGGTATCTCTTTGGGGTCATCCTGGAGATCGGCATCCATTGTGATCACATAATCGCCTTTTGCGGCATCAAAACCGGCTTGCAGGCCTGCAGCCTTCCCTTTGTTTCGATGGAAGTGTATGTGGGTGATATTATCATGCTCGCCGGAGAGCTCGTTACAAAATTGCGTTGTGGCGTCGGTCGAGCCGTCGTTCACAAAAATGATCTCGCCCGTGTAGTGATGACCGGAAAAGATATCCAGCACTTTTTTTGCCAGTTCTTTTACGGTTCCCTCTTCGTTATAAGCCGGAACAACAACAGAAATATCCATTATTTTATTTCCTCCAATGCATTTCGGGATTGCCGAAAATCCGGATCGATGTTTAACGATCCTTCGAATGCCTTTCTGGCTTCCTCCGGCTTATTCAAAGCCTGAAGAATACGACCTTTGTGATACAGCACATCGGCACTGACATCATCGTATTCCAAAGCTTTTTTTACCCACGAAAATGCTTTTTTATATTTTTGCTGCCGATACAAGATCCACGCTTTGGTATCGAAATATGCGGCATTCTTTTCTTTTTTTAATGCTTTGTTCACCATATCCATAGCGCGCCCCAGGTCCACATTGAGCCTTGACAGCGCATACGCGTAATTATTTAACAGACTTTTATTACCCGGAAGATCTTCAAGTAGTTCCCGATACAAACTATCCGTTTCTTCGGGTTGATCCATTTCAACATAAATATTGGCCAGGTCTTCTTTGGCGTTCACATTGCCCGGGTCTGCAGCAAGAAGTCTGATCAATAGATCTTCAGCCTCATGATACTCATATTTTTGTGCTTTGATCATTGCTTTCATATGAAGCCAGCGGCTTCCCGGACCCATTCGAAAAATGGCACGGTCGGCAATTTCTTCGGCAGTGTCAAGATAGCCGTGTTCCCAATACCATAATCCATAATACAAATAAAGGTCAATCCCGGCATTGCCCTGCTTGTCGGCCCGTTCGAAATAATACCATACGCTGTCGGTTTCCTGTCTTGCCATGGCGCTAATGCCCTGGAAGTAAGATACTCTGCTGTCTTCACGCCAGCGATCTTTTATTAAGGAAAGGGCCCTGTCGCCTTTCTCAAAATCCTTGATCTGATAATTATAATCGATATAAAGAAAATACGGAGCCAGTGTTTCCGGTTCTTGTTCCAGCCAAAACTCAAGGGCGCTGAGCATACCGTCAATATTCTTGCTTTCAAATAAAGACCTGATCCAGAATTCATAAAGCTCGTTGTTCGGGGGTATGCGGCGGGCCACTTTCTCAAGATAGGGTGCGGCTTCGGCAATACGATCGTCTTCAAGCATGATCTCTGCGGCGTAAACATATGGCCAAGGGTTGTTCGGATGAATTTCTATGAGGCGGTCCAGGACCGATAATGAGGATTCATATTCACCGATACTGCGATAGCATTCAGCCAATCGCTGTAAATAATCCGTATTGTCGGGTTCTTTCTCTAAATAATCTTCCAGGATCGGGATGGCATCTTCGTATCGAAGTTCCTTCATATAAAGATCCAGGACGTTATATTTTGCCATATCGTCATTCGGGTCCAGTTTCAGGGCTTTTTCAAAATAGTCGGTGGCATTTTTATCTTTACCCATTCTGCGATAACTTTCACCAATTGCTTTCAGAATGGTGGCAGTCGTATCATATTGCAAAGCGCGCCGATATTCCATGTTTGCATAAAGGTAATTGCCTTCCGAACGATATATTTCGCCGTACATAAAATGCATCAGGCTTTTTGTGGGATATTTTTTTATATCTTTGGCCGCAGGCTTTTCGGAAACAAGCTCCTGTGAACCGCATGAAAGCAGCAGAATAAAAACAACAATACTAAATATGCCTGGTCTCTTATGCATCTTCTAATAATAATGAATTCTGAACTGGAATAAAAGGCAAGATATTGATTAGAGGGTATGAATTATAGTGCAGGGATCCCTTTGGGATGGATCATGTATGTACGGAACGGTTTAAAACCGTTCCGTACTTTATTCTCTTGATCCAATAATCCAAATATAAAAAAACCCCCGAAAGATCGGGGGCCAAGCTTTTAAAACGATCGTTCTTTAACCGAAAAAATCTTTTTTGTTACATCCGCAAATACCGACGACTTTTTGTTTAAACTTTACATTACCGTCTTTATTTTTAACGTTTGCATAATGCTTTACGTAAGAGATCTGCTGATCACATACAGGGCAGGTTTTACCTGACTTTTCACGGTGGGCGATCTTCGCTCCGAATGATTGAGGTTTTGCCATTTTTTTATTCCTCCGCTCTTTTTAACGCGGGCAAATATAAGGAATATTAATTCAATTCCAAATTATTTATTCTCATTTACCATCATTATCTGGTTATTGTAATTCGGACGTTCGATCTTATTTGAGTCGGGGATCTCGGTTTCCGTTTTGGCGCCTGCCAGTTGTGTGCTTGCTGCAGCCGCTGCCGGTGCGGGCATTGCTCTATCCGGTGCAACTGACCGTATTTCGGCGGAAGGAACGGAATCGGGAGAATTTGGAATAACAACCGACGTATAAACAAAGATCGATGTTGCAACCAATAACATGACAGCCGCCACAACTGATATCGGACGCGAATAATCCCTGAAAGCTCTAACAAAAGCGCTTTCTCTGTGTTCTTTGCTTTTTTCGATGCGGTCCATAAGCCTGGACTCAAAATCCGAACGCGTTCTTATTTTCGGCAGACAGCACAGCTCGTTCAATATGGCTTTCATATCAGCGAGTTTTTCCCGGCATCGGGGGCAAACGCTTAAATGCTCATCAGCCTCTTTTCTCAGTTTTACATTCAGATTAGCATCGATATAATCAGACATGATCTTATCAAAACTATAACAATCCATCGATACGCAATACCTCCAATATTTTAAACACCACTTTAAAAATCATCAGTGTCTAAAATGTTCCGAAAAATTTATTGTTCCTTTAAATCTTTTAACATTTTTTGCAATCTCTGGCGGCCGCGGTTTATTCTGCTTTTCACGGTACCGATCGATATGCCCAGGATACGACTTATCTCTTCATAGGACAATTGCTGGACTTCTCTTAAGATAATAACGGTTTTAAACTGATCCGGAAGCGTGTCGATCGCTTCTTGGATCTGTTTTTCACCGTAATTGGATTCCGTTTCGCGGGCGGGATCGTAGCTATCGGAAGGAATTTCATATTCTTTGTCGTCAAAACCCATGGTATGAATGGATACCACGCGACGACGTTTCAGCCGCCGCAATTCCGATTTTGCCAAATTCGCGGCAATGGTGAATATCCAGGTGCTGAATTTTGCGATCTCGCGGTACATGTGGGCGCTTGTATATAATTTCATCAGGGTATCCTGAACCACATCTTCAGATTGCTCATAAGAATTCAGATACCTGTAAACAAAGTTCAGCAACCTGTCCTTGTATCGTTTTACAAGCTCGATATATGCTCTTTCATCACCGTTTTGAAAACGTTTGACCAGTTCTTCGTCAGTATATTTTATTTTTTCTTTATCCATATCAGGCCAATATTCCCTCTAGGGTCATCATAAAGTTGCTCGTCGGATCGCAACTGCTTGTTTTAATTCGCCGGTCTGCGCTTACCAAAGCGGAAACCGCTTTTTTCAATTGTGGCATTGAAAAGCGTGACGCGACCATTTTCAGTTGGTCCAGCTGTTTCGGTCTGTAAACCCGTACGTGTTTTGAAAGGTCGGGCGATGTGATCAAGCGCTGATCTTTCAGTAAAATAAGCTTCCAGACATACTGATAAAGGGCTATCATCAAATATACGTCGCTAACGCCGTTTTCCAGTAAATTTTTGCAGATCACGACAGCAGTGGATTTATTTTTTTGCCCTATTGCCTCTAGCAACTGATCGATGCTGTAGGTTTTTGAATAGCCGCTGATCTTGCGGATATCTTCCCGGGTGATACTTTGGTCTTCCGGTAAAAAAATATGGACTTTATCAAGCTCATTGCTGAGTTTTCCCAGATCCGAACCCACATAGCGTATCAATTCGTTGATGGCGGCGACGTCAATGCTTCTGTTCAATTTTGCAGTATACTGCCTGATCCATCCGGGTATTTCATTTTCAAACGGTGAGTTTGCCATCATCGTGGTTGAGGCACTTTGTATCCGTTTATAAAATGCGTTCCTGCCGTCTATCTCTTCAGCCGTAATGATGAGAACATTAGCGGTTTCGGGTTTTTGCAGGTAATTGTTCATGATCTTTCGGGCAGACGGCAACAGGCCTTTGACATTATTGATAACGGAACATTTTTGCGACTGAAAAAGCGTCGTTCCGAAAAGCAGGTTCTGAAGTTCCGTGGCATCAAGTTCCGAAGCGTTGAAAAAATCATAATCGTAAGAAACGCCCTGTTCCGTTAAACTCTTGCGAATAGACTGAATAGCCGTATCCCGCAAATAATAATCATTGCCATAAAGGAAATAGACGGGTTTAAGCTTTCCGTTGCGGATCATATTCAGTTCATGTTCATAATCGCTCAGCCAACTCATATGTTATCCAAAAATGATCGCCAGAAATCCCAGCGATAAACAATAAAATCCAAAAACGTACAATTTACCGTTCGTAATGGCCCTTAAAAGCCACTTTACGGCAAAATAACCAAACAGGAATGCTGTGACCGTTCCGATAATGATCCCTGACCATACAAAGCCTTCGGATTGAAACGCATCCCGTGCCTGCATGACCGTTGCCCCGAAGATCAGCGGCAGGGCCATCAAAAATGAGAATTTTGCAACTTTTTTTCTCGGCATGCCCAGAAACATTCCAGTGGATACCGTAGAACCGGATCGGGATATGCCCGGAATGATCGCAATCGCCTGGGCGATAGCCATCAGGATGGTTCGCCACCAATTCAGTGGCCGCTTTTCATTTTGCGCCCATTGCGTAAGGAAAAGGACCGTCCCCGTCACGATAAGGGCAATACCCACAACCAGGATATTATCAAACAATCCGTCGATCTGTTCTTCGAAAAGCAGTCCGACAATACCTGCGGGTATCATGGAAATAATGATATAGATACCCATGGCAAAATCTTCGTTCTCTTTCATGATGGCTTTATATTTCCATACTTTCCAGAAATTGCCAAACAAAGCCAATATGATCTTGATGATATCTTTCCAAAAGATCACAAGAACGGACATAAACGTACCGAAATGCAGAAATACCTCAAGGGTCACACCCGGAGATTCGATGCCCAGCAAGTATTCCGCCAAAGCAAGATGTCCCGAAGACGAGACCGGCAAGAACTCGGTAAGTCCTTGTACGATCGCTAAGATAATGATCTTTAGTATTTCCATTAATATCCTTCGTAAAAAAAACCGAACGGGCGTTTAACGTTCGGTAAATACGTCCGTCAAAGGCTCCTGTCCTGCGTGTTCGCTATTTCAATTGCCTTTAACTAAACGATGTACTTATAAATAGTCCTCACATTTATCCTCGCTAAATTTAGGGGGGTGCTTTAAAAAATGCAAAAGTTTTTTTAGCGAAAGCAAGAGGCGGAAAAAGGATTATTGATTATGTTTAAAGAAATTGATTGACCCGTTCCAAAAAACATTATATCTTCTCCCTGCATCAAGAGTTCCTTCAGTGGAACGCCAACCGAGTAACGCCACGGTGGCAAAGTGATGCGGGCCGGCAAGGTCAAAACGTTACGTATTACCTTCCCCGCCCCCATACTTTTCCAATGCATCATGACAAAGATCCGGCGTTTAGACAATAAAAAGGTATGACTATGGAAAAAGTGTTTTTTACATCTGAATCGGTAACGGAAGGGCACCCCGATAAGATATGCGACCAGATCTCGGACGCTGTCCTTGACGCAGCGCTGGCTGTCGATCCCAATTCCCGCGTTGCCATTGAAACGTTCATTAAAACCGGATTTGTGATCGTCGGCGGCGAACTGACGACCAAAGCCGAGTATATCAATGTCCCCATGATCGCACGGGAAACGCTGATCAAGATCGGTTATGACAACGGTGATGTCGGTTTTAGCGGCCATAATTGCGGGGTATTGGAATCCATTTCCGAACAATCTCATGATATCAGTGTCGGGGTCGATCACGATGGTGCCGGCGATCAGGGTATGATGTTCGGTTATGCTTGTGATGAAACCGATGAACTGATGCCGCTTCCGATCATACTGGCACATAAACTTTCTAAGCGACTTACCGAAGTCCGAAAGAACGGTACATTAGATTATCTTTTTCCGGATGGGAAATCCCAGGTAACCGTTGAGTATGACGATAATATTCCCGTTCGTTTGGAAGCGATCGTCGTTTCCAGTCATCATCGTAAAGAAATTTCACAGACTATTATTCACAAAGATATTAAAGAGCATGTGATCAAACCCGTTTGCGGAGATCTTCTGGACGAAAATACCAAGATCCATATCAATCCGACCGGTGCTTTCACCGAAGGCGGTCCCGTGGCCGATGCCGGGTTGACCGGGCGTAAGATCATCGTGGACACCTACGGCGGTTTCGGGCGTCACGGCGGCGGCGCCTTTTCCGGAAAAGACGCAACAAAGGTCGACCGTTCTGCCGCTTACATGATGAGGTATGTGGCAAAGAACCTGGTCGCCGCCGGACTCTGCAAACGTTGCGAAGTTCAGGTCGCTTATGCGATCGGTGAGGCGGAACCCGTTTCTTTATTTGTCGACACTTTCGGCACGGGAAAATTACCGAACGAAAAGCTCGCAATGATCATTCGCAATGAATTCCCCCTGACGCCTAAAGGCATTATCAAGCATCTTGATCTTCGAAAACCCGTGTTTGCCCAAACAGCTGCTTACGGTCATTTTGGAAGAGATGGTTTTAGCTGGGAGAAAACGGATAAAGCCGATAAATTAAAAAAATATTTATAATATGTGTACGGAACAGGCATGCCTGTTCCGTGCATTAACGTAATTATTAATAATGAGACGTAGCATTGCTGCGTCTTTACCATTTATCATTAATTATTTTTAGTTGTTTAAATGACAAATAATCAATATTTTTTCGCATTAAAATTGGACTTATTATGAAAAAAACAGATTTTTTTACAAGTAACGACGGTGCAAAGATCACATTTTTCTGCTGGCTGCCGGAGGAAGATCCGATAGCGGTTGTACAGATCTCTCACGGCATGGCCGAATATGCGGAACGCTATGATGATTTTGCTAAATTCCTGAACAAGAACAGAATTGCGGTATATGCCAACGATCATCGCGGTCACGGTAAGACTGCCGGCAGTGTTGAAAATTTAGGTTATTTTGCAAAAGAGAACGGCTGGATCAAGGTTGTGACCGACATGCGCATGCTGACCCGGATCATCCGCCAGGATTATCCAAAACTTCCTGTTATTTTGCTGGGACACAGTATGGGGTCATTCCTGGCAAGGACCTATATTACGTTATATGATGACATCAACGGTGTTATCTTGTCCGGAACTGCAGACAATCCAAAAGCCGTTGTAGCGGCAGGCCGTATCATGGCCTTTTTGCAATTGTTGAAAACTGACGGAAAAACACCTTCCGAATTCTTTGACAATTTAAGCTTTGGCGCTTTCAACAAACCTTTTGAGGACGAAGGTCCCATGTCCTGGCTCTCCAGAGATAAAAAAGTCGTTAAGAAATATGTAGATGACCCTTATTGCGGGTTCGTTTGTACTTTAAGCATGTTCAAAGATCTGTTTTTCGGACTGAATTATATTTCCAAAAAACAGCACAATCAATGGATCCGGTTCACATTGCCGATCTATATTGTTTCCGGATCCGAAGATCCCGTCGGCGATAACGGAAAAGGTCCTGAGCGTGTAGCATCTATGTACCGTAAACGCCAACTTGAGGAAGTGACCGTAAATATTTTTGAAGGCGCCCGGCACGAGATACTGAACGAGACAAACAGGCAGGAAGTGTATGACGATCTGTTGGAGTGGATCAGTTATCATATATAGAAGTCAGAATTCAGAAGCCGGAAGCCAAAATGCGGCACGAGAGCATTAGAGCGTTGGCGCGCTAGTACGCTATTGCCCTATTGCCCTAATACTCTATCGATCCGTCGCGCCCCATGCAGTATTTAAAACAACACAAAAACTTAAAATACCACTAATAAGGTAATTGAAATGTCACAATACATCCTCACTTTCGACCTGGGCACCTCCAGTGAGCGTGCGATAGTTTTTGATAAGAACTTCAATATTCTTGGAATGGAGCAAAGAGAATTTCCTCAATTTTATCCAAAGCCCGACAGGGTAGAACAAAATCCTGCCGATATTTGGGATACACAGATCGAAGTAACACAAGTCCTGTGTAAAAAACTTGATCTGTCCCCTAAAGATATTGCCGCCATCGGCATTACCAATCAACGTGAGACAACGATCGTCTGGAACCGCCATACCGGTGAACCCGTTTACCCTGCTATCGTTTGGCAGGATAAGCGTACCGCCGCACTTTGCGACAAGCTGAAAAAGGACGGATTGGCAGACCTCTTTCAGCAAAAGACCGGATTGATCATCGATTCGTATTTTTCTGCGACCAAACTTCACTGGATCCTGGAAAATGTCGACGGCGCCCGAACTCTCGCCGAAAAAGGCGATCTTCTGTTCGGCACGGTCGATACCTGGATCATCTGGAAACTGAGTGGCGGCAACCTGCATATCACCGACGTTTCGAACGCGTCCCGGACCATGTTGTTCAATATCCATTCCCTGAAATGGGACAAGGAGTTGTTGAAGCTGTTCAACATCCCGGAAGCCATGCTTCCGGAAGTGCGGAGTTCATCCGAAGTTTATGGAATGACAGACCCGGCTCTGCTGGATGGTGCATCCATACCCATCGCCGGCATCGCGGGTGATCAGCAGGCGGCACTGTTCGGACAGGGTTGTTTCGAACCCGGCACGGCAAAGAACACCTACGGCACCGGCTGCTTCATGCTGATGAACACCGGTGAAAAGGCCGTCAAGTCGGAAAACGGACTGCTCACGACCATCGCATGGGGGCTTGATAACAAGATAACTTACGCCCTGGAAGGGGCCGTCTTTATCGCCGGAGCCGCCATTCAATGGCTGAGGGATAATTTGAAACTTATTAAAAGCGCCGGCGATTCGGAAGCTGCCGCCGCTCAACTGAAGGATAATGACGGCGTTTATTTTGTCCCTGCTTTCAGCGGCCTGGGCGCGCCGCATTGGGACATGAACGTGCGCGGGACACTGGTCGGACTGACCCAGGGTTCCACGGCCAATCATATCATTCGGGCTACACTTGAGTCCATTGCCTACCAAAGCAAGGATGTTCTGGACGCCATGGAACGCGATTCGGGGGTAAAGCTTGCTGCGCTTAATGTGGACGGCGGTGCAAGCGCCAATGATCTGTTAATGCAATTCCAGGCGGATATTTTGCCTTGTCCCGTTTGCCGTGCACCGCAACTGGAATCCACAGCGCTAGGGGCCGCTATGCTGGCGGGGTTGGCTATCGGGTTCTGGACCATGGATGATTTTAAATTCAGCAAAAAAGACAGCGCCTGTTTTGAACCGAAGATGAATGAGGCAACGAGAGTGAAATTGTATAAAGGATGGCTTGAGGCGGTTAGTAAGGCAAAACATAATTAATGCATATCGATTATTATTGACGGTAGTGTAGGGGCGACTCGTGAGTCGCCCAATAATAAATGGGAGGCTCTCGAGCCTCCCCTACACAGGCAAAATATTATCGAGAATCAAAAAAGGAAATTTAAAAATGAAAAAATATTTATTAATAATCATCATGGTCCTTATTATCTTCGCCTGCTCCGAACCCGGCACATTTGAATTGGAACAGGCAAAATTATACATGTCGGGTGACAGCTTAACGGTACCCGATACAGTAAAAGCTATTGACAACTTTAAATCTGCTGCTGAAAGCGGGAATAGTGAAGCTATGTACTATCTTGCTTATTACAGCCAATACGGTATCGGTATTGAGAAAAATGCCGAGAAGGCTCTGGATTGGTATGAGCGGTCCGCAGAAGCGGGTTCTGCGCGTCCGCAAAATAAAATGGGGATGATCTATTATTCCGGAAGCGGTGCGGAACAGGATTACGAACTGGCCAGAAAATGGTTCACCAAGAGCGCCAAACAAGATTATGATCAGGCACAATACATGCTTGGCAAGGTTTACAGCATCGGCCGCGGCGTAGAACCCGATACAAGCAAAGCGATCAAATGGTTAAAAAAGAGCGTAAAGGGCGGACATCCTTACCCTGAATTTCTTTTGGGAAAATTGCTTTACGAGACGGCCAATACGCCGGAGGATATTGAAAAAGCCCGGATCTGGGTCAAAAAAAGCGCCGACAAGGGCGTTGGGCATGCGAAGGAATTATTAGATATAATTGATAATTAAATTTGTTAGTTGATATAAGAACAATAGAACATTCGAGCATCTGAACAATCGAAGTAAATACGAATTTCGAATTATTTATTATAAAAAAGCCCTAAAATTACTTAGGGCCTTTGTTTTCTTTGTGTCTTTGTGTGAGGTTTACAAGTTGTAAATTTCTTTATATTTCTTCTCAAGATAATTCATGAACGGATCCGCGCTCAAGGGGGAACCGGTAATAACTTCAATAAGTTTTTCAGGATCGTAAAAGCGTCCGTGTTTATGAACTTTTTCATTCAACCATTCTTTGAGCGGCAAGAATTCACCTTTTTTGATCTTGTCCCAGAATCCGGGAATATCTTTTTCCGCCTGTTCCATGATCTGGGCACCGTAAAGATTGCCCATGGCATATGAGGGGAAATACCCGAATCCGCCGAATGACCAATGAACGTCCTGCATAACGCCCTCGCTGTCGTTTGCAGGCGTAATGCCGAAATATTCTTTCATTTTTTTATTCCAGAGAGCCGGAATATCATTGACGTCAATGTCACCGTTAATGATCTGAGATTCGATATCAAACCGCAGCATGATATGAAGAGAATAATAAACTTCATCTGATTCAACGCGGATCATTGAGGGTTTTACAATGTTCGCCATGCGATACCAATCATCCGGAGATACATCTTTCAGTTGAGGATAATGTTCTTTCAGGATCGGTAAGGCGTAAGTCCAAAATTCTTTACTGCGTCCTACCGGATTTTCCCAAAGGCGCGACTGGCTTTCATGGATGCCGAAAGAGGCCGCTTGTCCGAGGGGATCGCTGTAATGATCTTTGTTCAAACCCTGTTCATAAATGGCATGACCGCTTTCGTGAATGGTCGAGAACAATCCGGATAATAACATTTTATCGTTCAGGCGGGTCGTAATGCGAACGTCATCGGGGTGAAGGCCAATGGTAAAAGGGTGTGCCGAAACATCCTGGCGGGCATGTTTCATATCCAGTCCGATAGCTTCAGCGATCTTCATGCCGAATTTCCATTGTTCGTCCGTGTCAAAAGATTGCTGCAATACCGAATCATCGATCTGCTCTGCTTCAGAGATCTTTTTAACCAACGGCAACAGCCGTTCTTTCAGTCCGGCAAATAATTCTTTGACCGTTTCGGTTGTCATACCGGGTTCAAATTGATCCAAAAGGGCATCATAGGGTTTGTCTTTATAACCCAGATATTCGGCTTCCTGTTTTTTCATCTTGATCATTTTTTCAAGATATGGCGCATAAGCGGAAAAATCGTTGTTCTTTCTCGCTTGTATCCAGGCCTGCTGGGTTGCGGATGCGTGCTTCGACATTTCTTCAACAAAATCATCGGGAAGGGCCATTTGTTTTTTCAGATCTTTCGCAACCAGTTCCACTAAACGTTGCTCCTCATTGCTGAGAGTTATATTAACGATCTCTCCCGTTTTATAATCAATATGCCGGGAAAGTTCTTCCTGTAATTTTGGCCCTGTAGCCATCTGGTGTTGTAATAAGCTTAAATATGCCAATACTTCCGCCCGGTAGGCGCCGCCCCCTTCGGGCATATATGTTTCCTGGTCCCAGTGCAAAACTGATGCGGCCGATTCTATTTTTTTGATCTCTTTGAGTATATTCTGCAAGCGTTTCATGATCACTCCTTTAATGTTCTTTTTTCTTCGTTGAAAACTTAGGAAAATTTTATATGAAAAACATCCATTAATTGATTGAAAACCTTCAGGAATGTTATTTGTTGTTTTTCTATCATTCTTCGAAATACAAACATATTGTTGATTATTTTGTTAATTTTCTCTCAATTATTCAAAATATGACCTTTAAAGGCGCTTTTTTATTGAAACTTTGTCAGAACCGCAATATATTCCTTCATTCAAAAAATGACCAAGGAGAAATACATGTCCATTCTTGAATCCATCAAGCATTGCGTTGTACAGGGACACATCGATGCAAGTTCAAAATTCCCAAAAAATATGGAAGGGCAACCGGGTGTTCGCGAGCTCACTGAACAGGCGATCGCCGACGAGGTTAATGTTGAAGATATTTTATCACAAGGTCTGATCCCGGCAATGAGTATTGTCGGTCAGCGATATGAACGCAATGAGATATTTGTCCCTGAAATGCTCTTCTCCGCCAAAGCTATGAAATCCGGACTTGAATTGATCAAACCCTTTTTATTGGAAGGCTCCGAACTGATACTCGGCAAAGTGATCATCGGAACCGTTCAGGGTGATCTTCATGATATCGGGAAGAATCTTGTTTGTATGATGCTTGAAGGCGCCGGTTTTCAAATTGAGGACCTTGGTATTAACGTTCCCGCTCCTAAATTTCTTGAAGCCGCAAAAAAAGAACCGAAGGCGCTTATCGGCATGTCAGCGCTTCTCACGGTTACCATGAAAAATATGAAAGGCGTGATCGAAATGCTCCGCAACAACGGACTGGAAAATAAAGTTTTTATTGGCGGCGCACCCGTTACCCCGGGATTTGCCCAAGAGATCGGTGCGGAAGGATATGCAAAAAACGCTAACCAGGCCGTACAGGAAGCCAAAAGATTACTTGGCGTAACCGCTTAAGGAGACCCTATGTTCTCACATCTTAGAAAACCCAATTTCGAACATTTCCAGCAAACCCTTTTTAATAAGACCAATGACTATATTCCCCTGATCGAGCTGGGCATCCATCCCGAAATGCGGGAAAAGATCTTTGGCAAACCTGCCATCACGGTCAACGATGAGATCGCCTTCATGCGATCGCTTGGATACGATTTTATCAAGGTGCAGCCCGGGATCAAGATCGACACCGCACGATCAGTTGCCAAAAACGCAAATGTCGCAGCAGACCGATCATGGTCATCTGAACACGACGGAGTCGTCACCGATTGGGGATCATTTGAAAAATATCAGTGGGTTGAGCCCAAAGACCTGAATTACAAGCGCCTTGAAGAAGCCGGAAAGCTGATCCCGGATGATATGGGAATTATCGGACAATATGGCGATATCTACACGACCGTATGGGAAATGATGGGCTTTGAAAATTTTTCAATGATGATGTATGAAGATCCCGAATTGATAAAAGCTATGTTCGATAAAATCGGGGGTTTGATCATGAGCATGTTCGAGACCATGGCCGATATGGATTTTGTCAAGGTCTTGTGGTACAGTGATGATATTGCTTATTCTTCGGGATTAATGGTCAGTCCCGACTTTATACGCGAACATCTTTTCCCTTATTTGAAACGTATCGGAGAACTGGCTAAAAAACGGAATATCCCCTTCATATATCATTCTGACGGCGTATTGTATGACGTCATGCCCGATCTGATCGATGATATTGGCGTGACTAGCCTACATCCCGTTGAACCCATTTCCATGGATATGTCAGAATTAAAAGATCGTGTCGGTAATCAATTATGTCTTTGCGGCGGGATAGATGTTGACCAACTGTGCAGGGCAACACCGGATGAGATCCGTGAACTGACACGTAAATTTATTGATATCGCAAAAGGCCGCGGCGGCTGGTGCGCAGGTTCTTCAAATTCCATTCCGGAGTACGTCAAGCCGGAAAATTATATGGCCATGATCGAGACGGTGCTGAAAGAGGGGAAGTGGTAATTTATTTCTAGCCACACCATGGTGTGGCTCTACATTTTTACGTTTTTATTCTCTGACATTAAAAGATATGTGAGACATGATCAAACGAATTCAGGCAAAATCAATTCTCTCGCCCTTGCGAACAAAGGGTTTTGACCCTTTCGGCATTTCCTATAGCATGAATATTTACCGCGGATGTCAGCATCAGTGCATCTATTGCGATTCGCGGTCGACCTGCTATCAGATCGAAAATTTCGCCGATATAGAGATCAAGGAAAATGCCATCGACCTGCTGCGGCGGGAATTGTCCTCCAAGCGCAAAAAGCAAACTATAGGAACGGGAAGCATGAATGATCCCTATATGCCGATAGAAGAAGAACTGGGCTTGACGCGTCAGGCGCTCGAACTGATCTACCGGTATCAATTCCCGGTTCATATTATTACAAAAAGCAATATGGTGATCCGCGATCTTGATTTCCTCCGGGAGATATCAAAGGTCTATGCCGCCGTTTCTTTTACGATCACGGCAAACGATAACGATCTGTCCCGAAAACTCGAACCCGGAGCGCCAACCCCCTCTGCGCGTTTCGAAGCGATGAAAATACTGTCGGCGGCCGGAATATACACGGGGATCATCATTTCCCCGGTGCTTCCCTGGATAACGGATTCGGTCGAAAATATAACGGATCTGTTAACTCATGCACATCAGGTTGGTGCCAAATATGCGCTCATGTGGCCCGGATTAACGCAGCGGCACGGTCAACGTGATTGGTTCTATAAAAAACTGGATGAGCATTTTCCCGGATTGAAAGAAAAATACATCGACAGATTTGGTAATACATATGAATGCGATTCTCCGAATGCGGAAATTCTCAATAAAACTTATTATCAGATCTGCAGTAAATTAAGACTGGCCACTCAAATGAAATTCTATAAGCCTGTTGATCCGCAGATCTCGCTTTTTTGATGAGATCACAGGATTGTTTAAATTGTTTTTTTGTCCCTCCTGTGTTTTCAGGGCTTCGGTAGGGTAAACAGGATAACAGGATCTATGTAATTATTATTGAATATGTTGAACCCCTAACGGGGTTCTTTTTAGTGGAATGCTTGCATATATTCTTCTTGAACCCCTACAGGGTTCTTTTAAGTCGAATGTCTGCATATATTCTTCTTGAACCCTTACAGGGTTCTTATCTCTTTGTGTTTATGATCCCGGTGAAATTAAAGAAGAATATACCGGCATTCTCGCCTCACACCCAACCCCGTACGGGGTTGAAGAATTAAACACTTAAACATTAAACGACAAAAACCCGACTACCGTCGGGTTTTTACTTATATATTCGGATGTTTTCTTGTCGTTCTATGCGCAGTATACTCTGACCGTGCTTTCATCCGAATCAATATTGACTTCCATTTCTTCCAGGGCCTGGATCAATTCTTCTATGTTCTCCGGCTTGATCGAAGACAGATCGAATTTCATGCCTTTTTCGTCCATGGCATTGTTCACGGTATCCTGTACTTCTGACGGTAGCATGGAGGCAATATTCACTCCTGCACGAACCAGCGCCAGGGGTACCTTGACATGAACCTTTTCGCTACTGCTTTCGGATTTCGGGTTGATATCAACATATAAGTAATTGATATTTCCTTTTTCTCTTTTCACTTCGATCGGCTCCGGCTTTTTCTCATTTTTTTTATCGAGAGCTTCAAGAAGCTTTTCGCCTTCTTCTGCAGTTATCTTGCCTTCGGCGATCATGTTCAATACTTTAAGTTTTTCTTCGTTCATTTGTTATCTCCTAAAATTTTATTTTTACGATTGCATCTTTTGAATCTATATCCACCGTCAATCCGCGTAAAGCCCAGAATAACGACGGGATACTAAAGAATATTTTTGTATAGGCTCTGGCCCGTTTACCCTGACCCGGGATAAGGTTCCAGATCAGCAGGCCGATCATTGCGAGGCAAAGCGGTATAATAAGCAGTATAAATACCGGCATAAGAAATATAAAGATCAGAATATCGGGCAACCATAATCTGAATGGTTTTTCTTTGTTCTTTTCAATGATCCTGATACCCATTTTATTCGAGCTCCTTTAATGCTTCATCAAGGGAAATATCACCTTTGCCAAGTTTGTCCAGAACATTCATGCGCTCTTCTTTTTCTTTTTCCGGTTCTTCAAAAACGATATCAATATTGACCATATCCAATTGAGCAGCGATCTTGTTCAATCGATTTTTAACCGTCGGGTAACTTATCCCAAAGAATTTTTCCATTTGCTTGATCGAGCCGTGAGTCTTTAAGAAAACAGCGGCGAACAATTGATCTTCAGTTGAAAGCCGTGCCAGCGGCGGAAGTTTAAAATCACCTTCGACCGTAACATCATCTTCCGGTACATATACCATTGTCACCCGGAGTTCCTTTCCGTCTGTCATCTTTGTTAATTTTTGCCATTCGTGTATCATATTTCTTCTCCTTTCACCCAATAATAATTAATTAAATTAATTTTGTCAAGATATTTTATTAATAATATTAATTATTTAAATCCTTGCGATTAATATTGTTAATAATTTGAAGCCCAAACATAGAAAATATCAATATAAACAAAAAACCCGGCAAAAAGCCGGGTTCTTGATAATTCCGAGTCAAAACAGACGGATTACAACATTTGACGTCTCACGTCTTACGTCTTACAGTTTTTCAGCGATCGCTTCAGCCACTTCCAGAGATGTATTGCTGCCGCCCATGTCATAGGTGCGGACCTCGCCTTCGGCGATCACTTCCGCTACCGCTTTTTCAAGCTTTTCTGCCATATCGTTTTCACCCAGCCAATCCAACATCATCTTGGCCGTGAGGATCATGGCCGTTGGATTAACTTTATATTGACCGTAATACTTGGGGGCAGATCCGTGGGTCGGTTCAAATACCGCAAGTTTATCGCCGATATTTGCCGAGCAGGCAAAACCCAGTCCGCCAACCAATTGTGCGGAAAGGTCGGAAAGGATATCTCCAAACATGTTCTCGGCAACGATCACTTCATAGTTACCGGGATTCTTGACCAGCCACATGCACTGTGCATCAATATTCGTTTCCCAGAGTTCAATATCCGGATAATTTTTAGCTACCTCTCGAGCCGTTCTGACCATCAGCCCGCCCGTTTCACGCAGTACATTCGGCTTATCACAAACCGTGACGGCTTTTTTACCGTATTTTTTTGCGAACTCAAAGGCATTTGTTACGATCCTGCGACATCCCTGACGGGTCATCACTCGTGTGGAAAGCGCAATATTTTCTAAACCCGCATCTTTGAATTTCTTCATTTTTGGATGGTTCTTATCCAATACGTCATACACTTCTTTCGGAAGAGGATGAAACTCAATACCACCATACATGCCTTCTGTGTTTTCACGGAATATGGTAATATCAATATCATCTTTGTAATTCAAGGGGTTTCCTGCATAAGCTTTGCAGGGGCGCATGTTCGTATGCAGATCGAAAAGCTGGCGAAGGCGAACTATGGGACTAAAATATACATGTCCTTTGCCTTGCATTTCGGGAAGTAATTCTTTTTCCGCTTCTTCTTTGGGTTTTGATGTGATCGCCCCAAAAAGCGCGCAATCAACGGTCTTTAACATTTCGATCGTTCGCTCAGGAAGCGCATCGCCTTCCGTTTTCCAAAATTCCCAACCGATGTCGCCGTGGACATATTCGGCATCCAGACCTAATTTGCCAAGAACGATCTTTGCGGCTTCCATCACCTCGTTGCCCACACCATCGCCCGGCAGCCATCCTATGCGGTATTTTGCCATTTCACCACTCCTTAAATTACCCGTTAATGTAAAACGCGCCACCCCGTTGGTTGTCCGGTAGTGGCCCTCGAATCTGCGTTGCTTATTTTATAAATAACACTTTGAAATTATGACAATTTTTACCGGAAAGCAATAGTAGTGGGAAAATATTTTATGTCGGAATGTAATATTGCTAACAACGGGTAGAAATGCAGCGATACAGGGTAGAGACACAGCGGCGCTGCGTCTCTTCTACATATTATTTTAGCATATCCCCCAAATAAAATCCCGCGATCGCAACACCTAACCCCAGGCCCATATTTGCGACCATATTCAGGATCGCGAGACCGGCTTTAGACATTTTGAATAAAATGAAGGTTTCCATGCTGAAGGTTGAAAATGTGGTGAATGCTCCCAATAAACCGATCGCCAGAAAAAAATTCCAAGTATGGTGCTGGCTGCCGGACCACCCCATAAAAAGCGCCAAAAGAAATGAGCCCAATACGTTCACGGCCAACGTTCCCCATGGAAAGTTTCCGTTCGGCATATAGAGTAATGAAGATATAATAAAACGAAGGACGGCACCGATCGCACCGCCCAACGCTATAAATAAATATTTCATGTCATGTCAATATTAATACAGGTATCCAAGTCCGATATAAAGACCGGTGCTGCCATCGTTGGACGATCCGGCAAAACCGTAGTCCACGGACAGGATCATGTTCTCGTTCATGGCAAGTTTGATCCCCAGTCCGTATCCCAGATGAAGTGTTTCGGCATTACCTGAAATATAATCGTCGTAAACACCTGTGGGAATGCCCGTTTTGTCATAAGAGTAAGGCTGTACAACCATACCGGCGTCGAGGAAGGGGTTGATGCCGAAATACCAGCTTTGGCCGATCCAGTTGAATCTGACGATCTTCCACCGTGCCTCAAGGTTTCCATAGAGATATCCGTCACCGACCAATCGCGAACCCATGATACCGCGAACGTTTTTGCTGCCGCCGAGACCGTCTCGGTTATTTCGCGAATCCGGCATGTTACCCTGCAGATAGAACGGCTGGGTACCTGCAATGATCCCCTGGTAGCCCAAGCGGTAGGTTAGTGATAATTTATCCGGTACAAGGGTAAAATACTGACGATGGATCGCCGACAGCTGCAGCCAGCCTCCGCCTTCGCCCAAGAATTTCGGAGCATATGTCAACAGAACTTCTTCCCAAAGTCCTTTCATCGGACATGCTTCATTATCGCGAGTATCGTATACAACACCACCCTTAATGTAAGACACGAAACCACCATCCGCTTCTTCAGCGGTAATTGCACCCCAATTTACAAATTCATCATAAAGGGTACTTTGATCAACAAAACTTGTATCCCACGCTCTTGTTGTCGATGCAGAACCCACTGCAAAATTCATCACACCCAGGCCTCCGAGCCAGCGCAAGGATTTATCGGTGATATTTCCCTGTAAATTGACCGTAAAGCGGAGTTGATTTCTTTTCATTGCATAATAAAGCGAATTTTTATATGCCGGATCCTCTTTGTCTACCCAAGAAGCATTATAAACGGACTCAGCGCCGTTAAAACCGTAAAACCCCCAGGCCTGTTTTATTACATTGCTAAGATCGGCTGTTACCCGAATTCCCGGAATGAGATATTTCGAGTCATATGTAATTTGCGCCAACCCGGCACCTTTTGTTGTCTGATTCCACTCAACATAAACGTTATGGTAGTAGTCGGGATAGATCGCCCCGTCACCATAAAAGAAGATATTGGCAAGCGCCCCATACTGGAAACCCGTGTCCGAGTTATAAGCCACAGACGGAAGCGGGCCGACATTAATGCCTGTTTTGACGAAGCCCTCTTCAGCAAAAGCAAAAGCGCTCATCAAAATTGTAAAAGCAAGGATAATTCGTAATGTGTTCTTCATGATTCCCTCCAAGAATGCAATTGACAATTGAGAAAGGACAATTGACAATTAGTTTAACATTATAAAACGAATATAAACAAAACAGAGCTAAGGGCAAAAGTAAAAAGCTAAAAGTGAATTAAAACAATTTCAGTTGTTCCGGGGGTTTCGGGAAGGGGCGCTCTTTGGGGTATAACGGGTATTCCCTTTTCAATCTTGATATGGTTCCATAAACGCTTTCCCTGTATGCTTTTTTATCTGTTTTTCCTGAATAATAATTTATGTATGCACTATAGTGCTCGGGAAATGCCGTTTTGATAAAATTTAAGAAATGTCCTTTTGTGGGTTGACGAAGATTCAGCAATCCAGGTATGACATAATCGGCTTCGGTTTCTTGCGCCGCATTAAACAATGCTCGCAGATTTTTTTGGTTATCAGTCAGGTAAGGCAGGATCGGCATCATCAATACGCCCGTCATTACTTTTGTTCCCTTGAAGGCTTCAAGGATCTCAAAACGTTCGCTTGTTGAGGATGATCCCGGTTCGAGTTTTTTTTGCAATTTTTCATCAAATGTTGTTACACTGATCGCAACATGCGCTCCCACGACAGCAGCTAATTCTTCAAAGAGCTCTTGATCTCTAAGCAATAATTTCGATTTTGTTGAAATAGAGACGGGCGTGCGATATTTGATCAGCAGTTTTAAAATATCGGGCATTATTTTCTCAACCGCTTCAATGGGTTGATAACTGTCCGTCACACCCCCAAGATTGACAACTTCGTGTTTCCAGCTTTTTTTCATTAGCTGTTCTTCAAGGGCTTCGGCGATATTTTCTTTGATAAAGATATCTCCGAAAAAATCTCCGGCGTTCAGATATTGATGTGAATACAAAGCATAGCAATACTGGCAGCGATGTGAACAACCCCGATAGATATTCAAATCCCAATTGTACGGTAAGTAGTTACTGTTTAATTTATTCAGGGCTGTTTTGCATGTGACCTTTTTATACATATTTAAATATAAGCTTTTTTCTGCAAAATGCATTAATGCTGTTTTTTCCGCCTGCTTGTGCCTTTTGTTTTTATACTTTTGTATTTTGCCGTGTTTAAGCTTATTTTATTTAACCAAAATGAGGTAATAACAAGTGAAATACTTAACACGAATTTTATGTTTTGTTGGATCATTATCAATATTATTCTCTAGTCCGGTCAGTATCTCCCAAGCCCGCATGGTCGCTATGGAGAAATATCCCGATAAAACGATCGTAAAAACCGAGCTGCTTGAAAACGAGCTCTATCTGACAACTTTTGAAAACGGCGGATTCGTGCTGAGTTCCGCTGATGATGGGTTCCCGGCTATTCTTGGATATTCCGATAATGCGCCCGTTGGAAATGAAAATCCGGCTTTTCTATCCATGTGTGAACAATATTCACAGGAAATTCAAAGTTTAAAAAGCGCTACTCGTGAAATTCATTCAGACTGGAATGCCGCCGCTTCCGGCAGTCTGGGAAAACAGGTCGTAACTGCGGGAGTCGATCCGCTTATAACTACCACGTGGAATCAATCGCCTTATTATAATTCTCAATTTCCATATTTTACTCTTACCGGGCATACTTCAAGGCGACCCTATGTCGGATGCGTGGCAGTTGTCATGGGACAACTGATCAATTATTATGAACATCCCGCAAGGGGTTTCGGAAAGCGCTGGTTTTACAGCGCTTCTACAGACAGCCTGTTAGCGGCCGAATTCGATACTACATATTATAATTTCGGCAACATGCCGGATTCTTTGTGCACACGTGACGGCGTGCTTTCCGCCGGAACCGATCAGGTTGATGATGTTTCGCTGCTTTTATATCAATGCGCTATTTCCGTTGAAATGGACATGCAGCCCGACGGCTCTTCCTCTGCATACGAAGATATGATGTATTCTCTCGTTTCATATTTCGATTACCATCCCGATATGGTGCAAAAGGTTAAATCGGACTATACGGATAGCGAATGGAAGCAGCTTATTCTTCAAGAGTTGAATGCGGGGCGTCCGCTTCCTTACCGCGGAAATGATTTGGGCGGAACCAGTGGTCATGCGTTTTTACTAGACGGTTATAAAACAACCACCAGTACATATTATCACTTTAATTGGGGCTGGGGCGGTTATTATGACGGTTGGTTCCTTTTGAGCTCCCTGGAACCCGGCAGTAATGATTTTACGTATAGTCAGGCCGGTGTTTTCAACATACACTTAAATAACGATGATATCACCCGTTTTGCCCATACGGGTTTTGAGGGTTATCAGGCAGGCTGGATCTATAACGGCGGTGGTTTCTATCTGGAAAACGGAACTTATGATATGGTTTTGAGCGGTAATTATTCATATGGTTTCGATGGCGAAGACCAATGGCTGATCTCACCCAAGATCCACGTCCCCAATAACAATAATGCTATTTTGTCAATTTGGGCAAAAATGTTAAATACCAATAAGCGCTGTACCGTATATATTTCACAAACCGATACGGTAAGAACAAGTTTTACAACTGAGATCGGGACTATTTCTCCCTCAAATTCCAATTGGTATGAATATGCTTATTCTTTGAGATCTTATAAAAATTCTTCGATTTATCTGGGAGTGAAATATGATCTTAGCGACGGTTATATTACTTTAGATGACGTTAGTATCTTTACCCCAAAGGTAGTGATCTCAACCGGGGAGGTATTGCCGGAAACATATGATCTGTTGAAGGTATATCCGAATCCGTTCAATCCTGAAACAACGGTTGGTTTTAAGTTGTCGGCGACCGGTAACATTGAACTTAATATTTATGATCTAAAGGGACGTCCAATAACAACACTCACAAAAGGTCGATATGAAAAAGGCGAATATAAGTTAAATTGGGATGCATCCGCTCATCCATCGGGTATTTATATTTGTACTCTTTTTGTCGAAAATAAACATTCTGTATCTCAAAAAATGCTTCTGGTAAAATAATATGAAAAGAAATCTGACACTTGCTTTTATTGCTGTTCTTTTGATCCTTATGCCCCTTCTTGCCCCGCATTACACCGGCGGGTGGAAAGCATGGAGTATCTTGCCGCCACTTGTAGCTATTACCCTTGCATTTGTTACAAAGAATGTAGTTGTTTCTCTTTTTATCGGCATTTTTTCCGGCGCATACATGATCGTGCTTCAAACCGGCCCTAAGATCTCAGCTATTATTCGGGGGTTTGTGTTGATGACACGGGAATTCGTTGCTGCGCTTTCCGATTCCTGGAACGCCGGAATTGTCGTGCAGACTTTTACTATCGGTGGGTTGATCGCATTGGTAGCCGTCATGGGCGGAACACGCGCCATTGCTGAAAAATTATCCAAAAGCGCCCGATCGGCGGCATCTGCGCAGATCTATACCTGGCTGATGGGTATTTTTATTTTCTTTGACGATTACGCCAATCTTTTAACGGTTGGACCCATTATGCGGCCGGTTACGGACAAGATGAAAGTATCAAGAGAAAAATTGTCCTTTATTATTGATTCGACCGCAGCACCTATTGCGGATATTGCTTTAATTTCAACATGGATCGGATACGAATTGGGCTTGATAAAGCACGGCTATGCCGCTCTTGGCATCGAGGCTAATGCGTACTCCGTTTTCATTCATACCATTCCCTATCGTTTTTATTCATTATTGATACTGGCTTTTATTTTTATCAGCGCCAGATGGCGTCGTGATTTCGGTCCGATGCTAAAAGCTGAACGGCGCGCTTATCATGAAGGAAAGGTTATCGCCGACGGTGCCAATGTAATGTCGGCTATCGATACTGAAAAACTGGCTGTTTCAAAGAGCACAAAATTAAAGATCTCAAATGCCCTTGTACCCGTATTGACCCTGATCATCGGAGCTTTTGCCGCATTGTTTTATAACGGTTATCAGAACATTATGGCATCCGGTAATGTCGAATTGATCGCGATCGTTTCCCAAGGATTTTCATTTACGTTTTTACGCGAATGCTTTGCGGAGGCCAATGCAAGTATCGCCCTGACCCAAGCGGCGATCTTTGCAAGCCTGGTGGCCATATTCATGGGCTGGAAACAAAAAATATTTTCACTTAAAGATGCCGTCAACACCTGGATCAAGGGAGCCGGCGCCATGGTGATAACTGTGACAATCCTTATCCTCGCATGGTCATTGAGCGGCGTGATCGGAAAACTCGGTACTGCTGATTTTCTTGTTGGGGTTATCAGCGGAAAAATACCCGCTTTCCTCTTGCCCGCCATCATCTTCATTATGGGTGCGCTTATCTCTTTCGCTACCGGTACTTCATACGGGACCATGGGCATATTAATGCCGCTGGCCATTCCATTGGCTTATGCCGTTTCACCCGAGCCCGTTTCGCTGTATATGAGCATTGGCGCGGTTTTAACAGGCGCGATCTTTGGAGACCATTGTTCCCCTATTTCGGATACAACGATCTTGTCATCCATGGGTGCCGGCTGCGATCATATTGCTCATGTGAATACACAACTGGGATACGCACTGCCCGTTGCGGGTATTAGTATTATCGGTTGTTTGATCCCGACAGCTTTGGGGTTGCCGGTATACATTAGCCTGATAATTGGAGTGGCGGGGGTTGCTGGATTGATATTCATATTTGGGCGCAATCCTGAAAAAGAAATTTAATTGATTATAAAAAGTACAGAACGGTTCACTTTCCTTAAAACTTCGGTGAATTCATAAATTGAAACCGTACTTAACAAATATATAACAACGATTTTTTTAATTTTTAATCAAGTTCCAAAATTCAAGACATTTTTCTCTCAGAGCATTTTCATCTCCATTATTCTCAATGACAAAATCCGCATATTTGCGTTTTTCGTCTTCGGGCATTTGCAATGCCATGCGTTCCCGGATGCTTTCTTTGGTAAACTTGCCGTGCGAAAGAGCACGCTTGATGCGAATTTTTTCATCTGCGGTAATTAAAAGTGTTTTATCAAATACATTGCGGTAACCTGCCTCAAACAAGATAGCGACTTCGATCATTAAAATTCCGGGTACCTGCTTTGTAGCTAAAATATATTTTTCAAGGTGGGTTTTTAAGGCAGGGTGTGAAATGGCGTTCAATTTTTTCAGATCCTCCGGTGTTCGAAACGCTTTTGCCGCCAGAATATCTGTTTGCAGCTCACCGTCAAGGTAACAGTCTTCACCAAATTCTTTCTTGACCTTTGCGATCAGCTCTTTGTCAACTTTTATGATTTGCTTTGCAATATCGTCCGCATTCAGTATGTTTGCACCTAATTCAAGAAAAATTTTCATGGCTGCGGATTTACCCGCTCCCAGCCCCCCGGTTACACCAATGCTTAACATATGAGTACCTCTTTTATCTTTAAAAAGTACAAAGGTAAAAGGGAAAAGGCAAAAGTTAAGTATAAAAGGTTGGGTGAGTAGTCTCGTCATAAATAACAAACTGATCATAATATTATAATGCAAAAAGACGCGATAAATCGCGTCTTTACATCTTACGTTTTACGTTTTATAATATTTTTTCTCAGGATATGCTATTTGTCTTCAATATGTTCGAGATCTTTTTCATCGCCGTTCATAAGATCCTGGAGAATATTGGTGAGTTTTTTCAATCCTTTTTTCTGAGCAGCGGTCAAATAATCCCTGATCTCGTTTATAGAGATGGTTTCATGAGTAGCATCTTCAAAATCACAACTGACCGTTTGCGTAAAAATATCGATCTTTTGAATATAACCCTTTTTGCCATTCTTTATGATAGGCTCTCCTACGGGCGGATATTTTTTCAGTTCTTCCTGGTAAAAACCATGTTCGTACAGTAAACAGCATTTTAGCTTGCCGCATTGACCGCTTAATTTAAGGGGGTTCATCGGCAGGCTTTGGTCTTTTGCTACCTGTGTACTGACCGGCTCAAAATTCTCCAGAAAAGCACCGCAGCAACGCGGAAGTCCGCAGGATCCTATGCCAACAAGACGTTTTGTCTCGTCTCTTACTCCGATCTGCCGCATTTCTATCCGGGTTCTGAACATGCCGGCAAGAACACGGACCAATTCGCGAAAATCAACCCGCTCTTCTGCAGTATAATAAAACGATAATTTTTTTCTATCCAGCTGATATTCGACATCCATCAACTTCATAATCAAGCCAAGTTCTTTGATCTTTTCTTTGCTCTGGGACAGAATGGTTTCTTCGTCTTCGCGGTTTTGCTCCAAAGCTTGGATGTCTTTTTCATCCGCCTTGCGGACGATCTGAAAATCGGAGATCTGAATCTTTGGTTCGTAATTATCGGTGATCGCTGACACTTTGCCGATATCTTCGCCTTTATCTGTCTCAACGATCAGATGATCGCCGGATTCAACAGGAAAATTCATTGGGTTCCTAAAGTACTCCCGCCGATTTCCCTTATATGAAAGTTTAATAAGTTGTTCGCTCAATGGCGTTTATTCTCCGTGATAGGTCAAGTAAGCGTCTACACCCGCTCCTATCGCAGGGGCTTCACGCAACTTGGATGTTTGGATCAATTCCTCGTTGAATTGTTCGTCTTTCAAATAGTGCTTTTTGAATTTCGCATCAAGATACGGTGATTCGACAATAAACTTCGTCAAAAATTCAAGAAAAGGTTCATAAAACACATTGCGGCCTTTTGATGCTTCCATTAAGTCGCCCAGACGCTGACCAATAATAATGTTATCAAGAAGGGTCATTTTGTATGAGTGTTTTTCGCTCAGATCCGCACGATTTGAATTGACAAATTCAAAAAAGTGATGCCATCCGCTGTAAATGGTAACTATTCTTTCAAACAGCAGTTTTGCAATATTATAGCTTACATCATTGAAAGTGCGTTTTGCTGCCGGATCTTCATCGAACAGGTCCATGATCTGAGGTGGGTAAATATTATTTTTATTCAATTCCGGAATACTGATACCTGCAAACTCACTGTAGATCGTCTGTATACCTTTTGAAGAAGCAAATTTTTCCATGGATTTGCCTTCACTGTTTTTCATTTCCCAGGCTTTGGCTATCCATGTTTTGGCTTTGTCAAACGGTAAAAGCTTACCTTTCAGTTTCATGGCATCGGCCACACCGGTTCCGCCGCCAAGATAATAGGAGTTTTCAACGTTGCGAAACAAACCATGCTTGCTGTATTCTTCGCCGATACCGCAATAGTCGGCATCGGAACCCAGGTGGTGAATAGGATATTCCATTTTAATACCGGCAGCCTCAACTCGTTCTTCTATCGTCTTGCAATATTGGGGCATACGGGGACCGTTGGCAAGAGCCACAATACCGCGTTTATCTTCAGATTTTAAACCCGGCATTCCAATACCCACCATCACGCGATCTGCGCCTACCGCATTTGCCAGTTCGACAATAACGTCAGCTGCTGCATACATATAAGCTTTGCTGTGAAGTTTCTCTTCAACGGTAAGATCAATATCATTTTCATTCATTTCACCCAGCTGAACAAGAATGTTGACCGGTTTAAATGATGGCATATATTCTTCATATTCGTGATATTGTTTTATAACATTGATATCACCCAGTTGAAATGTGTTGTCTTCGTTGATGACGGTTGTCCAACCACTCACTTTCGTCGCGCCCCCGTCAATTCCGATCAATAATGTTTTCGACATGTTTACTCCATCATTTGTTTTCAAGTCAATACGTCGGTGTGAAAATACAATGATTTCATAGAAAATGCAATTTGTGAAATGTAAATCGTAAAACGTGAGACTAAATACTTCACACAGAGACATTAAGGTAAATAAGGCACAAATAAAATGCAGCCTCTCACAAAGCCACAAA
>CAYVLJ010000002.1:0-2485 GCA_964452375.1 uncultured bacterium | reverse complement strand
AACTGGCTTCGCTCGCTTAGCAACATAAGCGTAAAATTCCAGTCATCCTGAACTTGGTTCAGGACCTCTGTGAGCGTCACGATTTTGATTGGTAATTGACGGCTACAGCAAAGAAAACATCATGCCGGCATTTAAAGAAAAAGATTTGACTCAAATCCAATTGTTGCGATTGAGTCGAATCTAATTGTTGTGATCGAGTCGAATTTAAGTATTTCTTAATATTTGTTCTGTTACTGAAAAAGTTATTTTGAGTACATCGCGTCAGCACAACAATTATGAATTAATATTTTATCTGACCTCTTTCTGCTATATAAAAAGGGCCCGGAATTCCAAGCCCTTCTATATATTGCGATCAACTATGAATCACAGATTACCTATCACCGATCACTGGTTACTGATTACTTCTTTGCATTGAACTTCTGTCTGCGCAGAATGGTTTCCATACGAACCCAGTCTTTTGCATTGTCGTTACGGTCAATAGTGTGCTGATCAATACTGTGATCGGTTCCACCCGCATGTCGTATAACTTTATAGATGGGATCCCAAACGCGGCCGATCTTATACTGCTCGGCGATCTTGCCGACCAGTTCATAATCTTCACCGTAGTTTCTTGCATAAGGATCATCGTTGATGCTGAAGTATCCAACGTTCTTGATCACTTGAATGCGGGCAGAGCGCGGTGCGCCGGCACCGTTAATGCGCAGTAAATTGTTTCGACCGTTGTCATCTGTCCATTCGTCGTGAGTCACAACGGGAATATCTTCAACGCGAGTAATTGATCCGTCTGCATGTTTTTCCCAAACTTCGTATGATCCGATAACCATGCCGATATCCGGATCATTATCATAAACGGCCAGAAGTTTTTCAACGGCATCTTCGATGAGCTGATCATCGGAATCAAGCTGAACGTAGTATTTGCCCCGAGCCAGTTTTGTGCCGAGATCCAGGCACATACCGATACTGTTGATATCCAGCACAACCAAACGAACATCCGGTTTTGCCGGATCATATTTCGGTCCGCCTTCCATATATTCACGGACGACATCCGAGGTCGGATCATCATCGCCGCCATTTACCATGACAATAACTTCAATATCCTGAACGGTCTGTCGCTGCACGCTGTCAATTGCCGCACCGATGAATTCCGGACGATGGCCGACGGGAATGATAACAGAAGCCTTTAATGTGGAAACATCTTTATATTCTTGTTTTTTCGGCATGAAAACTCCGGGAGCCATGTAAGCGCCGATACGTTTAAGGTGTTCGGTCACCACGTGTTCGGCTTCCAGCTGAATATCTTTTCCGGCTTTAAGATAATCGAAAACGTCCGCTTTTTTACCTGCCGCAACTACTTTATAGTAAGAACCGCTGTAGCGGTTGGCAATACGGATCAGTTTGTATTTTTCAGAGATCTTCAGGCGAAGGTCGTAGTACTGATTGTATTTGACGGATGCATCAAAACCGCCGATCGCTTCCAATGCTTCTTTTTTCACGAAAAACACTTTTCCGTAGTCCATATTGTCGCGAACGCGTCCGATATGATGATCCAGCAAATGGATCTCCTTGACCTCGCCGGCGTCTTCAAGTTCATAGGACGTATAAAAAAGACCGGCATCTTCCTGGCGTTCAGCACCCAGTAAAAAACCATCAATTGCTGCTTTTTTCATCATAACGGGGTTGTCGCGGTTGTCGATCAGCAAAACCCAATCGCCGGATGCCTGTGACAAAGCTTTGTTCATATCAACGGATAGGTCATGTTTGCTTTCAACCACCTTAGGTTCAAGTGCGGCAAATTTTTGGGCCGCTTCTTTGGGGTCACAGCTGAGAATGATCGTCTCAATATCTTGACAGGTCTGGCCTTTCAGCCCGTCGATCTGTGCTCTAAGGTGCTCTTCACTGAATTCTTTCTCTTTGCAGTAATGAAGAATTACACTTGTTTTGATCATGTTACATTCGTCCTTTCGTTGATTAGTAAAATTTTATTTATCGTTGGTAATATAGGAAATAAGCTAATAAAAATAAATAAATATCGGGTTTATTTGTTAAATATTTTCATTTATTTGTGTTACAAATAAATATTGGCAATTGTGTGTTGTGGTCCAATAATAAAAAACTTGATCACATATTTGATCTTATCAGCCAAGCGTCGGGAATAGTGGCTTAAAATCTTCCCATGAAAACTGCGGCAAGTCCAATGAACATAACAATTTTAAGAATGATCGCTATCTGATGATAGTTTATTTTTCTTTTTATCTGGAAGAGGTTAACCATCATGATCAGCATCGGGATCACAACACCGGGAGCGGCAATGAAAAGGAACCATTTCCCGTACATGCCGGAAACATAGGGTATCGGAAGAAGCGGTACAAAGAATATCGTAATAATTCCTGCTATGGCCCTGGTTGGCGTTTCACCGATGATCACGGGCAGGGTCTTGCTGTCATGAGCTTCGTCCCCATCCTGATCTTCAAGGTCTTTGACGATC
>CAYVLJ010000001.1:2702-47009 GCA_964452375.1 uncultured bacterium | reverse complement strand
GTTTCTAAAAGATAGAATAGGTGAAAATAAGATGAATAACAATCGTGATTTTTAATGTGTGATTTAGATCACTAATAATTAAACGAACTTCCACCCAAAAATTCCTGCAACAGGGAAGTAGGTGGAATATAATCCGTATTGAAGGGCACGAACAATTCCATTAATCTTTTTAGACGTTCCGCTTCCACTTTAACGGAGGAGTCCATGGGAATACCGCTTAAAATGTCCATTAGTATACCGCTGAACACCGACCACTCATATTCCAGGGCGGAATTGAAATAAACATCAGCATTTTCCTGATAGGGGAAAATCCATCGGGATTCCCCGCTGCGAACGGATGGCCAGCGCAGAAGGGTTTCTTCGGGGGAATGCCCCCGGAATTGAGAATCGCGGTACATGCGCCTCAAAAGACGCGTATCGGAAGTGGAAACGCGATTATAAAGATTGAAATTCAATTGAGTCAGTGCGGATGTGTAAATCCTGAATTTGGCAGCGTCGGGAACGGGTTTTGCAAGTCCGGGATTCAAACCGTGTATACCTTCGAGGATCAGGATCTCGTCTTCATGCAAAAGAGTTTCTTCTTTATGGAAGGCCTTCATGCCTTCGTTGAAGAGAAACCTCGGGAGATGAACACCTTTGCCTTTCATCAGATCAATGAGATGATCATTGAGCAATTTATGGTCAATGGCATCAAAATGTTCAAAATCATAATCCCCTTTCTCATCAAGGGGGGTGAAATCGCGATCAACAAAGTAGTCATCCAATGATATGTGTTTTGGTTTCAGACCGTTGATGCGGAGTTGAAGGGAAAGCCGCTTCATGAACGTGGTTTTCCCCGATGCGCTCGGTCCGGCGATAAAAACAAATCGCAATCCTTTTCGATGTGTGATCACATCAGCGATCTCGGCGATCTTCTTCTCGTGCAGAGCTTCATAGAGCTGGATGATCTCACCCTGTTTGCCCTGGAGTGCCTGTTCATTAAGATCGTTGACATGACGAATGTTCAGCATATTGCCGCGCATTTCACTTTCTCTGATCACCTGGAAAAGGTTGGGATAAGATAAAAACTCGGGAATTCGATAGGGTGAAGATTGCTTTGGGAATTCCAGGACAAAACCGTCCTGATAGGGTGTGATCCGGAATTGTTTTATATATCCTGCAGACGGTACCAATGCAGAAATGAACCAATGGGCAAAACCGCAAAGATCATAGATCCTGAAGATTTTCTTGGGTGAATTCTTCAGAACATCGAATCGCTTGAGTTCAATCGCTTCCAAACCTTCGTGGCTGATCGCCCGTTCTTCAAATTCATGGTCTGCCTGAACATATTCGCGCATCTTTTTTTCAAGTAATTCGATAAAATTATCCGGCAAAGTCTCGGGATGAACCGGTTCGCAGTAAAAACCGTTCCCATATGAATGTTCAACTGATATGCGCGTGTCGGGGAAAAGCCCTTCGGCTGCCATCAGCATCAAAGCAGTAGTGCTTACCGCAAGACATTCCGCGCCCAGCGTATCGTGAATATCATAAAAACAGCATCTTGAGATCTCTTTCAGAATGATGTTGTTCAGGCTTTGAAGTTCAGTATCACAAGACATACAAAGTATCTTGCCTTCATCATCGGGAAAATGTTTGCGAATGATGTCCAGACCGGACAATGTGCCGTTGCGCTCAATGGCGATCTGGGTATTTTGGTATGAAAGAATCATAATGATATAAATTGTTGTAGTAGGGAACGGTCGCGACCGTTCCTTACATGAGCATATATTTTACCACCTTACATTCAATTCCCTATTCGCTTTCACTTCATCCAGTCGCTTGACCGGGGTTTTCTGCGGTGCGGAAGTCACGAGTTCGGGATCGTTCTTGGCTTCTTCTGCGATAGTCCGCATGATATCAATAAAATGATCCAGCGATTCTTTGCTCTCCGTTTCTGTCGGCTCGATCATCAGGGCTTCATGGACGATCAAGGGAAAATAGATGGTCGGCGCGTGCACTCCATAGTCCAGCATGCGCTTGGCGATATCAAGAGTTCTGACGCCCTGAGCTTTTTGCCGGTCTCCCGAAAATACACATTCGTGCATAGTGGGAGAAGTAAACGGCAGATCATAGACGTCTTTCAAAGCGGCCCGGATATAATTCGAATTGATGATTGCATGTTTGGATACGTCTTTTAAACCTTCTTCGCCCAGCATTCGAATATAAACCCAGGTTTTGACGATCACGGAATAATTGCCCCAGAACCCAAGGACCTTGCCAATACTTTTTGGCCTGTCAAAATCAAGGAAATAACGATCGTTTGTTTTTTCAATGATCGGTATGGGTAGATAAGGGACCAATTTTTCAGTCACCCCAATAGGGCCGGAACCGGGTCCGCCACCGCCGTGCGGCGTTGAAAAAGTCTTATGCAAATTCAGATGTGTGATATCAAAATTCATATCGGCGGTTTTAACTTGTCCAAGAAGCGCGTTCATGTTGGCACCGTCCATGTACATCAGGCCGTCAACAGAATGAATCAAATCAGATATTTCCAGTACATTCTTTTCGAAGACACCGAGCGTATTCGGATTGGTCAGCATGAAACCTGCAACTTCATCATTCAGCTTTGCCTTGAGATCATCAATATTGACCAAGCCTTCATCCGTTGATTTGACGGTTACGGCTTTATATCCGCCCAGATGAACGGAAGCGGGATTTGTTCCGTGTGCGGAGTCGGGAATAAGGATGGTCGTTTTATGATTTCCCTTTTCCTTATGGTAAGCACGCATAAGCATCACGCCGCAAAGCTCGCCATGAGAGCCTGCAGCCGGTTGAAGCGTGAATCGCCTCATGCCCGTGATGGCACAAAGATATTGTTCTACATCATGATATATTTTCAACGCGGATTGAATGGTGCTTTCTTCCTGAAAAGGATGAACCTCGGAAATACAGGGACTTGCGGCAACAGCTTCATTTATCTTGGGATTATATTTCATGGTGCATGAGCCGAGCGGATAAAAATCCTTGTCCACATGATGATTCAAAGTTGAAAGATTGACGTAATGGCGAACCACTTCAGGCTCGCTGACCTCGGGTAATCCACATTCTCGGGAACGTAAGTGTTCTTTTGGAATTAAATTTTCTATGGGATGCTCCGGAACATCGCAACCGGGAAGAGCCAGACTTTGTTTGCCTTCCGCTGAACGTTCGATCAACAGTTTTCTTTCCATAGCCGGTGAATCCTTTAAGTTATTTGCAGGCAAAAAGTTATAAAAATATTTTTGAGTATCAAAATGCTTTTGTATGTTATTGCCACTATAGGAGAACCATAGATGAAGAAGATCTTTTTACTGTTTTTAATACTGTCCTTATCAGCTTTACTTATTGCCGTACCGGCGAGTCCCGAACCCGTTGTTGTTGAATATGAAAACGGAAAAAGCCTGACAGTTTACCTGCATGGAGATGAAAATTACAACTGGCTTACGACCTCGGACGGTTTGCGTGTAAAAGAAAATGCCGACGGTCGTTTTGAATATGTCCAAAAAGATTTTAAAAAAGCAGTCGCGGATAAAAAAATGATCGCTCATGATCCCGAATATCGCGATGCCGATGAACGGACCTTTGTATCGCAACTTGATAAAGAGGTCGTTATTCAACCCAAAGACCCCAAAAGCCTCAAGATGGGCGCTCCTATTGAATCGCCTTTCGAACAAACAACCTTTCCAACGCTGGGGACCAGAAAATTTCTGTTGATCCTGGTGGATTTTCCCGATAAGGCCATGACGCACAGGGCCGAAGATTTCGACAGTCTGATGAACGCAAAGGATTACACTTATAATGGCGCCATCGGTTCTGTCAACGAATATTACCGAACCACTTCTTTCGGTCAATTCGATCCGAAATTCGATGTTGCCGGTCCTTTTACCCTGGACAGCAGTTATGCCTACTATGGCCGTGATGAAGGCGATAACACGGATGCAAATATACAGCAATTCGTCTACGATGCCGTAAAAGCGGCTGATCCGAGCGTGGATTTCAGTCAATATGATCTTGACGGCGACGGTTATGTCGATAATATTTATTTTATTTATGCAGGTTACGGACAAGCATCCGGCGCTCCCTCCAATACGATCTGGCCTCACCGCTGGGCCTATTGGGCCAGCACGCTCTATGCCGACGGCAAGATCGTATATGATTATTCGACATCAAACGAACTGTATGGTACTTCCGGTACGACACGGACCAGTATTGGCGTGATCTGTCACGAGTTCGGTCACGTCTGCGGATTACCGGATTTTTATGATACCGATTATTCAGGAAGCGGCGGTAATTGCGGCGGTTTGGGTGATTGGGATGAAATGGCAGGTGGGTCCTGGAACTATTCCGGACGACGCCCGCCGATCTTCAATGCCTGGTCGCGGATGTACTTAAGGTGGGCAACGCCCGTAGAATTAACAGGGACAAGACAGGTCTTGGTCGATTCTGCTTACACCAGCAATGATATTTACTATTTTATGTCCCCGACTGACGATGAATTCTTTATGATGGAAAACCGGCAGCAAGTCGGTTTTGATGCCGGGATCCCGGGACATGGTCTTTTGGTTTTTCATATCGACATGAATTCATCAGGTTGGTATGATAATACTTTGAATACTAACCCTTCACGACAAGCTTTTGATCTTGAAGAAGCGGATGGGCTTGGCAATCTCTCGTCGACTTTTATCAATGCCGGAGATGCTTTTCCGGGCACATCCGGAAACAGTGTTTTCCTTGATGTCGGTTCACCGAACGCACTTGACTGGGCGGGCAATCCCAGCCGTTCAGCTTTACGCAATATTCAGGAAATTGACGGAGTGATCACGTTCAGCTTCGGCGATATGCCCGTTGACTCACCGGGTAATTTTATGGCGCAGCCAGAGGGGAATGATTCGATCCGCGTCAGTTGGTCGCTTAACAATGATGCCGATTCGGTCATGCTTGTCAATAACGAGTCACGCATGACAGGTTTCCCGGAAAACCTTAGAAAATATGAGATAGGTGAAACGGTTGCCGGCGGCGAAGTTATCTACAAGGGTATTGACACAGTATTCTACCATACCGGTTTGCCTAACGGAACGACACAATATTATGCCGTTTACGCTTTTAATGACAGCACCTATACCTATTCCGAAAAAATTGGCGGGCACGCCAAGACTGCATCACCACCTTTTTACAGTGAGGACTTTTCCGATGGTTTGCCCAGAGGCTGGTTGATCCATGACCGGTTGGGGCATGGCGCTTTCTCATCGAATAACCCCGAAGGCAGGACGATCGCTTCCACAACAGGTTCCAACGGATTCATGGTCATGGATTCTGAGCATGCGGGAGATATTCTGGTTGATACCGAATTGATCACCCGATCCTTTAATTTTTCCCTGAGCCGATCGGTGGTTCTGAAATTCCAGCACCGGCTGGAAGTCGATGATCTTACGCTTGCCCGTGTTCTTTTTACCATGAATAACGGCCTCACATGGTTTGAAATAGCGCGATGGATGTCGAACACTCCGAACCCTGCCGTTGAAGAATTCGATCTGACGGCAGAACTTGCCGGTTTTCGTGATGTAAAATTTAAATTTTACTATCAGGGCATCAATGAAAAATATTGGTGTATTGATGATTTTGAGATCTCCGCCGCACAGGATACGGGACTTTCCGCGGGGCTTCATACGGCGCAAGTTTCGGGTTCAAAACCTCTGACGGTCGAATTTGTCAATACCACCGTATCATATACCGATACTGCTGACAGTTATATCTGGGAATTCGGTGATGACGGTAATTTTTATTACGAAAAAGAACCGACACATACCTATACAATGTCAGGTTTATTCAGCGTATCCCTTACTGCGCTCAAAAATGGAAATACCTCTGCGATATTCAAGGAAAATTACATCGAGGTCATTAACAACGCACCCGCAGTGATCCTCGATAAGGATACTCTGGATGTTGCAAAAAACACACCGAACACCTATAACCTGAAAAATATTTTTATGGATCCGAATGGTGACCCTATGACATTTAGCTGGTTCGGTAATTCGGAGGATCTCGATATCAACCTGCAGGATGATTCACTACTTGTCTTGACACCGGGCACGGATTATATGGGAACGGAAACGATCACGCTTGTCGCAAAAGACAACGAGAACGACAGCACTGTTCACAGCGTAGATGTTTGGGTTTCAGAAACCGGTATCGCCGATGCAAGGCCGACCGAATTCAAGTTATCGCAAAACTACCCGAATCCCTTTAATCCGACAACAGCTATCAGCTATCAATTATCAGCATTCAGCCGGGTTGAACTGAATATTTACGACCTGAATGGACACAAGATTAAAACTCTGATCAGCGGTATGCAAGATCCGGGATATTATACCGTCAATTTCTATGCCGGCGATCTTCCCAGCGGAGTTTATTTGTACCGTTTGAGTGCGGGAAATGAGGTTGTGACGAAAAAGATGGTATTGATGAAATAAAACCTAAAGCAAAAGAGAAAGATCAGAAAGGGCTGGAACTCACCGGTTCTTTTTATTTATAAAAAAAACAATATAAGGAACGTTTAAAAAAACAATATTTTGAAAACAGCTTATTTTGATATAAATTTTTCACTTATTTATTGGAAAATCTAAAAAGGAAAAATGTAAAAGGGTGACAAAATGATAAGAAAGAAATTAAATATTCATCTTATAATAGCAATAGCTTTAGTTTGCTCAATACCGCTACTAGCAGCCAATACTTGGATGCCGCTTAATACACCCGAAGAATATCAAAGTTTCACTAAAATTGACAATTTTGGTAAAGATATCGTTTGGGCTTTAAGTTCTCGTGATCTTTTAAAAAGCAATGATGGTGGTGAGAATTGGGAACTGATCTATAGCTTTGATTATGGTGTAAATGATTTCAAATTTTACAGCGATCAAATAGGATATGCTGTGGGGTGGCCGGGTAATTTCTCGAAAACAACGGATGGCGGTAAAACCTGGACAACAACGGTCATATCAAGCAATGTGGCATTTCAAAGTCTTGCCATAGTTTCTGAGAATGTTTTCTGGGTTGTAGGGAATAATAGCACAGTCATGAAAACGATCAACGGTGGGGTTACATGGAATTCCATTTCAATTCCCTTTTTTATCAATACGATTTATTATGTAAAAGCGGTGAATGAGGACTATGTTTGGTTAGGAGCAGGAAATCGAATGGTACAAACAAAAGACGGTGGCGATACTTGGGACGGTTTTTCACTTTCCTCTTCAGTAAATAGCGTATGTTTCACAGATACCACAACAGGTTTTGCAACAATGGGAAACATTTATAAAAGTACCAATGGCGGGCAAACTTGGCGTGAGAATTATGATATAAATTATACCGGTAACCCCAAGTTGTATAATTTGAACGAGAACACGATCTGGCTTATTGGTCAAATGGCCGCATATTGGCAGACACCAATTTACAGAACGGTGGACGGCGGTGATCATTGGGAAAATCAAGACACCTATATATCGGACCCGACAAATTCCTGGGATGTATTCTATCTCAATGATATGTGTGCGTTTGACACCTCAACCGCCTGGATCGCAGGCGAAGAACATATTTATAAATATACAACCGCACCCACATTGAATTTGACATATCCAAACGGGGGGGAAGATCTTGGTGTGGGCGAAACAGTACAGATCACCTGGACATCTGACGTGATCCCGGAAATCAATATATTCTATACGACAAATGGAAGCGATTGGACCATGATCGATGATTCCGTTTCCACTTTGTCCAGATCTTATATTTGGCAGGTTCCCGATGAACCGTCCACCGAGTGCTTTATAAAACTTGAGCCATGCGATAGCTTGTATCTGCGAGATACAGACCAGTCTGATGACGCATTTACCATCAGTGAGCTTCCCATTTCTTATGCTGATTATGACCTGTATGATAGGTGCGATTTCTCTGAAATGAATCCATTTAATGTGTTTGAAAAACAGACCCCTGTCAGAATGAAAGTGAAAGTAAAGAACAATTTGACACAAAACCTATTAAGCGCTTCCGGTGTATTAAGGTCAAAGAATGAGTATATTACTCTAACTGATAGCGTTTCATCGTATAACAACATTCTTGTTAATCAGTTCGAATGGTCATCGAAAGAATTTGAGTTTCAAATTTCTGCGGATGCTCCAGATGAGTTTATCGCCGAATTTGAGTTAGAGATCTCGGATCAGATACTGAGCGGTGGCCCCTGGGTATCCAGCTTTATTGTACCCGTAGTTCTGGATCCTTTTGAAATAGGATTAGTATTGATCGATGATGATAACAATCCCGATAGTCAAGGCGATAACGACGATATCATTGAGCCCGGTGAAACCGCAGAGATCATTCCTCTTTTGAATAATGTGAGTAACAATGAATACGATAAGGTCGAAGGGGAACTGTTTGCTTTATCCGATGAAATAGATATCTGGGATTTCCGCAGCGGGGCCAGTGGAGTAGTTTACTCGCATTACCCATACAATGTTGTGTCAGGCACACAGGAAACGGTCAAAGCCCTGCAAACCAATATCATGCCGGAACAAGATTTTGTGTTAACTTACAATTTCACCGGAACCTACTCATTCCCCTTATTAATGCAGATCAGCGCCGATGTGCCAAAATACAATGATATGGAAATGCGCTGGGCAAAGGAATTTGTCATTAACAGCAGTTACCCGGTCAGCATTATGGGCGGCATTCCCGAAAATTATTCTTTATCTCATTACCCAAATCCATTTAATCCCAACGCAGTCATATCTTATCAATTACCATATGATGAACGAATTGACTTAAGCATATATGACTTGCGCGGACAAAAAGTTCGCACCCTGATTTCCGGCTTTCAGGATGCCGGATACTACAATGTAAACTTTAATGCGGCAGACTTGCCCAGCGGTGTCTACTTGTACCGTCTGACAGCAGGTAATGAGGTTGTGACGAAGAAAATGGTGCTGATGAAGTAAAGCGAATTAATAACTAAGAGTGAATAACTAATAACGGATTTTATTTTACATTCAGATTATTTCCGGTGGTTTTTACTATTGAATGAAGAATCTTTATGATCTCAATACAATCGTCAAGAAGCGAGTTCCAATCTCCTTCATAATTCTTTGTGTTTTTTACCAGATCGATCCAATACTCGGCTTCTTTAGCTTCTTTCAAGGCTATATTCATTTTTGAAAGAAAATCTTTCTTGCTCTGGGCATATTCACCTTCTGCGACATTTGCACCAATACTCGTACCTGATTTCAATAATTGATTGACAATTACAAATTCTCTTTTATCCCGTAAAAGATCACAGCATTTTGAAATTCTTTTGGAAAAACGAAAGGTCTTTTCAACAATAATGCTTTTAATCATGTGTCCCCCTCAATGTCTTGGAATCGTTCTTCCGTTATTAGTTATCAACTATTAACTTTTCTTTCAATCGATCCCCGCCGCATCCCGTAGTCTTTTCACGGTTGCTGCTGCGATCAGACGTGCTTTTTCGGCACCTTCTTTAAGGATCTTATCAATATGCCCCGGATCTTCCATGAGCGCATCGTATTTTTCTCTCATGGGTGCAAAGTGCGTTTCCATGATCTCATATAATTCCTGCTTTGCATGTCCCCAACCCATGCCGCCGGCAAGATATCGTTCACGGGCAGCTTCCTGTTCTTTCTCATTGGCAAAAAGTTTGTATAGACTGAAAATGTGCGATGCATCCGGATCTTTCGGTTCATCAATATCCTGAGAATTCGTAACGATCTTCATGATAGTCTTGCGGAATTTCTTGGAGGGCAAAAACAAGGGAATGACATTGTCATAGCTCTTGCTCATCTTGCGACCGTCGAGACCAACGATAACCTGTGTTGTCTCACTGATCACTGGTTCCGGAACGACAAGAAGTTCTTTTCCGTATACATGGTTCAAGGATTGTGCGATATCCGCAGCTATCTCCACGTGCTGTTTCTGATCTTTACCGACAGGAACAACATTAGTGTCAAATAAAAGAATGTCTGCTGCCATTAAGACAGGATATGTAAATAACCCCATATTTACACCGGCATCGGGATCATTGCCCGCTTGAGTGTTTTCCTGAACACAGGCTTTATATGCATGAGCCCGGTTCATTAATCCTTTTGATGTAAATGCCATTAAAATTGTTGTCAGTTCAAAGGTTTCCGGAACATCCGACTGGCGATAAAAAAGCATGGTTTCGGGATCAAGTCCGCATGCCAGCCAGGTAGCTGCCAGTTTATGGGTCAATTCCTTTAATATGGCGGGGTCTTTAATAGTGTTCAATGCATGATAGTCTGCAATAAAATAACGGGCTTCATATTGCTTTGCCAACTCGATGGCCGGCTTAATTGCCCCAAAGTAATTACCGATATGGGGAGTGCCGGACGGTTTTATACCTGTTAAAGATACCTTACGGCTCATGACTTATCCTTTCCAATTAATGTATCGATCGAATAGATGCCCTCGAGCATCTTATCGAGTTTTTCCGAATAATGAGGCTCATCTTTATCAAAACTGTTAAGCTTAACTTCTCCTGAGGAGTGAATGAACTCGGGTGTGCGGCGCATAATTGCAACGTGTGTTATATTGCCATTATCATTTTGAAAAAAAGCAAGATCGCCGGGTTTTGCCGCATTTTTATTTACCGGATGATCTTTCAATATCTTGATCTGCTGGGAGGCATCACGAGGTAAACTTAGTCCAGCAACATTAAAACACATTTGCGTGAGTCCGGAACAATCGCAACCGTTCTCTGTCTTTCCCCCCCAGAAATAGGAACAGCCAAGCAGCTTGCCAGCAACACAAAGAATAATATCTCGCGGATCGCTGACATCAAGTGGTTTTTGTTCAAGATATCCGGTTGAACCATCCGGCATCAGGACTTCGTAAATATGCCCGTTTTTTTTCAGATAGGGAAAGGCGGCCCCAATTGCGGCAACCGCTTTTCGCGGAGCTCCCATTTCCGGCTTGTCGTAAATGGGCAGAAAAGGGGTATGGATCATTAAACGTGGCAACGAAGCGATCATTTTTTCCATATCTTCGTTTAGATCAAGAGTAGAAAAATTTTGCGACCACGCCTCATAGCCATCGGGCGTCCTGAGTTTGATCCAGTCGCCGTTCTTGTCCAGCACTTCGGCTATATCCCACATGGTTCCCTGTGTAACGAGTTGGGATGCAAAGCGGGACTCTTCATACATATTTGCAAAAGGGGTTTTGATGATCTTTTTCATGTTTGCCTCTTTTTAATATAATAATAAGTAAATCAATGCGCCAAGTAAACCGCCGGCCAAAGTATTGGAAAAATTGACCATATCGTTATTGATCTTTTTATTGCCGCTGACCAAAGGAATATTCTCATTATCGCAATGATGAACCCTTTCAGTAATTTTGTTACAGGTCGGACATTTATATTGGGCCTGGACGGTAGCTCCCAACAAAGAGTCTATCATTGCGCCGGCCAATCCGGCAATACTTATCAGGATCACAGCAAGCCAGGACATTTCTATGTTTACAAAATAATAAAGAGCATATTTCCCTGTTACGGCAATTAGAAAAGCGCCGAACAATGCCCCGCTTGTTCCAATAATTGTCAGTCCGCCCGAAGTACCTTGCGGAACGCGCTTGAAATTTAAAATACTTCTGGGTTGGTGTGTGCTGAAGGCACCTATTTCCGTACCCCATGTATCTGCCGTGGCCGCAGCGATGGCGCCAAGGAATATCAAATACCAGAATAATTCCAGATTTGGCCATACTGCTGCAAGAAAATGCCAGCACATGGTTGCGATCATAGCAATTCCGCCGTTTGCAAATACCTGAAATATATCTCGTTTACCCGTTTTCTCGAATACGGTTTCCAGTTTTTTCTTATGTTTTTTCCCCAGTTTGGTCAAAATTGAAGAAAAAAGAAAAAAGACCACAACAGGGATCATCCATTCGGTTCCGCCCAAACCAAAAATAACAGTTCCAAGCAGCCAAGCGCCCATTGCGCCCGATAAACTCAAAGATTTTGTTAAATAAGCCAAATAGGCAATTACGATCGTAATAGCCATCCAGATCATCAGATGAAGCTGTAATTCAGGAGTTCCGTTATATAGAGCATCGAGGATCACACCAGCGCCGATGGGAACCATCAAGTTGTCGGTTCCTTTGTGGGAGATGGTTTCCGCGCCGGTTGCAAAAATGGCGGTAAAAAATCCAAAGATCAATGCCGTCAGCCAGGAGATAGGTGAGAAAAAGACTTCCCGAAAGATCTTCATGCTCAAAACAGCTACGATAAAAGAAACAATGAACATCGCCGTTGAACCCTGCAGGGATTTTTTTTCGGTCAGGATCTTGAAAGTGAGCGGCTTTTTCCTGGATTCGCCGACCCAGCTGGCAACGGGATCACCCAAGGCCATGATCAACATTGATGTCATCAGAATAGCCAGGTCATGATACCAGAACCAACAAACAAGGATGAAAAAAGATATGGGGAAATATACCGTTCCGTATGAGATACGGTCAGTTTCATGGATACTTTTTATGAGATTTTTCTTAATCGCAACAAAATTCAGCAGAGCAAAGATAAAAGCAACAAGCAAGACAGGCAACTGAGTTTCGAAAATAAAAGGGGCTACACATACAAGACATCCAACAAGAATATGAACAAGCCGCCGGGTAGTATGAGAATGAACATTGAGTTTTTTCAACAATAGATCCGCCAACCCTAAAATAACAATGATACTGACGGTAAAAAGAAAAAACAGACCCCAATCGCTTGTAAAAATAACTTTCATTTCCTTCCTCGAATTAAGTGAAAGAGTTTACGAGAAAATCACCTTAGTTGCAAGACGAAATAAAGATCGAATATGAGATTTTAAAATAGAAAGTATTCAAAAAATACAAAACATATCATGCTATTTCTTTACTTGGGATATAATCCTTTGAAATGAAAATAAATCTTAATAAAATTAAAAACAGGGGTAAGGATATTATTAAATGGAAAATTCAATATTTATTGGCTTGATCGAGAATATCGCGGTTATGCTCGCATTCACTATGATCTACGATTATTTTTGGGCTAAGAATGAAGATAGTCTGAAAATATCCGGTAAGATTTTGGCCGGTTTTACGATCGGTTTTATTGCTATATTTCTGATGATGATCCCTTGGACTCTTTCACCGGGAATACAGTTTGACAGCCGTTCCGTTCTTTTATCGATAACCGGTTTATTCTTCGGTTATATTCCGACATTTATTGCCATGCTGGTAGCTGCCGCATATAGGATCTATCTTGGTGGCGGTGGCATGTGGATGGGCGTAGCGGTTATTTTGAGCTCCGGTTTTATAGGTATTGTCTGGGGGCAATTTTTTCCGCCTAAAAAGATCCGGCAGCCTCAATTCAATATTCTGTTCATGGGACTGATCGTTCACTTCACCATGATGCTTTGTACTTTTTTCCTTCCACGTGACAGTATCTTTGAAACAATGAGAATGATAGCGCTTCCGCTTCTGCTTCTATATACTCCCGGCACAATGTTGCTGGGATTGTTAATGATCAAAAGATGGTCTTTCTGGCAACAGCAAAAAAATATTGAAGAAGAAGAGAATCGTTATAGAAAATTATTTGAAAATGCCGGAGAAGCTATCCTGGTAGCGCAAGAAGGTTTTATTACCTTTGCCAACGAACGCTTGAGTGATATTCTTGGAAGAAGTTATGAAGAAATTAGGTCAAGGCCATTTACCGATTTCATTCATCCGGATGATCGTGAATTTGTCATGCAAAGGCACAAGGAGCGTATCCAAAAGCATGATGTGCCGAAATTTTATTCTTTCAGGATCGTGTCGAATACCGGTGAGGTAAAATGGATAGAAATCAATTCCGTTTACTTCGAATGGAACGGCGTCCCGGCAAGTTTAAGCTTTTTGTCGGATGTGACTTCATTGAGAGAGACATCACGCCAACTTGTTCTGGCAAAGGAAAAAGCGGTAAACAGCGATAAGCTGAAAACTGTATTCCTTGCCAATATGAGTCATGAGATCCGCACACCCATGAATGCCATTCTGGGCTTTTCAGATCTTCTGGATAATAAAAATACACCGCAGGAAAAAAGAAGTCATTATATCAACATGATTCGCACAGCGGGAAATCAATTAATGCATATTATCAATGATATTGTGGATATATCTAAGCTGGAAGCCAAACAGTTGAATGTCAATTTAAAAAATTGTAATCTTCAAGAGATCTTTGCTCAAAGTATAGAGGTTTTTAAAAACAACTATCAGTTGAAGGAAAAAAAAGGCGTTAAATTAGAACTTGATTTTCCAAGAAGCTGCAAAGAAATCCGTATCATGGCCGACCCATATAGAATAAGGCAGGTAATTGACAATTTATTGAACAATGCCATAAAATATACGGATACAGGGAACATCACACTTAGCTGCATACCCACAATAAACCAAAATATGGTTCATGTTGAAACACACGTCAAAGATACCGGTATCGGCATCCCGAATGATAAAAAAGATATCATTTTTGAACGTTTCAGACAAGTTGAAGAAAACACGTATCGTGAAGGAGCGGGGCTTGGTCTCAGTATTGCAAAAGGGATCGTTGAATTGATGGGGGGCACGATCGGATTTGAGTCGGAAGAAGGCAAAGGATCTGATTTTTTCTTTACTCTGGATCTGGAGAGAGCTTTTGAACCGCTGCCGGACAAAAAGGATGAAATCACAAATATTCCCAATTTAAAGGGCAACTATATTCTTATCGCGGATGACGACATCACGTCATATTATTTATTAAAAGAATTTCTGAATGAAACCGGTGCTGATGTTGCTCATGCTATCGATGGCGAAGTATTGTTGTCGATGATAAGCGAAAAAATGCCGGATCTGGTGCTTCTTGATATCAACATGCCCAAAAAAGACGGATATGCCTGTTTGCAGAAAATTCAAGAAAACAATTACCCTTGCAAAATCATCGCGCAAACGGCCTATGCCATGGAAAATGAAAAGAACCGTTGTTTAAGCGCCGGTTGTCTGGGGTACGTGTCTAAACCGATTGAGCCGGATATATTATATCAAGAGATCCGGCAAGTTATGAAAAAATAATAAAAAGGAGGGCTCCGTTTGAAAAAAGAAATTACCTCTGTGGATTCAAAACAAAGCGCAAAAATTATTGCGATCGTATCGGCATTGTTTTCATTGATATTTATTTTGGTCGGCCTGGTGATAATCCTGTTCGGTATTGGTCAGGGGTCGAACTACTTAAAATCAATAGGTGTGATCTATTTACTGATGCCTTTATGGAATTTCATCCTGGTCTACATTTTTTCTCGTTTGATGTATTGGATATACAACAAAGCTGCCGCACGTTTCGGCGGTATCGTTCTTGAAATAGAAGACAAATAACAACCTGTAAGAAATGGAAAAGCTTAAAGAGATCGTTTGGGGTGTGATCGGAGGCGGGAACGTTTGTGAAAAGAAAAGCGTCCCGGCCATGTATAAGCTTCCTCATTCCCGCGTAAAAACAGTTATGAGGCGGAATAAAGAAGCATGTATGTCTTATGCTTCAAGGCATGGCATTCCCGATTGGACGACCGATGACAATGATATCTTTCACGATCCGGATATTAACGCCGTTTATGTATCAACACCCCCGGACGCACATGCATATTACGCTATCAAAGCGGCACATTCCGGAAAAGCAGTATATGTTGAAAAACCTATGGCCAGGGATCATCATGAATGCAGAACAATGATATCGGCATGCTTAAAAGCGAATGTGCCACTCTTTGTTGCCTATTATCGCAGAGCTCTTCCTCATTTCGTCAGGATCAAAGAAATGCTGTCAAAATCATATTTGGGAACCATCACGTCTTTTGAGATCAATTTTAACCGCAGTCCCCGACCCGAAGACATGACCCATCCCGAGAAAAATTGGCGCGTTCAGCCGGAGATCTCCGGCGGCGGTCATTTTCATGATCTGGCTTCTCATCAGTTGGATCTGATGGATCATTTTTTTGGTCCGGTCATAGATCTTAAGAGTGCAACACAAAATCGAGCCGGACTTTACAAACCGGCAGATCACGTTAAAGCGGAACTGGTCTTCCAACATGGTGTCAAGGGATACGGCACTTGGGATTTTGCTTGCGCCGAACCGGATGTAAAAGATGAGATCATCATCAGGGGAGACAAGGGACAGATCAAATTTTCAACCTTCGCTCATGGGCGCATTGAAGGTGTATCTGCGGAATTGGGACAGATATCGGAAGAATATGTTCTGCCGGAGCATATACAAATGCCGCTGATCCGAACTATCATATCTGAATTACGTGGAGAAGGTTCATGTCCCAGCACGGGGGAGACCGCCGCCAGAACGTCAGATGTCATGGATAGAATATGTAAGCAATGAAATATATTTGAATACATGTCACTGCAGTGAAACATGAGGTTAAACATGAAGACAAAAGAACATCATGATCGCCCGGACCTTATCGGCGAACATCGTTTCGGTGATATGGGACAGCTGATTTCTTTCATTATATTTACTCTTATCTGGGTCGGTGACAGTTTCGTCTTCCGTAAAACGACTTTCTTAAATGATATTGTGCCATTATATGTACGTTTGCCCCTTGCAGTTTTATCATTAATTGTGTCAGTATATCTTGTAAAAAAAAGTATGTCGATCATTTTTGGTGAAAAACGAGATAATCCCGAAATTGTCAAAAAAGACATTTATGGAAAAATTAGACATCCCATGTATGTTTCGGAGATCCTAATGTATTTCGGACTTTTGTGTCTGAACATTTCGATAGCTGCAGCGATATTTTTTATTATCATTATTATTTTTCTATACTCCATTTGCAGGTATGAAGAAAAGCTTTTGCTTGATCATTTCGGAGACGATTACCTGAAATATATGAAAGAAGTTCCCATGTGGATACCAAGAATAAAAAAGAAACAATAACCAAACTCAAATAACCAAGAATAAAATGATGCTTAAAATATCTATCGTTTACGATAACACCACAATCAGAAAGGACCTGGAAGCCGATTGGGGTTTTGCCGCTTATATCGAAACTGAGGATATGAATATCTTATTCGATACAGGATCCGACGGACATATTTTACTTGAAAATATGAAAAAAATGCATCTTGACCCTCTGAAGATCGATAAGGTTTTCATATCTCATCACCATTTTGATCATACCGGAGGATTGGCCTCGTTCCTTCATATTAATCCCGATGTGGATGTTTACGTTCCCGTATCGTTGAGAGGTGTGCGGCGTGCAAAAAGCATTACGCATGTCGAAGATGCTATCTCTCTGACCGACGGTATTTATTCAACCGGAGAACTGGAAAATATCGAACAGTCCCTTGTCATCGATACCCCTGCAGGTGCTGTCGTGATCGCAGGATGTTCCCATCCCGGACTTGGCATAATCCTTGAGGCGGCAAAAGTACACGGCAAGATCCATATGATATTGGGCGGGTTTCACGGATTCAGGGAGTTTGATATCCTGAATGACATCGATTTTGTTTGTCCTACACATTGCACGCGCCACATCGAAGAGATCAAAAAACGCTACTCTCAAAAATATATACCCGGAGGAGCGGGAAAAATTATAGAAATTCCAATAACCAATAACCAAGGAAAAGAAACAGTAAACAAATCCCAATATCCAAATTCTAAAAGCTGATTTTAACCGTATCTTGGAATTTGTCTATTGTCTCTTGTATGAAAATGAAAACCTACCTCGACTGTATTCCCTGTTTCGTGAAACAAGCCCTGAGGGCCGGACGAATGGCAAGCGATGACGATGCCGAGATCAAAGCACTGATGGACCGCATCGGATGTCGTATCAAGGATATTTCGCTCGGTGACACGCCCCCGGAGATGGGGGTGATCATCTATGATGAGATCCACAGGATCACCGGTATCGACGACCCTTTTGAAAAAGAAAAAAATGAACATATTAATGAGGCTAAACGTCTCTATCCTTTCTTAAAAGATCGCTTAAAAAATGCTGCGGATCCCTTGCTTATGGCGATCCGGATCGCGATCGCCGGGAATGTGATGGACTTGGGGATGGATAAACATTTTCATATAGAGAATGATCTTGAAAAAATATTGCAACAGGATTTTGCTTTAAACGATATTAAGTTATTCAGGGAACGCTTATCCAAGGCAGATCATATTTTGTATCTCGGCGACAATGCCGGCGAATCCGTTTTTGACAAGATCTTGATCGAAACCCTTGAAAAACCTGTTACCTATGTTGTCCGCGGAAAACCCATTATCAATGATGTCACATATCAGGATGCCATAGATTCAGGGCTTGACGAAGTGGCGGAGATCGTTTCATCCGGTTCTCCTGCACCGGCAACGATACTCAAATTGTGCAATGATGAATTCTTGGAGCGTTTTAACAAAGCCGATATGATCATCAGCAAGGGACAAGGAAATTATGAAGGCTTATCGGAAACGGAACGGCCCGTCTTTTTTCTGTTGAAGGCGAAATGTCCGGTGATCGCCCGGGATATCGGTGTAAACGAGGATGATATTGTCATGTTCTCAGCAGAAAAAACAAAACAGAGACAATAAAATGAAAAAGACAAAAATTGGTATTATCATTTGCCATCGTTATCATCATTGTGCCGGTGGGAAGTGTTTTCGTGCTATAAGAGAACGCGAAGGTGCTTTTAAGCGCTATAGCCAAGATGAGGATATTGAGATCATTGGATATACTTCATGCGGAGGATGTCCCGGGGGTAATGTGGAATATGCTCCTGAAGAAATGATCAAGAATGGAGCGGAAGTCATTCATTTTGCAACAGGATTGGTTGTCGGATATCCCCCATGCCCCAGGATCGACCATTTTAAACGCTACATAGAAACACGTTTTAATATTCCTGTTGTGATCGGCACACACCCCATTCCGGAAAAATATTATACCGTGCACAAAGATCTCGGTACCTGGAAAAGCGATATTTGGCAAAGTATGCTGAAGTCATTGAATGATACTCTTGAAATAAGAAAATCATACGATTAAGATCATGACCTATCATTATTTATTTGGACCCGTTCCCTCAAGACGATTGGGCATATCTCTCGGTGTGGATCTTGTTCCCCACAAAATTTGCACCCTCAATTGTATTTATTGCGAGTGCGGCGCTACGACCGTATTAACGGTAGAGCGCAAAGAATATGTGCCATATGACACTGTTATCAATGAGTTGGATGACTATATCCTGAATCATCCTGCACCGGATTATGTAACTTTTTCAGGATCCGGCGAGCCGACTCTGAATTCACGTATTGCCGATGTGATATCCTATTTAAAAAAGCATTACCCGGATATCAAGATAGCCGTCCTAACGAACGGAACCCTTTTTTACGACAGGAACGTGCGGCGATCCTTGTATGGGGCAGACGTTGTTTTGCCCTCCATGGACGCCGCCACCCGGAATGCATTCCTCAGAATAAATCGTCCCCATCATAGTTTGGAACATGAAAAACATATTGAGGGACTGACCGCATTTCGTAAAGAATTCAAAGGTAAAATATGGCTCGAAGTGTTCCTGTTGAAAGATTACAATGACGATGATGAAAATTTACTTGCTCTTAGATCTGTCATTGAACAGATCAAACCGGACAGCGTACAACTGAACACTTTGGACCGGCCCGGTGTGATACGGGGTTTGGAAGCTATGGAAATTCAGGATCTGGAAAAAATAAAAAAAATATTGGGTTTTCCAAATACCGAGATCATTGCCCCGGTAAGCCAGCGGCGTGAAAAAAAATCTTTTCGATCAGATGTTGAACAGGCCATTCTTGAAACCATATCGCGACGTCCTTGTACCCTGGAAGACCTTTGTCGAATTCTGGGTTTGCATGAAAATGAAATCAATAAATATTTATCTACACTGGAATCCGAAGCAAAGATCGAAACTCTCAACATGGAAAGAGGTCTTTTTTATCAATTAAAACGATCATGACAGAATAAGGCTGTTTTTTCTTGTAAAGATTGAAGTTTGAGTATTTTTAACCTAAATTACTTGATTAAAAGTGACAGGAATATGATAGCTGTTATACAAAGAGTCGCCAGAGCGGAAGTAACCATAGACAGACAAACCAAGGGTTGTATTGACCAGGGTCTGGTCATTCTTCTTGGTGTGGCAAAAGGCGATACGGAACAAGATGCCGATTTCCTTGCAGAAAAGATCACCGGACTGAGAATATTTCCCGATGCCGACGATAAAATGAATATTTCTTTGAAAGACGTTCAGGGATCGGCATTGGTTATCTCACAGTTCACCCTGTGCGGCGATTGGAGAAAAGGACGCCGGCCGAGTTTTGTCAAAGCGGCTGAACCCGGTGAAGGAGAGCGGCTCTACGATTATTTTTGCAATGTTCTGGGAGCTCAGGGTATTCTGGTGGAAACCGGAGAATTCGGCGCCATGATGGATGTGTCGCTGATCAACGAAGGCCCCGTAACTTTTGTATTGGACAGCCAACTTAAATGAGTGATAAAATGAGGAAAAAATGAAAAAGAAAATTCGTGTTGTTTTAGCAAAACCCGGACTTGACGGACATGACAGAGGGGCCAAGGTGATCGCCAACGCATTGAGAGATGCCGGAATGGAAGTGATCTATCTCGGTTTGCGCCAGACGCCGGAAATGATCGTAAATGCGGCTATTCAGGAAGATGCGGATGTGATCTCGCTGTCAATTCTTTCCGGCGCCCATATGACGATATTTCCGAAAGTCCTGGAATTACTGAAAGAAAATGACATGAACGATGTTCTTCTGGTCGGTGGAGGGGTCATACCGGAAGAAGATATGAAAGAATTGAAAGAAATGGGAGTGGCCGAACTGTTCGGGCCGGGAACGCCAACCACTAAAACGGTGGATTATATCGAAAGCTGGTTTAAGAACAGTTCGCGGAACTCATAAAAACATAAGGGGACGATATGGGGGTGACGAAAACGACCATGAAACAATGGCCGGAAGACGACCGGCCGCGAGAAAAATGTATTCAGCAAGGTGCTGAAACACTGTCACATGCCGAATTGATAGCCATTTTGCTGAGATCCGGAACGGTTAAAAGTTCAGCTTTGGATATAGCGAAACAACTGCTGTCTGATAATGACGGATTGTTACAGCTTGGCATGATGACCACAGGAGCTCTTTCAAAACATCATGGAGTAGGTCCGGCTAAGGCAACGACCCTGGCTGCTGCTTTTCAACTGGGTGCGCGTTTCCATGAAGCTATGCAAAAAAACGACACGCCCGTGATCACGGGTCCCGAGAGCGTTGCAAACGCTTACGGTGAACGAATGCGCTTACTTCGCAAAGAGATCTGCAAGGTAATTTTGCTGAACAGGGCGCACAGGGCATATCGGGATATAAATATTTCCATCGGAAGTATTTCGGCATCTATCGTTCACCCGAGGGAAGTTTTCAAACCGGCGATCGATCATCTTGCCTCGGCGATCATTCTCATGCACAATCATCCCAGCGGTGAATTGAAGGCAAGCCGTCAGGATATCGAGATCACGAAAATGATCCACCAGGCCGGAGAAATCCTTGATATTCCCTTACTGGACCATATCATTATCGGTCATTCAGGGTATTTGAGTTTAAGGGAAGAGGGACATTTGGAGTAAATATGGAACAGATCAATTATTATGAGGACAACCAATCGGTCCTAGATCATCTTGAGAAAAAAGAAACGGCGGTTGCGCTGGAAAAAGCAAGATTACTGGTCAACAAATATCCTGAAAAGGCGCTCTCGCATTTTTCCATGGGCCTATGTTATCATCAGAAGGAAGATATCTTTCATGCCATTGAATGTTTTACCAAGGCACTGCAACTTGATCCGGCTTTTATTACTGCAGCCGAGATGCTGTTGAAGTTGAATAAAGACAACTATTCATTAGGTGAATTAAAATACATTTACAGCCTGATCATCGCATATAAAGACGGAACAGATGAAATGTATCAGTTCATTGAAAAATTTAAAGATATCCCGCTGAAGGCGAACCTGGGAATACCGGAACTCGGACAGGATTCCCTTAAAACAAAAGAGGTTCCCGGACCGGATAACAATGATTATATTGAGCATCTGATCAACGAAATGGATAAGCCCGAGCAGTCCACAAAAAAGGAAATACCTCCCCGAAAAGAGATATCTATTATTCCGGAAAAAGAATTTGTTCCGCCTCCCAAGAAAGCGGTACCGATGCAAAACAATAAAAATGATCAGGCAACAAAATATGGTATAGAGACACTTACCATGGCAAAACTTTACGTTCGTCAGGGATTATTGGAACAAGCCATGGGAATACTGATAAAGCTGCAACAGCGCGATCCCGATTCCAGCCTGGTAAAAGAGGAAATTGAAAGGGTTAAACAGCTTATGAACGATAAAAAGGAGTCATAATGAATACACTGCGCCTGAAAAGACTACGGGATATAATGAAAAAAGAAAACCTGGACGCCATGTTCGTTAGATATTCATCAAACCTGAGATATATTTCCGGATATTCCGGTTCAAACGGTATGACTTACATAAGCCATGATGATGCTTGGTTTTTTACCGATTTCCGCTATAAAACGCAGAGTGTAGCTGAAGTGAACAATATGAACATCGTTGTTCAGATCGGAAAAGACATTCTGCGGGCGATGAAAGAAACAAAATGTGTAAAGAAAAATGCCGTGATAGGTTTTGAGGGAAATCATTTAAGTTGTGACGAATTTGATAAACTAAAAAACTTGTTTCCTGAAAGCAAATTTGTAAATAAAGCTACATTAATGGAAGATCTTGCCTCCGTGAAGGAAGAGATCGAGCTGGACTACCTAAGAGAAGCCGCCCGAATAACTGATGCTGCGTTCGCAGAATTGATCAAAGTGATCAAACCCGGTATCACTGAAAGAATGCTAAGTGCAAAATTATCGTATATCATGGCTGAATGCGGCGCAGAGAAAGACAGTTTTGATACCATCGTAGCATCCGGTGTTAACGGATCTCGCCCACATCACAGCCCTTCGGATAAACTTCTGGAAAAAGGCGATCTGATCACCATAGATTTCGGCGCTTTATATAAAGGTTACCATGGTGATGTGACAAGAACCGTTTGTCTGGGAAAATCAGATACAAAGCAGCGAGAAATATACGATATCGTTCTTCAAGCCCAGTTGAAATCGCTTGACGCCCTTAAACCGGGCTTGACAGGCAAAGAAGTCGATGCCGTTGCTCGTGATTACATTGCATCGAAAGGTTACGGAGATTATTTTGGTCACGGATTAGGTCACGGTTTAAGTTATGAGATCCATGCTGAGCCTCGCCTATCGCCGACATATGATAAAAAGTTGAAAGCAAATCAAGTCGTCACTGTTGAACCCGGCATATATATTCCCGACTGGAGCGGTGTGCGCATCGAAGATGATGTGATCATTACCGAAACAGGTCACGAAAATATCACAAAAGCCACCAAAGAATTACTTGAGCTTTAATGGCTGCTACCCGAATTAAAACTATAGTTTTTGATCTTGGCAATGTTCTTGTGGATGTAAACTACAGGAATTTTACCGATGCCATGGGCTGGGATCATGAAACGTTCATGAAGTTTTATAACTCTTCTTTTTTTCGCGAATTCGAAATAGGAAAACACACGGAAAAGACATTTTTTAAGAAGCTGAACGAGTATATTCCCTTGAAAAATGGTGATGAACAGCGTTACAGGGATAATATTGGAAAGACTTTTCCATTGAGGCCGCGGACTTGGGCTAAGGTTCATTGGCTAAGAAAGCATTATCAGGTTATCTTATTTTCCAATACAAATTCACTGGATTTCGATGCGGTCGACAAAGCGATCGATCTAAGACGGGTTATCCGGTCAGCGTACGTTTCCTATGCCCAGGGTTTTATCAAGCCTGCGCCGGAATCTTATGAAAGAGTAAAAGAGCTTTTTATGATCGACCCGGCGAACACCCTGTTCGTTGATGACCGAATAGAGAATGTCGAAGGCGCTCGTAAAGCCGGGTGGCATGCGGAAGTGGTTAAAAGCGAGAATGAATTGTTTAAAGTATTTGAGAAATATCAAATCAATTGACAATTGATAAAGGACAATTGACAATGATCAAAAAAATATTCATCATATTGCTAATAATATTAACTATAGTCAGTGCGCAGCAGTTCAACGGAAAAGATTATTTTAAATATGCCATGCCCGAGATCGGCAAGACCTGGGAAGGATATGCAATTCTCGGTTCCGGGGCGGCATTATCCGGGCTTGCACTGATGGCAGATAAGCCCGTTCGCGAATTCATGACAAAAAAAGCCTATCTTCCGCATTGGCTTGATGCGGTGGCTGATTCATATGTTGATCATTATTGGGCATTCGGAGTGTCAGCACTGGGTGCCTTGGGTTACGGTATTCAAACCGGGAATTACGGCGAATCATTTCGCTATTGGGCTTTCTCAAATCTTGGGACGATCGGATTGACATATGCACTAAAATACGGTATCGGCAGAACCCGCCCGGACGGAAGCGACCGGAAATCTTATCCCTCGGGACATACGTCCGTTGCATTTGCCACTGCCACCATGTACCAAATGTGGTACGGCTGGAAAGGGGGAGTCCCAGCCTATGCCTTTGCAGCCATAACGGCTTTTCAGCGTCTAGACGACAACCGGCACTGGTTCAGCGATGTGATCATGGGGGCTGCTATCGGCATCGCCGTTCCTTATATGTTCTACAAAGGTGAAGAGAGAGCGAAGATCGACCGGGGATTGATCGTCCCGCCGCTTTCCGTTTCAATTCCTTTTAATTTTCCCACCGGTAAATAATGATAAAGATCATCAGTACTGATATGACAAACGATTTAATGCGTTGGTTCACTGAACATCGCCGTGAAATGCCCTGGCGCGGCTCTGACAATCCCTACCATATTTGGGTCAGTGAGATGATGCTTCAGCAAACGCAGGTAGCAACGGTAGAAAACTATTATCCCAACTGGATCGAACGTTTTCCGGATGTGTTCACTCTGGCAGAAGCACCTTTGGAGGACGTATTAAAGATCTGGGAGGGATTGGGCTATTACACTCGCGCGCGTAATTTTCATAAAGGTGCAAAATATATTGTTGAACATACTGACAGTACAGATCAGCCATTTCCTGATAATTATGACGACTGGTTAAAAGTACCCGGCGTTGGGCCGTATACGGCAGCTGCGGTATCCAGCATTGCTTTCGGGTATCCAGCAGCTGTTGTTGATGGCAATGTTAAACGTGTTATGGCGAGACTATTCTGTTTCGACTCGAATATTTCGACTCAAAAGTATCACAAAATGCTTTTTGATGTTATGAATAAAGGTTTTTATGATCTTCACCCCGGATGGGTCAATCAGGCGTGGATGGAACTCGGGTCTTTGCAATGTACACCAAAACCGGATTGTAGTAAGTGTCCACTAAAAGATCATTGTTGCGCTTATCTTACCGGGAGCGTTAATGAATTTCCCGTAAAAACACAAAAGAAGAAAATACCCACCCGTTACGGTGCAGCATTCATTATTAAAAGAAAAAACAAAGTCTTAATGTTAAAACGTCCGGATGAAGGGTTTCTGGGAGGATTGTGGGAATATCCCTGTTTTACGCTCAAAGAGCCCGAACCGCAATATTTTGAACAATTTTGCAAAGAAAACAATATCAAGATCATTAAGGAATTTCCCGAAACGGCAAAGCATACCTATTCACACTTTCATCAGGAATTAAAACTATATGAGGCAAAATTAGACGGAGAACCGGAATTTCCAAAATGGAAAGATGCTAGAAATGTAAACAATGATGAAATGGAAAAACTTCCCCGTTCAAAGATAACGATCAAGATCGCCGGCATGACAAAAAATATCAAATGAACAAGAATTGTGTCCCAAATCACATTTTCAGGGCTCTCCAAATTCTTAACTATAAAACCCTTGCCTATCTACATAAATAAACCTAATATCTGAACGCGATGAATTTTAGCACACGCATACAGCACTTGCAGGACCTTATCGGGTCCAGCGAAAGACTCCTACGAGAAGCGATCCCCAAAGGACATATCGACATGACATCTTCAGTGCCCCCTTTTCCGGTACCGGGTGTGTTGTTGAATGCCGCCCAGGAGATCATCCGTTCCGAAAATATGAATTATACGGAAACTTACGGATTACCGAAACTTCGCGAAGCATTGGCCGAAAAGCATGAATTGGTATGGGGGATGGACGGAGTAACCATTACAACCGGCACAACGGAAGCGATCTTTTGTGTGCTTGCCGCAATTCTGGATCCAAATGATGAACTCCTTGTTCCGTCTCTCACACTTAGGGCTCATGAATCGGTGGGACACTTCTTTTCGGGTACGGTCACTGAATATCCCATATCGCTTGAAGGCGATCATCCCGTAAGTGCGGAATCTCTGATCGAATTTATCGGAGATAAAACAAAAGCCATCCTGATCAATAATCCTTTGATCGCAACAGGACAGCTTTTTGACCCTGCGGAATTTGAAAAGTTGTCTGATCATTGCGAAAAGAACAACATTTTTATTTTAGTTGACGAATCATTTTATGAGATCCGTTTTGCCGGCAATGCTTCCAGATCCTATGCCGGATATGCAAAACACGTGATTACCTTTTCCAGCATGACAAAACTTTTCAGTATCAGCGGCTTGCGTATCGGCTGGCTTTTTGCTCATCCCAAGATCACCGAAGCGGTAAATTCCGTGAGATATATTTCATCAACCTGCGCCAATACGTTCTCACAGCGTTTTGTTCTTAGGATGGTCGACGGGCTTGGACAAGAGACAAAGGAAAAACTCCTTTCTATTTTGCAGAACAGACGAAAACTGATGTTCGAAACTCTGGATCATCACGGTTTTAAAAACTATGTTAAACCCAAAGCGGGCTATTTTATTCTGCTAAACGTTCAAAGTGAGCTTAATAAAACCTTGTCCGATAAAGATTTTGTCAAGATCCTCAGAGAAAGACACGAGATCATCGTAACACCGGGATCACAGTTTGGTCCTGCTGCCAGGGGATATATAAGAATATCCTTTGCAATCGATGAAAAAGAAATCCAACAAGGCATTGCCGCTATTCGCGAGTGTATTGATACACAGAATATGTGACGGTTAAACCTTTGCAAGAGACTTTCCCAAACTATTATTCTTAAAATCAATATCATCATTTTATTGAGATAACTTTTGTTTCACAGTTTGTATAAGATGGTTATATTTGCTCACGAACATTAATTAAGAGGAATATTGAAATGAAAAAACTCATTATTCTGTTATTAGCTGTTAACATGCTTTTTGCTCTTCCTGTTCCTGAACAGCAATTCGTTGAACTCGGTGATGTGAAATTATTCAATGGCGAGATCCTGAGGGACTGTAAAATGGGGTATCGCATGATCGGTCAACCAAATGAGGATTCTACGAATGTTGTGCTATATCCCACTTGGCATGGCGGAACCTCGGAACATATTTTTGGTCTGATAAACAAATACAATTTTATCGATACCGCAAGGTACTGTATAATCGCGGTAGATGCCTTGGCGAACGGCGTGTCAAGCTCACCGTCAAATTCCGAAGCTCAAGCAGGAGAGAATTTTCCCGAAATACGTGTTATCGATATGGCAAGGTGCGTAAAGGCTGTAACAGACCATCTTGACTTGAAGCATATCCATGCGATTGTAGGAGGTTCAATGGGGTCCATGCAGGGTTTTGAACTGATCTGCGAATATCCCGATCTTGCAGATAAAGCGATTCTTTACGTATCATCACCGCGCAACTCGGTATATGACAATATTCGCAGAGAGGTTTCACTAAGCATTATCGAAATGGGCAGAGAATACGGTATTCCGCCTGAAGATTATATGAGAGCGGTTCGGCTGGCGCAAAACGTCAATGCAAAATCTCCGGAATTTTATGCCAGGGAAATGCACTCCTCGGAATCTGAAGAACATATTGCAAAATTTGATCATTATAATCCCGGCATTTATTCGGTAGATAATTTTTATTTTCAAACAAAAGCATTAAGAACATATGATATCAGTTGGCGCGATGATTATGATATGGAAAAAACGGCAAAACGCATCAAGGCCGATGTTTTTATTATTGTGAATATGCAAGACCATACCGTTTCTCCATGGGAGGCGCTTGATCTTGCAAAGATGATCGGAGCAAAAACATTAAAGCTTAACAACAATAGGGGACATTTAGGAATTACTTATGAGATCGAACGTGTCAAAAAAGCCATGAACAGATTTTTGAAGAAAAAGTGAACTTTCGCTCAGAGAACGCGTTGAGATACGATAAACAAAAGGAAACCACATGAGTAAATTACAGATCAATGATATAGCCCCTTCCTTTAAGCTTAATGATGCGGATGGGAAGAGCTATTCTCTTGAACAGTTCCGGGGTAAAAAAGGAGTTCTTTATTTTTACCCTAAAGACGATACGCCCGGATGTACTAAGGAAGCCTGCGCTTTTAGAGACGACTATAAGGTTTATACCGATAACAATATTGTGATCATCGGTATTTCCAAGGATAATGCGGCATCGCACAGGGAATTCGCTGAAAAATATGAGTTGCCGTTCATCCTTCTTTCCGATGAAGATAAAAAGGTCATGGATGCCTATGGTGCATGGGGAGAAAAAAACATGTACGGCAAGACCTTCATGGGTGTCATCCGAAAAACTTTTTTGATCGATGAGAAAGGCAAGATCGTAAAGATTTATCCGAGAGTTCGAGTCAACGGACATTCCGAAGCAATATTGAAAGAATTTGACATAGAGAATTAGTTCGAAGAAACCCACACCAAGAAACATAAGGCACGTATCTCACACAAAGCCACCAAGTACCACAAAGAAACCAAGAAAATATTAAATAAAACCACCAAGATTATAAAAATACACAAAAGAGAGCCACAAAATATGTGGCTTTTTTATGTCTTTGTTTCTTTGCGGATAATTCTACCGTGTGCTTGTATACCTTAGCGGTTATAAAAACCTTTGTGACTTTTTGGTACTTTGTGGCTTTGTGTGAGGTCTTTAATCGCCTTCGAATTCGATCTGCTGCGTAATGAGCGCAACTTCTTTTTTAAATGCTTCATCATTCCGGGTGCGCTTGCCGATCTCGCGAACACCATACATAACCGTGGTATGGTCCCGCCCACCAAGGCGCAGTCCGATAGTCTTTAAAGAAGCGTTGCACATCTCTCTGCAAAGGTACATCATGACCTGTCTTGCCAAAGCAACTTCTTTACGACGACCTTTACCGATGATCTCATTTTCAGAAACTTTGTAATAACGCGTTACAACCTTTTGCACCGTGTCTATAGAAATAATTCTATCTCGCTTAACACCTTTCATGTCCATCAAAACGGATTTCGCAAGGCCGAGCGTAATATCAATATGATTAAGAGAAGAACGGGCAAGCATGGTCGTTAAAGTTCCTTCCAATTCGCGGATATTGGAGGAAACGTTCTGAGCAATGAATTCAATGACCTCATAGGGTATATCCAGGTTTTCCATGATAGTCTTATGTTGAAGAATGGCGATCCGGGATTCCAGATCAGGTGCCTGAACATCGACCATCAAACCGGAAAGAAAACGGGACACAAGGCGTTCTTCCAAACCCTCTAACTCCTTCGGAGGCCTGTCCGAAGTAATAACAATTTGTTTATCTCGCTGGAGCAAATCGTTAAATATGTGAAAGAACTGCTCCTGTGTCCCTTCTCTTGACTTTAAGAACTGAACATCGTCCACGAGCAGGATATCTGCCTGTTTATACAACAAACTAAAGTCATTTTTTTTATTGTTCTTTATGGCGTCAATAAAGTCGCGCATGAAAGTGTCAATAGAAACATAGATAACCCGGCTGTAGGGATTTCTTGCATATGCTCTGTTGCCGATCGCCTGAAGCAAATGGGTTTTTCCAAGCCCTGTACCGCCATAAATGAAAAGCGGGTTATAAGTGCGTCCGGGATTTTCAGAAACAGAAGAGGCCGCAACCTTGGCAAATTGGTTGTGCGGCCCCTCCACAAATTCTTCAAAAGTAAAACGACTGTTGAAAGTCGAATAAACATCGGGTTTAGGTGGCTCAGCCTTGGGAATGGACATAGTATCCTGTTCCTTTTGCCGCGATACGTTTTCTTGTACCGTTCCGGATATATCTCTTTCCGACTGAAGCCGGGTGTTGATAATGAATTGGACCTTTTTATTGGAAGGAAAATGCTTATCAATGATCGGGGATAAGGTATCCCAGTAATTATATTCAATAAATTCAATATGAAATTTATTCGGCGCCGCCAAGGTTAGCACGTCATTTTCATTTGAGCAAAATTGCAATGGTGAAAACCACGATGAGAAGGATTGGGGGTTTAAAGAACCCTCAAGATCCTTTAAACAAGCTTCCCATTGTATCCCTTCTGTTACACGATCATCAAAATTTAAGTTATCCACACCCTAAACCATAGTTATCCACATTATACCAACAGTTTTTACACACCCCGAGTAGTATTATTGTTTCATAAAAAACAAACACTTATAGGAAATATTTGTTCGGAATGAAAAAACAATAAACAGTTTTCTAAGCGTTGATATTTCAATTATCCACAGGTTATACACATGCCATGTATATTAAAACTTAAGTCAAACATAAGAAAAAAACAAGAAAAATATTGTATAAAAGTAAGACGTTAGACGTAAGGCGTAAGACGTAAATCGTAAAACCTTGTAAGAGGTGTTTTAATGAAGGGATGAAACGAAATATACCTGGTTAAATTTGCTGTGTATCCTATTTTGCAGAAGCCGGGAAAGATCATTAAGTAAAAATATAGACTATCTGCCTTTGCCCCCTCTTCGCTAAAGCTTCTAAGGGCTATGATGGATAATTGTCTTGAAAAACAGGGTTTTTCAAGACAATAAAAAAACTTGCGGTTTATTTAATGAACCCGTTTTACACGGTGGGTGCCTGCCGCCGGGTTCAATCTTCCTTGATCCTACGAAGCCTTGGCGTAGTAGGAAAGGCCTGATTTCCGCCGGTATGAGCTTGGGCTCCCAATTTTTTACTGTTGATTCAAAAAAATACTGACCGCAAGTTTAATTCAAAGATCAATACCAACTTACAGTCAATTTTATAAAAAGACAATATTTTTTTGATTTTCGAGCTTGTTGAAATTCAATGATAATCCGAAGATCATGACAAAAGTGTAAAGAGTTCAGTTTGGAATGATATAAGGTCTTGATCTTTAAGCGATAATTTACTTTTTAAAAATAAAAATTTTGTGTAGTATTTCGTTGATATGCGAGAGTACAAAACCATAGACTCAGACAGCATTGATTTTAACGATAAGCGCTTTGATTACCATGACGGCTATCATGATATTGAAACGGATAAGCCCAATGAATTACCGGTATTCTGGAAAAACGGAAAACGCTATATTCCCGTATTGTTGAATAAAAAAATAAAAAAAGGATCGGGTGTTATTCATGCTTTGGTTTATTCGGAAGACAGCACATATGAATCCGTATTATCTGATATGCTGAAGCTAAGTCAGCAGCATCACCACTTCGACCTTGCGAAATTCATGCGTCTGCTTGAAAAATATGCCCCCGATCATAATAAAGAAGTATGGTCAAAAAAAATGGGGATCGGGAAACATCAGTGGGACAACATTGAAATACTGAACTATTATGAAAAGAATTGGAAATACTATTTAATTTCTAAAAACGTTCCTTTAAAACGCATCCTGCGTTTTTCGAACCCCGACATCCGGAAGCTTTTAGATCCCCTGCTTGAAATGAATCCGGGAATTAACCTGTTGGAATCCATTGCAACGCTTTTACAAGATATCAGTATAATAAAAAAGATCTCAGTCGGCGATGTATGGAAAAACTCTTCACTGCAACAAACGCCAGAAAATGAAGAAATGTCATCATCACAAAAGCTTCAGGAAATACGCCGATCGCTGTATGAAATGAGATACCCGACGATCGCGAATTTTAGAAAACAAATGAGTGATCATTTGAATAATATTTCTTTATCCAAGGGTGTTAAATTGCGAATTGACGAGAATTTTGAAACGCCCGGAATGCAGGTATTGGCCGAAATTCGCAACAAGGGGGATGTGGATTCATTCAAAAAATGGCTGGAAGCGGAATCAAAAAAACTGGAAAGAATAATGGATATACAGAAAGGGAAGAAGTAAAATGAAAAAAACAAAAATAAACATCACTTTGCTTATCGGAGCACTGGCCGTTGGCTTGGCGGCTTTGCTTTGGAGTCTTGACGGCGTTTTTATTCGTCCAAAATTCTATGAACTGCCCGCCGGACTTGTCGTATTTTTTGAACATGCTTTCGGCTTTCTTGTGCTTATACCTTTTCTTATCCGAGGAAGAAAAGAAATTCGTGAACTGTCTCCCGCCGGCTGGGGATCATTGGTCTGGGTCTCGATTTGGGGAGGATTGCTGGGAACGCTCTTTATTACAAAAGCATTTTTTGCCGCTTTTGACCCCAGTTCCGGAACAACATTGGCGACGGTTGTGATCCTTCAGAAATTACAACCAGTTTTCGCTTTGCTTCTTGCCAGGATTATACTTAAAGAAAAGCTTAGGAAAGATTTCTATATCTGGGCGGTCTTGGCTATTCTGGCAGCGTATGTTCTTTCATTCTCACAGCATGGTGGACTGAAAATAACGGATATCCGTTTGATAGATCCGGCAGCAGGTTATGCCTTTTTGGCTGCTTTTGCTTTTGGCTCATCCACGGTTTTTGGCAAACGCTTTACAAATGAAGTGAGTTTCCCAACCGCTACTTCCATGCGTTTTGGCAGTACCACAGTTTTGGCATTGATCTTTATTCTTATTGCCGGCCAATTAAATTCCGTCCCAAGCATGCAGCCCATTCACTGGAAACTGCTGATCGTGATCGTATTTACCAGCGGTGCGATGTCCATGTTCATTTACTATTTCGGACTAAAGCGTATTCCTGCATCCGTAGCGACAATTTTTGAGTTGGTCTGGCCGCTATCAGCCGTAATTCTTGATTTCATAATAAACAAAAACACCTTGAATGGAATTCAATATCTTTCAGCAGCCGTTTTACTGCTGGCCTTCTTTATGATCGTCAGACGTAAACCGCAAAAAGAAAAAGTGGAAATCGAAGGAGAATAACGTGAGCCATTATGTTGAGGAACGTCCATGGGGAAAATTTGAGGTTTTGCTTGACGATGATGCCTGTAAAGTAAAAAAGATCACTGTTAAGCCGGGTGAGAGATTGTCACTTCAATCACATAAAAAACGTTCGGAACACTGGGTCGTAACTGAAGGTGTAATGCGTATTACCATCGATAAAACCGTTAAGGATCACCAACCCGGCGATCATGTGTTCATTGCCAAAAAGGCGAAGCACCGTATGGAGAATCCCGGAAAGGAACCGGCTGTTGTGATCGAGGTCCAATGCGGTGAGTATTTCGGTGAAGATGATATCATTCGCTACGAAGATGATTATAATCGAGTTTAGGAGTTCGGAGATCGGGGTTCGGAGTGGAGTACGGGAGTATTGGAGTAAGGGTGGAATAGAGAAATGAAACTTTCGCGAATTAAAAAACACAATAAGATTGATTTTTACACCGCAGACAGCGGTTCCGAAATGGAACTGCCGTATGCTGAGAATATTTCAGCCGGATTCCCTTCTCCGGCTGACGATTACATAGACATGAGTCTGGATCTTAACAAAGAATTGATCAAAAATCCCAATGCCACATTCTATGGTCGCGTTAAAGGGAACTCGATGCAGAATATCGATATCCACGATGGGGATGTTTTAGTGATCGACCGTTCTCTGGACCCAAAGAACGATGCCATTGCGGTATGTTATATCGACGGAGATTTTACCGTCAAACGCGTACATGTGGAAAAAAACACCTGCTATTTGCTGCCGGAAAATGAGGATTATGCCCCTATTCCAGTTGGGGAAGATAATGACTTCATTATCTGGGGCATTGTTACTTATGTGATCAAGAAGATGAAAAAATGATCGCGCTTGTCGACTGCAACAACTTCTATGCCTCATGTGAACGAGTATTTTCTCCCGACCTGAACGGGAAGCCCGTTGTTGTTTTATCAAATAATGACGGTTGCGTCATTGCACGTTCCAATGAGGCTAAAGCCCTCGGCATTCCCATGGGTGCTCCTGCTTTCAAGTATAAACAATTGGTCGAAGCAGAAGGCGTGAAAGTCTTTTCCACTAATTTTGCATTATACGGCGACATGAGCCGGCGTGTCATGAATATCTTGAGCGAGTATTCAAAAGATATCGAGATATATTCCATCGACGAAGCTTTTCTTGAACTGGAAGAGGGCAACGATATATCCATGTTGAAGATAGCACGGCATCTCAAAGATCTAGTGGGTAAGTACACCGGTATTCCCGTCAGCATCGGTATTGCTCCAACCAAGACCCTGGCAAAGATCGCGACTCATTTGGCAAAAAAAGATCCGGCTCTAAAAGGATGCATGGCGCTTTCAGAGCAAAGACAAATCAAGAAGGTTCTTAATGAATTCCCTGTCGGGAAGGTCTGGGGCATAGGACGAAGGACCACACAAAAACTGGCCATGATGGGTGTTGAAACCGCGGGTGAGTTGATCCGCCTGAATGACGATCTGGTGCTTCGAGAATTGACGGTTGTCGGACTAAGGATCAAGAAAGAACTCGAGGGTGAACCTTCCGTGATCTTTGAATCGACAACAAAACCCAAAAAAGCCATTTGCACCGCACGATCGTTCGGAGAAATGATCCGGGATTATGATTACCTGGAACAGGCAGTTGCCACTCATTGCGCGACCTGTGCGGTCAAACTTAGGAAACAGCATTCTTTCGCATCCTCGATGATGGTATTCATTCATACCAATTATTTCAGGGAGGATCTGCCGCAGTACAAGCGAAACATCGTTATAAAATTCCCGGCAACGCAGAACTCGATCGTGCTGATAAAACAAGCCAAAGAAGCGTTAAAAAAGATATATAAACCCGGTTACGATTATAAAAAAGCCGGCGTGATCTTGATGGATTTTCAGCAGGCGGAGGCTTTGCAGGAAGATCTTTTTACGGACAATACTTTAAATGACAAAGACAATCGCCTGGTTGAAGCGCTGGACCTGGTCAATGATAAATTCGGACGAAACACTCTTAAGATCGCAGATCAAGGCTTGAAAGACAAACATGCCTTGAAACAGAATATGCGCTCAAGATCATATACAACGAGGTGGGATGAGATTCTTGAAGTTAAGATCAAAGATAAAAAGAAAAAGTAAAATATCCGGATATAATTCCACTAATAAATTACACTCGACAGCATTTGGGTCGATCCGGGATAAGCAACTCTTCGTTTAGCTTCCGGGATGCATCGTTTTTTATTATGATTCAATCATTTCAACAAGGCGACTTTTTGCGTATTAACGAATTCCCCCGCATGGATCGCAATGATATATATTCCTGATGGCATATCTCCGGCATTCCAGTTTACTTTATGAAAGCCCGCTGCTATCATGTTATTCAAAAGTGTTTTTATATGTTTTCCGTTTAGGTCAAACACTGAGATTTTAACAAAACTTTTTTCCGGTAAGCCAAAGCTTATTGTTGTTTGGGGATTAAAGGGATTGGGATAACAGGGCAGAAGGACATAATCTTCTGGAAAGCGCTCAGCCAGTGAAACTTCAATATGCGTGACACAAAATGAAAAAGGCGCATTAAGTGCTGTTACCGTACTATCATCGGGATCACTGACGCTGACCGACCACAAGATCGTCGTGTCAGCGGGAAATAATGTCAGGTCTTCCAAAATCATATTGACTGTATTCATCAAATAGATCGTAGAATCAAAATCTGTCGCACTAAAGTGCAGTTGATAATACAGGGTATCATCATCGATATCAACGGCAGGTTCCCAACTCAGCAATAAGGATGACGTATCAGGTGCGACTGTTCCATTCGTTGGCAGAAGCAAGTTAAAAGGTTCGGGTGCATCGTTTACGGGACCAACAGTCACCAGCACCGTATCGGTATCATTGTATTCACCATCGGAGACAGTGACGAAGATAGTATCCATTCCGAAAACATTCTCATAGGGTGTTAAAATCAGCGTATCATGTATGATCGAATAATTCAGTAAATTCAATCCGCTAATTATCCATTGAAGAGAATCCGCCGGAGTATCTTCATCTGAAACGTATGCATGCCAATCTGACAGCGGGATACGTTTGATCACGTCCTCAGTCATATTGATATCCGGAAGATCGGCCAATTCGGGAGGATATTCAGGAATAACGTAGCTGTCAAACCAGGCCATGATCTGAGAAAAAAGATTTGAACGTCCGATATCCGGCGATATACTTCTAAATTCGGGTGTTAACATGATCGTTCTGAATGCAGGTGTGTCATATCGGGTACCCACGGTCTTATCGGTCTGATCTTCATGCAGAACTGCTGTGGCGCCTCCGGGTGAGGGTATGATTTCATACAAATTCCCGGCAGGAACAGAAAGTTGGATACCGTCTGTTACCGGATCATCCGCGACTCCGGTGAGACCGTTTCCGGGGTGCGAAAAAATCTGTTCGCGCGTCGCACCGAAACAATCCTTTGCAAAGGGGGAATCATAAACATTGCCTAATCCGCTTTCTCCCATCGCAAGCATGGATTTTCTGCTTGTATCCGTCCCGCTCTCCAGAAAGGACCGGATCTTGGTGCTATCGACATACCAGGCATAATTCAATGACGGACACATTAGTATATGATCATAAGCCGGGATCTTGCTTGCGGTAGGAAATTGATAATTGCCTTCGTGATAGTAATCATGTGCGATGCCTTCGCTGTTCAGAAAATCCGAGATGGTATCATCGGCAGTGATCAAAAGCGTTCGGTTGAAAGGCATAACGGTTATCGTATCTGATGCTGCAGTCAAGAGATCACAACTGGCCTGAATGCGGATCTGTCCGGAAGCCGGATAGGTGATATTGTTCCAATTAACCACGCCGTTGGTAAATGTTTTGGTGAGTGTTTCGGTAGATTGAAGCTGAAGTGACGTTGGGGTTAAGCCATCAAGCTCAACGGCAGACAGGGTCACGTTGACATCGGACACACCGGTAGCCACATTCCCGGCGGCATCAACGATCTGAAGCTGCATCCACCAACCAATGATCAGGTTCTCGTTATAAAAATCATCTCCGAGATTTAAAAAGATAAAATGGTCGGGGACTACTCTGAACAACAGCGTGTCGGAACAGATATCAGCACAGGTTTTGCTAAATGCCGAACCGGCGGTATCTGCGATTATTTCGTTCAATCCGTTGATCTTGACCTGAAGGCTTTTTCCGTCCATATCTGTGAGCGGGTCTTTGAATACTCCGCTTAAAGTAAAATCAAGCGAGCCGCCATCAGGAACATTTTTCCAAATATTGTCTTTTGTTCCGGCAAGAATTTTATTGCCATAAACAGAACAGGAAGAGCTGCTTCCGTCTGAGCACGACAACGAGACACTTTGAAAAACATCATTAAAAACAAGATCGTCGGACATTCCCGGGCCTGCCTGGAAGACCATCTCCTCGATCGAGGTGGGAAGTCCATCCCCGCTTGCGTCGCTGATACGAAAATTCATGAGTTCTATTGAACCGCTAACGGATGTGCTTAATGTGTCAAGTTCAGGCATTGTACCCAGGCTGACACAGGTACTTGTCGTATCATGTTGGTGTATTGCTCTGAGGTCATAATCATCTGTATGAGCTACTTTGACCGTATTGCCGTCAGCAATATAGACAATATTAACCGTGCTGTTCTTCAGATCAAGAGCGATCTTGCTTTCAACGTGAGCGACATCTTCGGTAGCAGGACTGGCATCCGTATTGATAGAGGCAATGAATTCGCCGGAAGACCAACTGCCGCTTAAGTTATTTACATAAAACAATCCGCCGTATTCGACTTGCGTATAATAAACGATATGTGCTTTGCCGTTCTCATCAACGGCAACATTTGGAAATATGCCTGAAGTAACCACCTGCTCCGGGACACTCCAGCCGCCCGAAACATTATTTGTATAATAGATACCGTTCGTGCTGGCGAAAACCGCATGCAGATTGCCATCCCCGTCGCAGAAGAGCGACGGATGATAAGTCGATATTTCAAGTTGATCAATAGAATCCGGTGTGCTCCAGCCGGTTCCGTCATTGTATGTATACCAGATATTATTTTCATGACTTCCCAAAAAGTGCAGTACATCATTTTTATCGATAGCCGTGGCAAAAAATTGGGAAGTACCCCCTTCGATCACAACATCCGCCAGATCATGATTCTGATAAAACACATTGCTTCCCCAGGTATCTTCCTGAGCGAAGACATGCGCATTATTTTCACTATCGACCTCTATGGAAGACTCGTGATAATGCCCGTTGCCCATGGCCGTCATTCCCAGCCAATAAGACGAGGTTTGAAATGCATTGGTAAAGTATCTAATATTGTAGTTATAGCTGTAGAACCTGGCAACGATATAGGGGAAGCCGTATCGGTCTACAGTTATGGATGGTGTATATGCCGTGTTGCTGGAGCCGCCGGCAACTTGTTTGGCATATGTCCAATCTCCCGATTGGTTGGTAGCATAATGAAGTGTTTCCCCGTAGGGATCATTGGCCGTCCATGCAATGTGAAGATGTCCCAATGGGTCAGCGCAGATCACAGGCCGGGTGGAGATCGGTTCTGTGGCCGCATCCGTATGGGTCCATGTCGCAGATAACAATAACAGGGGATATAAAAGCATCATCAAAAAAAACTTAAAAAACATATTCCGGTTCATAAGCGATCCTTTTTTAATTGATACGATTGAACCACGGTGTTTTTAAGGCATATTCAGTATTTCGATGATCCGGTTCCGGTTGATATCAGAATGCAGAGGTAAGTCCCAGAATGAACATGTGGTTCGTATTTTCCAGGTCGTAGATATATTCTCCGATCAATCTCAAGTTACGCGCCATCATATATGTGCCGCTAAAGGCGATGGTGTGGTAATCATGTGTAGGCAGGTCGGAATCTATACGGTTGTATAATAATGTCCAGTAAGTGTTGGACCGGTCATAATTGGGTGCAAAAACAAGTTCCCCCACAATACCGTGGGTTGTAACGGGAGAGAACGTTCCTCCTGTAAAGAGAGGATCGGAATCGTGGCGTCGCAGATATTGTCCGGTCAGAACGAATTTTCCGAGACTCAGAACAATGTCCGGTCCAAAATAGGTGACCGTATTGGACAATCCCGGTGTCAGCACCTCGTCGATGACCTTATCCTCCTTGCCGCGATAATAAAACCCGCCGATACTGATATGCTCGCCGATTCCCTGGGCTACCCTGATCATAAAGTTCTTATAGGGATCCGCGTCAAAGCGTTTATCGACACCGGCTTCCGGAATACCGTTTCCGGTGGTTACCGTCGCGATGATATCCGTGCCGGTCTTATCGATGCCGTAAGCAAAAGCCAGTCCCCGGTCATAAGCGAGATTAATATTCGAATCGCCGATCTTGACCTTGTAGGCATGATAATCTTCATAGGTCAAGCGAAGCTCGCGTTTCATAAGGGGGTCGCAGGTTTGGAATTGGCCAACAAGAATATCCAGGTTGCTTTTGAATACATTATCGAAATGGATATAAGCATCTTCCAGCCCGGCTACTTCACCGCGTTCGAAGAGATAAAAATACATGTAATAACCGATGTTCTTGTAAAGCGTGCCACCGGTTAAAAGCTTAACACCGTAAGGCGTTTGAAGATCGAGCTTGACGTCACCGCCGGTTTCCGCCAGTCCGTATACATCAAACCTAACGGCAAAAGGAAAATCACGATTCAGCCAAAGCTTGTCGTCACCCGCCGTAACGTAATCCCGCTCGCGCTCTTCATCCGGTTCAATAAAACCGTTACCTGCAAATTCATCTCCATAATCCTTTAAACGTGGAAAGGGATCATGGCAAGTAGTACATGAATATTTATATCGCCGGGCGAACGCAGGTATCGCCATCGCGCTTTGTACCGACAACATGATGATCAAAACAATAAGTAAAAACAGTTTCATCTTTTTCATACCGGCCTCCTTAATCATAAACCTCTATTGTTGTTGAGGCTTCATTCATTAATATCATTTCACTTTCATCCGCCGGGACATTCAGAAAATCCGCAACGGGCTTAACCAGTTTTTGGTAATACAAACGTGCCGTGATGACCACATCGCCGAATGCGATATCATCCGGCATATACCAGGTATAATGTTCCAGTTTTGTTTCCCGCGGTCCAACACGATAATCAACACCGAATGAGCGTGTATTCCATTGTTGAATAGTCATGATCCCTTTCTCGTCGAAATAGGGCATGCGGAAAATGCGGTTTCCAACAGGAACTCCGTCTCTCTGTACGCCTTCAAAATCCTCGATCCCCAATGGAAATCCCATGTCGCTGTATGCAAGTTCATCAGAGGCAACCGTATATTCCTCGCCTTCAAATCCTTTCAGGTCTACAGGCAGATGATATTCTTTGCCTTCGGCATCAACGGCGCGGACATCCAGCCAGAGAATGCGGTCCTCGACCGAACCGGTCGGGATCTTGTGTCCGGCCTTGGCATTGAAAAGTTCGACCTGAAAAACAACCGCTCCGTCATATGGGATCTCCCGTTCGTCCGGGTGTATGGATACCTCGATGGCGCTTTTCAGTTTCGCTTCGTTATGAGCGCCGAGAAAAATATGCTGAGCGACCATACTTTCTTCCGCCATGGGCGCGCTTCGTCCGGGAGCTTTCGGCATATGGCACACAAAGCAGGGGACACCTTGTTCAGCGTAGGGTCCTTCTTCCCATTCGATCTGAGTGGACTTAACCCATAGTCCGAAGGGATTTTGCTCGTTATGACAAGACCCGCAATAATCGGCAACGGTATAGATATCATTGAATTTTGTAATATGGTGCGGAGATTCCAGTCCTTCTTTTGCCCCATATTTGGTGCGTCCGGGTTCGGAGATCCAATTGAAATTCACCGGATCGCCGCTGATCCCGGTTATCGTGTGACAGAGGTCGCAGCTCACACTTTCATTCGCGCGGGAGTTTTCAGCGGGTTTCGGCGGCGGCACGTCACCGGCCAAAAAGGCCAGCGGAGCATGACAGCCGTTGCAGCCGTCTGCGGCAGCCTTGAAGGTGGGATCTTTATCACCATGCGGCACGGCAAGTTCCCAGTATTCGATCTCATCCCAATGGTGGGTATAGGCCTGGGACATCATGGATTGCGACCACTGCTGGTAGATCCGGGTGTGACAACTTTTACAGCTTTCGGGTTTTTCATAGTCCGAATACTTTCTTGACCCCATCGCATGTTCTCCGGAAGGGATCTCTTCAGCAATGAGATACAGAGAAAACACACATATGAAAATCACAGCAACGCGTTTCATATTGACTCCTAATGGGATTAATTATTTGTTTTATTTAATATAAAATATATGAGTTTGATTTGCAAGATAGAAGTGTTTGACTCAATGATAACAATTTGATTTGACTCAAACATAACAATTAAATTCGACTCAAATTTAATAATTCGATTTGAGTCAAATCAATAAATCTTATGTATAACTATGCAACCCGCTGAGAATATAAGTGACCCCCCAATACGTGAAAGCTACCGTCAGCACAGCGATGATCAGGATCCACGCTTTCTTTTGCGGATTTGGTATTTTCAAATGAAAAACATAGGACAACACCAGCACATTGATCAACGCCCAGGTTTCTTTCGGATCCCAGGACCAGTAATTGCCCCAGCTTACGTAGGCCCAAACGGCCCCTGTTACTAAACCGACATTTAAGAAAAAGAAAGCGATCTTAAGCTCTTCATCCAAACGCTTAGCTGTTTCCCCGATTGCATGGTCCTTTTTTGTCAGAACCATCACTGCATAAACCAATGCCGCGATCAGCGCCATATAGGCAAAGAAATAGGCGGGCACGTGAATGTACATCCAAATGCTGTTCAGGGCCGGCATCAGGGGTTTGGGCGTTTTTATATCCGCAGGAAGGATCAGGGCAACCGTTAAAAAAGCCGCAGAAATAAAGGTCATGATCATTCCGTAAGACCCAACATGGCGTTTCGGCCAGAGAACTATGCGCAAAAAGAGCAGGAAAGGCAGTAAAAGAAAGGTTTCGTAGATATTCGTAAAAGGCGGATGCTTAGCAAGAACTGACCGGGTGATCAGCAAGCCCAGGTGAGATAAACCCGCGAGCAGCAAGAACCAGTCCGAATATTGTTTTTTTACCGGTAACAAACGCAATATGGCGGACACGAGATAAAAAACAAGCGCAATAACAAGAAAGATCATTTCCATTAAGCCGTCTCCTCTTGTTGCTTTTTGGGCTTCCAGAAATCCCAGGCCATGAAGGCCAAATAAAGAATACCGGCCAGCAGAAGCCAAAACAACCCACGCACTTCCACCACTTCGATCACCGAACTGTAAACCTCGCCAATGGAAGTAATGCTCCACTCGTCATCGTCGATCATAACCGGTGAGTTTAGTGGCAGCCAACGCGTTTGCTCATCAACGATCAAACGGAAATGTCTGATACGGCTGTTGTAATCATCAAGCACGATTATTTTTTCTTGCGCGTTCTTTATCGTATCACCAAAACTAAGTTCATAATGTTTGCTTCCGATCTGAAGATCAAAATAATAATGCTTTTCAAAAGCGGACTGATACAAGCGATATCGACCGATCGCCAGCGGTTTGTTCACTTCCAGAACAACATCTTTATCATTCAGCTTCAGATAACTGCGATAAGATCTAGGTGACTGTTCATCTTCGTGAAGATCGATCTCAAAACGTTTGAGTTTTATATCAACATCATATATCTCAGGGTCAGAATCAATGTAATTGGACAGATCTGTGGTATTTCCCTCTTTTAACGTCATATAAAAACGTTCGTTTGTCGATTTATCAATAATAAAAAGAACAATGATAATGGCTAAGGCCAGGTGCAGGAATTTCTGCCGGGGTGAACGTATTCCTTTAAAAAGCACGGCTGCAACGAGCAATACCGCCATCAATATCCACAGGGCGAAATTTAGGGGCGAATCATAAAAACGATTCAGAAATAAGAATCCCGCATCCTCTTTCAATGGCATAAAAGTGCTGACTGTCAGGAAAGCCAGAAGAATGATGGATAAAATTTGAAATGATCGAAGCAGTATATTTTTTATCATAGAATTAATTTATAATAAAGCAATGGAATTTCAAAAAGAATCAAGAAACATACCAATACCAAATCCCATCCAGGGTGAGCCTGAATAACTGACACCCATCCAGGGTGAAACATAAGCATGGGCAAAGAATTGCTTATAGTTGAACCGATAACCCAATCTCAGGGAAATATTAAAACTCGTCGTAACACTGGATGCCAGTTGTGAATAATATAATCCCGTTTCAAGCTGATGGATCTTTCCAAAGCGGTATTGGACACCGATCGGAATACCGACGCCGCCAAATATATAACCTACACCGGCAGAAACACCCAAATGGTGTTTTTCTTTTGCTATGAGCTGGTACTGGTATTCAGCATGAAACTTTGATGAAGGGCCGCCGTAGTTCAATGAAAGTCCATGACGGTAGGGTTTATCTTCCGCAAAGGCAAAAACAGTCAGGCAAAAAACCAACAACAAGATAATGATCTTTTTCATATTCACCTCAAGAGTTGCTAATAAAATGTATTACAGATATACTCCCCATCCAATTCCGCCACTGGGAAAAAATCCGCCCTGTAAACCGAAAAGAGGTGAAAAATATATTTGAAAATATGAATCTCCATTAAGGCCGTTGATCATTCTGCGATAACCGAAACGAGGAGAAAATGCATAGGCTATTTGCCACGAATCGCTTTGATCAGAAGATAAAAAACTGCCAAATAGATCGGAATAAATTGCCAGAGGAACAAAGTGAGCGCCCGCCAATAATTGATTTTTATCTCCATAGGTATAATTGAATCCGAGAGGAAAGGAAAACATCAGCAATGCGTTTCCCATGCCGGCGGTAAGAAAAAAGCTGCTTTTTTCACTTGAACGGATTTGATATTGATATTCAAATGTTGCAAGCGCTCCGGGACCACCAAGATTGGCAGATAAGCTGTGTTTTGAAAACGTATCTTTGGCCAACAGTGCGGGTGCCTTCATAAGAATAAGCATTACACCGATAAA
>CAYVLJ010000001.1:0-2692 GCA_964452375.1 uncultured bacterium | reverse complement strand
GTAATCACCACAATCCTGAAGCATACTTTTGCTGCCGACAGTGCGGCTGCCATCATCAGGATAAGCATTACAGCGAGCAATTTGTTCATGATTTTCCTCTTATTTCGGTATGATGTTCAAAATACGTATTTAACTCAAATTAACAACCCTTTTTTAACGACAGTCGACACAGCGTTCACCCCAAACATCGCGATCATGTCATCAAGTTCGCCAATCTCGCAGATAAGGATATCTGCCTGCTTGCCTTTTTCCAGAGAACCGATGAGATGATCTTGTTTCAAGGCTTTGGCCGCATTGAGCGTTACGGCCGTCAAAGCTTCATCGGGAGTAAAGCCCATGTGCATTACGGCCAGGGACATCATCATGGAAATTGATAGCGACGGACAAGTGCCCGGATTGTAATCGGTAGCTAAAGCGACCGGCATGCCGGCATCCAGGTAGGGGCGGGCATCGGGGTAAGCGGTTTTAAGATAATATGAACATCCGGGTAAAAATACGGGAACGGTTCCTGCGCGCAGCATGGCGTCGAATTCGGCCTCGGTGACATGGTCCAGATGATCCGCTGAGACGGCACTGAGATCCGCGGCAAGTCCGGTAGCTCCCAGTGCTTCAAATTGTCCGGAATGGATCTTCAACGAGATGCCTTTGGCTTTTGCGGCCTTTAGGAATTTCTCTGTATCTGCATAAGAGTAAGCGCCGACATCGCAATAAATATCCACGAATTCCGCCTGTTCTTTTGCCAGTTCCAGTCCCTCATGCAAGAGCCAGTCAAGGTATGCTTCGGGTTCCCGGTCCTGAGGGTAAACGTGCGGACCCAAAAAAGTCGCAACGGTCTCAAGATCGCTTTCATCATTTATACGATGAATGACTTCCAGCATTTTCTTTTCGGTCGCGGGCTCCAATCCGTACCCGCTTTTGATCTCAGCCGTGGTGGTTCCATGCTTGATGCAGAGCTTAGCGCGTTCAAGGGATTGTTGATAAAGCTCTTCAACCGTTGCAGCACGTGTATCTCTGACAGAGGCATGAATACCCCCGCCCTTCTGCTGGATCTCTTGATAGCTCATTCCCTGCAGCCGGTACTGCAATTCATTGGCCCGTGAACCGGCATGCACCAGATGTGTGTGGCAGTCCACGAAACCGGGTATGACCAGCTTACCATTGGCATCAATGACGGTTTCGGAGTGATAGTCTTTATTTTCGCCCTCAAAGATATCGATAATTATTTCATCTTTTATCGCGATACAGCCATTTGCGATCTCTCCCCGGGCAGAGACCGTGATAATATGGGCATTCTGAATGATCAGGTCAGTTGATATCATTGACTAGTTTCTCCTCTGCAAAGAGCGTCAGTTCGGCGGCTTTTTTCTCAACGGCATCCAAGGCTTTCTTTACCGCCTTGCGGATGCTTTCGCGTTTTTTCGGATCGTCCAGAGATGGCAGATTGATCAAAACATTATAATACGCGCCCCAGGCAGCGGCTTGTGTTTGTTTAACGGAAACTGCGGCATCGGACAATGCATTTTGGTTGCCGTTCTTAAGAACGTATTCGGCCAGTTTTAAGATCTCTGGACACAAATTCAAAGTGCTATGAGGAATATTGATGGCACCAAGAACAGCTTCCTGAATGGCGGCGTTACGCCTGGCCTTTTGTTCGTCCGTTTTCTTCTTCATGCGCATGGCATCCATCCAGACGTTGAAGGCTTCCGTGTCGTCATCAATGAGTTGCAGGGCTTTCACTTTGAGTGCCTGCGCTTCGCGACCGGCTTTTTCCATGGGCTCACGGACGTCCTTATAATTCTTGTTCTCAAAGGTCAGGTTCGCGACCATGGCAGAGAGTCCCGCAGCCAGCGCCGCATTCAATGCAGCTACAGAGCCACCGCCGGGCGCCGGTGCGTTCGAGGATAACAGATCGGTAAAATTATTCACTGTCAAATGTTTGAGCTGGCCTTCTTCATTCTTGAGGGAATATTCCACAATGCGTTTTTGCGGATCGAAAGGCGAAGTGTCTTCCAGTCCCAGCGAACGTATGGCAATGTTGATGATATCTTTTTCCGGACAAGCTGTGGAAGAGCCTTGTTTTTTCAAATAATGCTCGCCGGAATCCAGCATGGCCTGCAGTGGCACCAGTCCGATCAATTCCGATCCGGTAACGCGCAAACCTTTCTTAGCCGCTTCTTCAATGACCATATCAAAGGCGGTATGCAATCCGGTAATATCGATGCGGTGAAGGTTCATGGTGACTTGCGCATAACCGTATTCCTCGATGTACCAGCCGCCGGCTTGGCAAAATTTCAGCTTGCCGGGGACCTTGACCATCTTGCCGTTCTCATCGCGGATGATCTTGTTGTTCTTATCGCGTTTGGCTCGGCCGGATGAGCGAATAGTCAGTGCGATATCTTTAGCGGCCTTGATGTCGGCCGTATTCAGATTGATGTTATATGCCAGCATAAAGGCGCGGGCGCTGACATTCGTAGCGCCGGATTTGGGTAAAAACATCGGCTCGCCGAAATCGGGCGCGAAATCCGGATCCTTGAGTTTTTCTTCCAGCGCTTCGTATTCACCCTTGCGGATATCCGGCAGATTGTAGCGGTCCTTGCGCTGAGCGGCTTCTCCGTAAAGATAAATGGGACTGCCCGTGGCCTCATTGATACGCTTGCCGAGTTCTTTGGCCAGTTCCACACATTCTTCCATG